>NZ_UPHQ01000075.1 GCF_900566055.1 Mycobacterium innocens
TCCAGCGCCATCACCGCGACCGCGCCGGCGCCCTCGGCGATGCGGGCCTGCTCCGCGGTGACGACGTCCATAATCACCCCGCCCTTGAGCATCTCGGCCATCCCACGCTTGACCCGCGCCGTACCGGTCGCCGGGCTACCCGCATCATCCATGGTGTCTCCAATCTCCACTACAACTGCCATCGCGCGGCTCGTTCGGCTCGTGTCGCTACCGACAAGCAGCCAGTGCAAACGGCGGCGAAACCGTTACCGAACAACCCACAACACTGTGCAGCAGTAACACAAATCCGGTGCCTTCGGCGACTGCATCAAATCATAATATGGTAGGAATTCCGTGTTATCGATTATGCAATCCAATGAGCGCCGTTCGGCTTACCGGCAGCACGGTCGGTAGCAAAGAATCTTATGTGACCATTGCGGGATAAGCTCGCGGAGCACCGGAGGTCGGGATGGACGATAACTCCCAGGTCGTCGAACTTAACGACGACGAGTTGGCAAGGATGCGTGGCGAATACGGTCCGGAAAAGGACGGTTGCGACGATTTGGACTTCCACTGGCTCGACGCCGGCTGGCACGTGTTGCTCCGCCGGTGGATGAGCGATGCGCAACGTGCCGGCGTGATTGAGCCTAATGCGATGGTGGTGGCCACTGTTGCCGACGGAAAGCCGGTGAGCCGTTCGGTGCTCTGCAAATTACTGGATGAGTCGGGTGTGGTTTTCTTTACGAGTTACGCGTCGGAAAAGGGTCAGCAGCTCGCTGCGACACCATATGCGTCGGCAACCTTCCCCTGGTACGAGTTGGGCCGCCAGGCCCACGTGCGCGGTGCGGTCACCAAGGTCAGCGCCGAGGAGACTTTCGAGTATTGGTCCAAGCGCCCCCGCGGTGCCCAGCTGGGTGCGTGGGCATCGCAGCAGTCGCGACCCGTCGGTTCCCGCCCCGAGCTCGACGAGCAGCTCGCGGAGGTGACGCGTCGCTTCGCCGACCAGGACCAGATTCCGGTGCCGCCGCAGTGGGGTGGTTACCGTATCGCCCCCCACGTCGTCGAATTCTGGCAGGGCCGCCAGAACCGGCTGCACAACCGGATCCGCATCACCAACGGCCGGCTCGACAGGCTGCAACCCTGACTCGATATCAGCGGATGGTGGGCGTCGGCCCTTCGCGGGAGAGCGCGTCGATCGGTTTCCCGATGACGCGTCGTCGACGGTGATTCGGGGGACGAACACGCGCGTTCGCGGAAACAGCGGCCGCAGTAGGCTTCACCAGATGCGGGTAGGTGTGCTGGGAGCCAAGGGCAAAGTCGGAGCGACGATGGTGGCGGCGGTCCGGGCCGCCGAAGATCTGACCCTGTCGGCCGAGGTGGACGCCGGTGATCCGCTGAGTCTGCTGACCGACGGCAACACCGAGGCGGTCATCGACTTCACCCACCCCGACGTCGTGATGGACAATCTGGAGTTCTTGATTGCCAACGGGATTCATGCCGTGGTCGGGACCACCGGCTTCACCGCGGAGCGGCTGCAGCAGGTGGAGTCGTGGCTGGCCGACAAGCCGGAGACGGCGGTGCTGATCGCGCCGAACTTCGCGATCGGGGCGGTGCTGTGCATGCATTTCGCCAAACAGGCCGCCCGGTTCTTCGACTCGGCCGAGGTCATCGAGTTGCATCACCCGAACAAGGCCGATGCCCCGTCGGGCACGGCGACGCGTACTGCCATGCTGATTGCCGAGGCTCGAAAAGGCTTGCCGCCCAATCCCGATGCCACCAGCACCAGCCTGCCCGGAGCCCGTGGCGCCGACGTCGACGGCATCCCGGTGCACGCGGTGCGGCTGGCCGGGCTGGTCGCTCACCAAGAGGTGCTGTTCGGTACCCAAGGAGAGACGTTGACTATTCGGCACGACAGCCTCGACCGCACCTCGTTTGTGCCCGGGGTGCTGTTGGCGGTGCGTCGCATCGGGGAGCGCCCCGGCCTCACCGTGGGCATCGAGCCGTTGCTCGACCTGCAATGACGCGTCAGTGACGGGGCAATGACGGGCACGGCGCGCACCATGCGCATTCAGCTGCTGATCGCTTTCATGTGTGCGGCCATGCTGGTGTACTTCGTCCTGCTGGGCCGCATCGCTGTCACGCTGATCGGCTCGGGTCGAGCTGCCGCCATGGGCCTGGGACTGGCCCTGCTGCTCATGCCCGTCATCGGACTGTGGGCGATGATCGCCACCCTGAGGGCCGGATTCGCCCACCAGAAGCTGGCCAGGCTGATCGCCGACGACGGAATGGAACTCGACGTCAGCGCGCTGCCGCGACGGCCGTCCGGCCGCATCGAACGCGCCGCGGCCGACGCGCTGTTCGACATGGTGCGCGCCGAACTGCAAGACGACCCCGACGACTGGCGTCGCTGGTACCGGCTGGCCAGGGGCTACGACTACGCGGGGGATCGCCGCCGGGCCCGCGAAGCCATGAAAACGGCCCTGAGCCTGGAAAGGAGCCGCAGGCACGGCAATGACCAAGACCCTGCTCATCGTGCACCACACCCCGTCGCCGACCACCCGAGAGCTGCTGGAGGCGGTGCTGGCCGGGGCCAACGACCCCGAGATTGAGGGTGTCGACGTGATCGCCAGGCCAGCCCTGGCCGCAACGCTTCCCGACATGCTCGACGCCGACGGGTACCTGTTCGGCACCACGGCCAACTTCGGTTACCTGTCCGGGGCGCTCAAGCAGGATTTGGGCGAATACCCCGCTAATAGGGATAAGGCCAGCTAGTGCCGCGCCTGCTGATCGTGCACCACACCCCGTCGCCGCACTGCCAGGAGATGTTCGAGGCGGTTGTCGCCGGTGCGACCGACCCCGATATCGAGGGCGTCGAGGTCATTCGCCGCCCGGCGCTCACCGTATCGCCGGTCGAGATGCTGGAGGCCGACGGCTACGTGCTAGGCACGCCGGCCAACCTCGGGTACCTCAGCGGTGCCATGAAGCACGCATTCGACTGCGCCTACTACCAGCTCCTCGACTCGACGCGGGGGCGACCGTTCGGCGTCTACATTCACGGCAACGAGGGCACCGAGGGAGCGGAGCGGGGTCTGGCCGCCATCACGACCGGGCTGGGCTGGGCGCAGGTTGCCGAGACGGTGGTGGTGATGGGCAAGCCGACCAGGGCCGACGTCGAAGCGTGCTGGAACCTCGGTGCGACAGTTGCCGCTCAGCTCATGGGCTGATTGCTGATATCGCGTTGGGCTTCAGGGTGTTTGTGTTCGATCGGGCGGCTGGATGCCCCGTCGTCGGTCACTCGGCTGGTGCCCGTTCCATCACGTAGATCACGGCACCGACAGGATCCTCAAACATGCAGATCGTTCCCACCCCAGAAACGTGGTTGGGCGGTTCGAGCACCGTCCCGCCGAGGTCGGCCACTCGGGCCACGATCTTGGCCGCGTCGTCGACGGCGATGTAGGCAATCCATCGTGGCGGCGGGGAGCCGGCGCAGTCACTACGGTCTGTGGGTACACGGCAATAACGACACCGTCGGCGCCGCAGCGGCCCTCGTCAAGCTGGCGACCGGGTTGGGGGGCTCAGCCTGCCGTCGACGCCGCGGCGCGCGAGCGCGCCTACGAACTGGGGGCACGCTGGCGGCGAACATGATGGAATAAGGGCTGCGTCGACTGAAGCACCACGCTCGCCTGGAACTCGACTAGAACGGAATGCCTCAGTGGATTTTGGAGCTCTGCCTCCGGAGGTCAATTCCGCGCGCATTTACGCCGGCGCGGGCGCGGCGGGGCTGGTGGCGGCTGCGGCCGCGTGGAACGGCATGGCAGTTGAGCTGAGCACCGCTGCATCCTGTTTCGAGTCAATCGTCACCCGGCTGAGGACCGAGCCGTGGTTGGGTCCCGCCTCGCTGTCGATGGCCGCCGCCGCGCAGCCCCTCGTGGCCTGGTTGACCGAGACGGCCGAATCCTCGGCGGTTGCGGCGGCACAAGCCATGGCGTCTGCGGCCGCCTTTGAGGCGGGACGTGCGATGACGGTGGCCCCGGGCGAGGTTGCGGCCAACAGAGCCCAGTTGGCCGACCTGGTAGCGACAAACATCCTCGGGCAAAACATGCCGGCCATCGCGGCCGTCGAGGCACGCTACGGGGAAATGTGGGCACAAGACGCTGCGGCCATGTACGGCTATGCGGCCGCCTCCGCGGCAGCCGGCAGGTTGAACCCGCTGACCGGGCCGTCGGCCGTCACCAATCCAGCCGGAATCGCCGGCCAAGCCGCCACTGTCGGCCAGGCCGCCGCCGGGTCCGCGCAGCAGGCCGGTCTTAACGACCTGATCAGCAACCTGCCCAACGCCGTTATGAGCCTCGCCTCCCCGGCACGGTCGGAGGCCCAGGTGTCGGGGCTGAATGCGGTCTTGTCCTACCTCGCCAAACCCAATCCGTTGTTCGTCGATCACGCATGGCACGGCGTCTCGGGCGTAATGGCGGACTTTGGGATGGCCTTGATCACTAGCAACGACGGGGCCGACGCCGCTACCGAGGTCACCGCCAGCGGGGTGGGTTCGGTTGCCGCCGCGACAGCCGCACCGGCGGTCGCGGTTACCTCTGCGGGCGTCGGCGCAACACCGATCGTCGCCGGTTTGGGCACTGCGCCCGCGGTCGGTCGGCTGTCGGTGCCGGCGAGCTGGTCTACCGCCGCACCGGCGGTGACCGCCGACATCGCCTCGGCCGGCACCGGGTGGGCGGTTCCGGAGGAGGACGCAGCGATCGCGGCGGTGCCGCCTGCGCCTGGAATGGTCGTAGCCGCCAACGGCGCAGGCGCCGGCGCAGGCCTGCGGTACGGAGTCAAGCCGACCGTTATGCCCAGGCATGTGTTCGGCTGATCCGGGCCCACGGAAACATCCGGGCGGGTCACCAGGTGTAAGGGCGTGGTCGACTTGACGATTACCCAGGCCCGGACCACGTCGTCAGCCGTGCCTACGGTGTGTGGGGACAAGGCAACAACGACACCGTCGGCGCCGCAGTCGCCGTCGTCGAACTGGAGTGACGTGGAGTGATCAGGTGCCTGACGTAATCGAGATTCCCAGGAACCACAACCCGTTCCCGCGGACGGGGATCCGCCTCGATCGCGCCGGCGTCCCGCACTACGACGAGATCCCCCCCACCCTGCTGGACATGCTTGCCGAGCAGGTCGACCGTCGCCCCGACAGTGAAGCCGTGGTCGAGCTCGACGCCGCGCGGCTGACCTACCGGCAGCTGTGGGATCGTGCTTCGCGAGTCGCCGGCGGACTACGGGCGGGTGGACTGAGCGCTGGCGACCGGGTGGCCGTGCGGTATCCGGCGGGAGTCGATTGGGTGCTGGCGTTCTGGGGCACCGTGATGGCCGGTGGCGTTGTGGTGCCGGTGAACACCCGCTCCACCCAGCCGGAGGTCGACTTCGTTTTGTCCGATGCCGGGGCCCGGATCGACCTGAGCGCGGATACGGCATTGCCCGACGGCGACCCGTTCGTGACCGAACAACTCGGCCCATCCGATGTGGCGGCGCTGTTCTACACCTCGGGAACCACCGGCCATCCCAAAGGTGTGCCGACCACCCACGAGGCATTCGTGACCAACACCGAGAACGGGGCCAGATGTCTCGGGCTGTCACCAGATCTCGGTGACGAGCTGCGCACCCTGATTTCGGTGCCGCTGTTCCACGCGACCGGCTGTAACTCGCAGCTGCTGGCAGCCGCCCGCGTCGGCGGGGCGTCGGTGATCATGCCCGCACTCAACATCGACCAGTTGCTCGCGACACTTCCCGCCGAGCGCATCTCGCTCCTGGTGACGGTTCCGGCTGTCTACTCGTTAGTGCTGCGGCACAAGGGTTTTCCCGGCACCGACGTCTCCTCGGTGCGTTGGGTCGGCTACGGGGGTGCGCCGATCGCCCCGTCATTGGTGCGCTCGGTCAAGAACGCGTTTCCGCAAGCAACGGTGTTCAACGGATACGGCATGACCGAGTCGGCCTCCCTGATGACGGTGCTGCCGGATTGGGATGCGGCCGAACACGCCGACTCGGTCGGTTATGCGGTTCCGTCGGTGGATCTCGGGGTGGTTCCGTATCGCGGCGACGACCCCGACCCGGGCGAGATGATGGGCGAGTTGGTGGTCCGGGGGGCGAACGTGACCGCGGGCTACTGGAACCGGCCGGAAGCGACCGCGGCCACGATCGTCGACGGCTGGTTGCATACCGGCGACGTGGTACGTGTCGACGACGCGGGCCGAGTGCACATCGTCGATCGGCTCAAGGACATCATCAACCGGGGCGGCGAGAATGTCTCCAGTGTTGAGGTCGAATCCGCGCTGCTGTCGGCCCCCGGCGTCGCCGATGCTTGTGTGCTGGGGGTGCCTGACGACGTCATGGGGGAGAAGGTCGGCGCGGTGCTGTATGCAGGAGCGGACCCGATCGACGTGACGGCGGTGCTCGAACACTGCCGCCGGCAACTGGCCGACTTCAAGGTTCCGCAGTACGTCACGGTGGTGACCGAAGCGCTGCCGCGCAACGCCGGCGGCAAACTGCTCAAGGGCAAGCTCCGCGAACAGGTCCGGTGGGGCTCGCCGGTGCATTGACCGGCGGTTGGCGCCGTCGCCGCACAGCGTAGAAATGTGCGCCACGCCTCTCATTTCGATGCCGCTGGTCACCGGAAGATGTCACGCTCGACAGGACAGTGTTAGCACTGCCGGCGTTCGCGTTAAGAAACCGTAACGGGACTCATCGTTGACGTCTTTGGATTGCGACGGCGGGAGTGTGGATCACTAGCCTTATCCTCAACGCACAGACACTGTTCAGCAAATAACCAGAAGCTGTCCAGCAAATCCACAGGAAATGGCCGCCGCAACCGGTCGGCATATTTCGAAACACGAGGAGCACAGATGTCATTCCTGACGACACAGCCAGACGAACTGGCCGCCGCGGCGGGCAAGCTGCAGACCATCGGCGCGGTGATGGACGCGGAGAACGTCGCCGCGGCAGTCCCGACCACGGGTGTGATACCGGCGGCAGCCGACGAAGTGTCGATGCTGCAGGCGTCGATGTTCACCGCCTACGGGAGTTTGTACCAGCAGATCAGCGCCGAAGCCGCGGCTATGTACGACATGTTGGTGAATACCCTCGGCGTCAGCGCCGGGACCTATGCGGCCGCCGAGGCGGCCAATTCTTCTGCGGCGGCCTCGCCCTTGTCGGACCTCCTCGGGGCGCTGCTGCCCAGCCAGACTCCCGGATGGATCACGGATCTCGCCAATATCTTCAACATCGGGACCGGCAACTGGGCATCGGCCGCGTCGGACTTGCTGGCGTTGGGCAGCGGTGCGCTTCTGCCGACTGTCGCGGAGGCCGTCGGAGCCGACGCCGCCGAAGCCGTGGGCGGCGCCGCCGGCCTGGCACCGGCTGCCGCGGCCGAGGCCGCGATCGGCGCGGCGCCGATCGCCGCCGGGCTGGGCCAGGTGTCCTCGATCGGCGCGGCCGCACCGCCGACCTGGGCGGGGACGGCCACCTTGGTGTCGAGCACGGAAGTCGGCACGCTGCAAGGTGCCGGCTGGACCGCCGCCGCACCGCAGGCGGCGCCGGGCGCCGTCATTCCCGGCATGCCGGGATTGGCGTCGGCGACGCGCAACAGCGCCGGCTTCGGTGCCCCGCGCTACGGCGTCAAGCCCATCGTCATGCCGAAGCCGGAAGCCGTCTAGAGCACCTGCATCCGATACGAACCGGACCAAACCACAAGGAGTGGGATAACAAATGGATTTCGGAGCTTTACCCCCTGAGATCAACTCCGCACGCATGTACGCCGGTGCGGGGGCGGCACCCATGATGGCCGCCGCCGCGGCCTGGAACAGGCTGGCCGTCGAGTTGAGCACCACGGCCGCCTCGGTCGAATCGGTGATCACCCAGCTGACCACCGAGCAGTGGTTGGGTCCGGCGTCGATGTCGATGGCAGCCGCGGCCCAGCCGTACCTGGCCTGGCTGACCTACACCGCCGAATCCGCCGCCCATGCGGGCTCGCAGGCCACCGCGTCCGCGGCCGCCTTCGAGGCGGCCTTCGCCGCGACCGTGCCGCCGGCTGAGGTTGCGGCCAATAGGGCGCTGCTGGCGGCGCTGGTGGCGACGAACATCCTGGGCCAGAACACACCCGCCATCGCGGCCACCGAGGCGCACTACGGCGAAATGTGGGCGCAGGACGCGTTGGCGATGTACGGCTACGCGGCGTCGTCGGCGGCCGCCGGGACGTTGAACCCGCTGACCACGCCGTCGCGGATCGCCAACCCGGCCGGGCTGGCCGCGCAGGCGGCTGCGGTGGGCCAGGCCGCCGCGGCCGGCACGGCCCAGCAGGTGGGGCTGGCGAATCTGATCACCAACGTGCCCAACGCGGTCATGGGGCTGGCGTCGCCGGCCGCGTCGGTTTTCGACGCGACGGCCCTGGGCGGAATCATCGATGACCTGCTGGGCAATACGTTCGTGCAGAACGCCATCAACGGCGCGGTCAACACCGCAGCGTGGTTCGTCATGGCCGCCATTCCCAACGCGGTCTTCCTGGGACATGCCATGGATGCCGTGAACGCCACGGGCGGGGCTGCAGCCGCCGCCGAGCTGGCTCCGGCCATCGCGGGACCGGCGGCCACGACGCACGCCGTGGCACCCGTGGGCGCGGGCTCGGTCCTGGCCGGCATGGGCCAGGCGTCCGCGGTCGGCAAGTTGGCGGTGCCGGCGAGCTGGTCCAGTGCCGCTCCGGCGTTGCCTTCGGGCACCACGGCTTTGGAGGGCAGCGGCTGGGCGGTACCCGAGGAAGCCGGACCGGTCACCGCGATGCCCGGCGGGCCGGGGATGGCCGCCGCGTCCAAGGGCGGCGGTGGTTACGCCGGGCCACGGTACGGCTTCCGGCCGACCGTGATGCCCAAACAGGTCGTCGTCTGATCCGACCGGCCGGGCCGTAATGTGGCCGGTATGTGGTCGCGCGTCATGATGGCCGGGGTGTCCGAATGAGCCTGCTGATCGCGAACCGGGGCGAGATAGCGCTTCGAATCATCCGCACGGCAACAGAATTGGACATCCCCACGGTGGCGGTTTACGCCGCGGACGACGCCGACAGCCCATACGTGCACGCGGCCGACCAGGCACTTGCCTTGCCCGGCAACGGTATCGACGCCTACCTCGACGCCGCGGCCATCCTGGCCGCGGCCCAAGCGTCCGGCGCCGAGCTGATCCACCCCGGCTATGGGTTCCTCAGCGAGAACCCGGAATTCGCGCGGGCCTGTACGACCGGCGGGTACACGTTCGTGGGACCCGACGCCGAGGTGCTGGAGTTGGTCGGGAACAAGTCTGCGGCCCGCGCGGCCGCCGTCGCCGCCGGGGTGCCGGTGCTGGCCGCGACCGAAGGTCCCAGCAGCCTCGGCGATATCCATGAATTCTTCGCCGCTCAGGCCGGCGGCGGGATCATGATCAAGGCGCTCGCCGGTGGTGGTGGCCGGGGCATGCGCAAGGTGACGAGCGCCGGCCAGATCGATGATGCCTACCGTCAGTGCGCCGCGGAAGCGCAGCTGGCCTTCGGCAACCCGGCGGTATTCGCCGAGGCATATCTGGGTGCTGCACGGCATCTGGAGGTGCAGGTCATCGGCCAGCCACCGCATGCGCTGGCGCTGGGCGATCGTGACTGCAGCATCCAGCGGCGTTACCAGAAGCTGGTCGAAATCGCTCCCGCCCAAGGCCTTTCGAATAGCCTGCGCCGTGACTTACATCGGGCCGCAACCGTGCTCTGCGCCGGCGTCGGGCTGTGCGGACTGGCCACCGTCGAATTCCTGGTCTCCGCTGAGGAATTCGTCTTCTTGGAGGTCAACCCGCGAATCCAGGTTGAACACACCGTCACCGAGGAGGTGACTGGACTGGACTTGGTGGCGCTGCAGCTGGCCATCGCCGGCGGTGCATCCTACGACGAGCTGGGGTTGCCAGCCGGGATTTCCTGCGAGGCAACCACAGTCGCCGGTGATCCCGCCACGGCACGGGGTATCGCGATCGAGACCAGGGTCAACGCTGAAACCATGGCGGCAGCTGGGTCCGTCCTACCCGCAGCGGGCACCCTGACGGTCTTCTCACCCCCGAGCGGCCCCGGGGTCCGGGTCGACACTTATGGCCGGGCGGGGCTGTCAGTGAGCCCACGCTATGACTCGCTGCTGGCCAAGGTCATCACCCACGTATCCGGGTCATCCTTCGGCGCGGCGGTGCGCAAGGCGCGCACGGCGCTGTCGGAGTTCAGCATCGAGGGCGTCGCCACCAACCTGGCGTTTCTGCAAGAACTCTTGTCGGACAACAAGGTTCAATCAGGCATCGTCACGACGAGTTTCGTCGACGAAAAGCTGCCCGGCCTGGCGGCGGCCGCGCTGTCTCACCGGCACGCCCATCGGGTGGCCGCGGTCGAGCTTTACCCGGGTGAAGAAGCGTGCGTGCCCAACTGGCCGGCACGGTGGTGGACGTCGCGCCCGAAGGTAGCGAGGTGGGCGCCGACGGGCAGTTGGTGGTGCTCGAGGCGATGAAGATGCAGCATGTCCTGGCCGCTCCGGATGCGTTGCGGACGGTCCGCAATCTGGTGTCGCCCGGTCAGGTGGTCGCCACCGGCGACCCGCTGCTGGTGTTCACCCGCACCAATGTTGTCGATGGTGGATCATCAACTGCCGTCGTCGATCTGGGTCGACCGCGAGCCGACCTCGACCAGGTCCGGCAGCGTCATCGGCTAACCCTGGACGAGGGCCGGGAAGCCGCGGTGGCCAAACGGCACAAGCAAGGTCGGCGCACCGCACGAGAGAACATCGCCGACCTGGTCGATCCCGGCAGCTTCGTCGAATACGGTGCTCTGGCGATCGCCGCGCAGCGCAGCCGGCGCTCCGAGGAGGACCTGATCGCCAACACCCCGGCCGACGGCCTGGTCGCCGGCGTGGCCACCATCGGCGCGGATCGGTTCGGCTCGGCCGCCGCACGAGCGGTCGTCGTGTCGTACGACTACACCGTGCTCGCCGGGACCCAGGGCATGCGCAACCATGCCAAGACCGACCGCGTCTTCGACCTGGCCGTGCGAAACCGCTTGCCGGTGGTGCTGTTCGCCGAGGGCGGTGGGGGCCGGCCCGGCGACACCGACGTCGGTGGCCGGGCCGGGCTCGACGTGCCGACGTTCCGGGTGCTGGCCGGTCTCTCCGGCCGGGTGCCGTTGGTGGCCATCGTGTCCGGTCGGTGCTTCGCCGGCAATGCCGCCCTCGCCGGGGTGTGCGACGTGATCATCGCGACCCCGGACGCCAATATCGGCATGGGCGGCCCGGCGATGATCGAAGGCGGCGGGCTCGGCGTCTACCCACCGGAGGCGATCGGACCGATCGAGGTACAACGGCGCAACGGCGTGGTGAGCCTGGTCGCCCACGACGAGGCGCGCGCCGTTTCGCTGGCCAAGCAATATCTGTCGTATTTCCAGGGCAGCGTCGACAGTTGGGCGGCACCCGACCCGCGACTGTCCCGGCATGTGGTGCCGGAGAACCGGTTACGCGCCTACGACGTCCGCCGGGCGATCGAGTCCGTCGTCGACGTCGACTCGGTGCTGGAGTTGCGTCGCGACTACGGGGTCGGCATCCTGACCGCGCTGGTTCGCGTCGAGGGTGCGGCTTACGGGCTGATCGCCAACAGCAGCCATCATCTGGGCGGCGCCATCGACGCCGAGGCGTCGGACAAGGCCGCCGACTTCCTCGCGCTGTGCGAGTCGTTCCGGCTGCCGGTGATCTCGCTGTGCGATACCCGTTGCGAGTGAGTGATCTTTAGTGGTCACGCGACTCGCACCCCATTTCGGGGTTGTTCGGCAGCCTTGCGGCTGCGTCCCTTCCGCGCTTCACAGCCACCGGCCGGGCCAGGCCCGGTCTTACGGTCGGCTCCACGCTTGACGGCGGCCCCAACTGGGCCGACGACGCTAAGGATTTCCGCGTAGCGTGCGAGGTTGATCGCGGCGTTGTCATCACGTTGGTGTG
>NZ_UPHQ01000018.1 GCF_900566055.1 Mycobacterium innocens
TCTTTGGCGAGACCGGCATCGGCGGTGGTGCCGGCACCGGCGGCAACGGCGGCGGCGCCGGTAGCGGTGGTAGCGGAGGTAGCGGCGGTGCGGCCGGGCAAGCGATCAGCGGCACCTTAGTTCCTGGCACTCCGGGTGTCGGCGGCGCCGCTGGCGCCGACGGCACGGCCGGTCCCCACGGCTAACGGGGCTCAGCGGGCAGCGGCCGCGTCCAGTCCTTTGGTCCGACCGACGCGCTGGTACATCCCCTTGCATGCCCAGTTCTGATGCGCCCAATAGAGGCGGTGCAGCACAGGAAGTTTGGGGATCCAGAATCGATCGGGCACCGCTATCGATCCTGCGGTTCGAACTTGCCCCAACTGCACCTCGCCGACCACCACGCCGGGCCCTTCTTGGGTGTTTCGTTGCGCAACCACGCGACCCCATCCATCCATGATCTGCGTCGCACCGACGAATGTCGTGCGATATGGCAGCCGGGCGTCCCACATTGGGGCGAGATAGAAATCGCCGGCCAAGGTTCCACAGTGGCTGGCCTGAATTACCGGAACTCCGAGGCGCCGCGCGAAGTCCACGGGTGCTTGTTCGCTCAGCTTTCTGTTGCCACGCGCGCCCGATCGGAGCAGGTACGGCACGGCCGGCCAGTTGCCCGGCAGGTCCCACCAGTGCGTGCCGGTGATCACCAACCCGACACGACCGGTCATCCTGGACAGCGTCTCCGTGCGGATGAGTTCCCAGCAGACTGCGGCGCCGATGCCTCCGAGTTCGGTTTCGAAGACGCCATCATCGTCACCCCCGATGTAGAAGCAGTTCTCCCACATCGTCGGAAGATCCTTGTCGTGCGCGTGCAGCTGTCCCGACGGGGTGGAGGCCAGCTACGACCTAGCCCGGCTGCGCTACAACGGGCTCATCATCCGCCGCCCACACACCAACACCTACGACCTCACCGCCGACGGTCTGCGCTTCGCCGTCTTCTACACCAAAGTCCACGACCGCGTCCTCACCCCACTCTTCGCCGCCGACCAACCCCAAGCACCACCCGAACTCCGCACCGCCCTGAACACCCTCGATCGGCACATCGACGAACGCTTCGCCCACGCCCGACTACCTCAAGCAGCCTGAAACTCTGCTCAACTGTCAATGCCCTACCGACAAAGGGTCGCTAGGCCTCCGAGATCTTCACGTACCCCTGCTGCACCAGCTGGGTCAGTCTTGCCATGGCATTCCTGTTGATCCTGGTCCCGGGGATCAGGTCGACATTGCGCCAACCGTTGGCCCTGGCGGTGGCTCCGCACAACTCGATGTGCACGCCCTTGGCTATCAGGTCGGCCACCACCGGCTTGTACGGATTGCCGGTACTGACGTGCCGGTTGGCGTTGTAGGCCTGGTCGTCGAGTGTCACGTGTCCGGCATTCGTGTGGAACACGGCGACGACGTGCGAACTGGCCTGCCAGGCGGCGGCGTCGGCCACGACGATTCCCAGGTGGAACAGGACGGCCGGCATGTCCCCTTCGAAGGTGAGCGATGCCACGCTGAACACGACCTTCACCTCCTCGAGTTCGACCGGAACGTCGATATGCAGCGTCTCGTCTGCAAGGGGCACAGACCTCGATCTTTCATGTAATTGAGTGGCATCGAGTGTCGTTAACGTGAAAGGCGCGCTGCCACAAGGATAATCGGACTTACCACAGCACCGATGATCCGAGATGGAGCGCACCTAACAGATGCAGACTAGCAACGATTGGTCGAAGAATCTCCGTATCGAGGTGCGTGGCGATGATGTCGTCGGGCACGCCGGGAACGTGATCCCGC
>NZ_UPHQ01000085.1 GCF_900566055.1 Mycobacterium innocens
CACGGCCGAGGCCACCGACCGCGGCGCCGACCCACCACCGCTACGCAAGACCGCCACCGCCTACCGGCACGCCTTCACCGACCTCACCCGACGCGCCCGCCTGCCCACCTGAACAGCCGACAGCACCTGACCCTGCCCGCCATGGAAAGGCACCGATTCGAACACCCATCGAACAACACTTGACTCAGGATTTGCGGCTTCGCCGCTTGAGCTCACTAACCCGCACCCCTTAGCCCCGCAGCACACCCCGTCTGCATCCTGGCGAGGTTTGCTGGCGTAGCGCCGGAATTAGCAGCGCGCCTCGCGGGGAGCAAAGATTCCATCGCGTGGGGCGACCAGGTGACCGAAGGGCTGCGTCACCTCCGCTGAGCTGCTCTCCTCAAATGTCCATGTACGAAGTCGCCGCCATCACGTAAACACTGTGGGTTTGGCGGGGCAAGCAATTGCCCGACCCTGGTTGTGCAATTGCACGCGGGGACAACGCAAATGGCGTCGTAACGGATATGTACATATCGGATTGATAGTATGTACGCATGCGGAAACGGACGACGATCGAGATCGACGAGGACCTCCTGACGCGGGCAAAGCGCGCCCTGGGCTGCGCGACGACTCGGGCGACCGTCGAAGAGGCCCTGCGGAGAGCCGCCGCCGAAGCAGAACATGCGCAGGACGAGCGAGCGGCTCAGCAACGGCGTTACTTCACCCGGCTCGCCAGCCACGTCGACGAGAAGGTGCTCGGCTCGGAGGAGATGTGGCGCTAGCAAATTGGATCCTCGACAAGAGCGCGGCGGCGCGTGCGTCCGATCCCGTCATCGGCACCCAGCTCGCGGAACTGGCCGGGCGGTTGTTCATTTGCCTCGTCGGGGAGCTCGAGCAGCTCTACTCCGCCCGCTCGGCCCGCCATTACGACCAGCTGCAGGCCGAGCTGAGCGCTAGCTTCGACATTGTGGCGGCGCCACCTGACGTCCTGGAGCGAGCGATGGCGCTCCAGCGTGACCTCGCTCATCACCACGGAATGTGGCACCGCACCCCGATCCCGGACCTGATGATCGCTGAGACGGCTGTCTATCACGGCCTCGGCGTGGTGCACGTTGACCGTGACTACGCGCGGATCGCCGAAGTCCGGCCACTGACCGTCCGCCGCCTCGGCTAAAGGCCGTCGAACGGCGCCGCCGTTGTCGTGCGATCGCAGGCTACGCCCCGCCGACTCGTGACTTTTGCCTCTACTGGTCATAGGTTCGGCGGTGATCGCATCAATAGTGACTGCAGACATTAAGGAGACGGCGATGACCGACAACGCCGACAACGCCAGCAACGCCAAGTCCTGCCATGTCGACGTGCTGATCGAGGAGCGCGACGAACGAACCCGGGCCAAGGCGCGACTGGTCTGGGGCGATCACACACTGGTCGGTGTCGGCTTGGCCCGGCTCGACCCGGCCGACGAGCCGGTGGCCGAGATCGGCGACGAACTCGCGATCGCGCGGGCCTTGACGGATCTGGCGAACCAGCTGTTCGCGGTGACGTCGGCCGACATCCAGGCCAGCACGCACGAGCCGGTCACGGGTCTGCACCACTGAGTTGCCGGGAACTCAGGTCCGGGCGCAACCGCCTTACGGCCTGTTGCCGGCGAGGTGCTCGAGGAACCAGTCGCGCGCCAGGGTGGCCGCGCGTTCCAGGGTGCCCGGTTCTTCGAAGAGGTGAGTGGCGCCGGGAACCACCGCCAGCTCGCACACGGCCGGGATCGCCGCCTGCGCCTGCCGATTCAGTTCCAGGACCAGTTCGTCGCGGCCACCGACAATCAACAGGGTGGGCGTGTGTACGTCGCGCAGCGCATCGCCCGCCAGATCGGGCCGTCCGCCACGGGATACCACCGCCGTGACCTTGACCCCGGGATGTGCGGCCGCAACCAGAGCCGCGCCGGCCCCGGTGCTGGCCCCGAAAAAACCGACCGGCAGTGAAGCGGTGTCGGGCTGGCCGGCCAGCCAGCCGGTGACGTCGACCAGTCGCCGGGCGAGCAAGCCGATGTCAAAAACGTTGGCGCGGTTGCGTTCTTCCTCGGGTGTCAGTAAGTCGAGCAGCAGGGTGGCCAGCCCGGCCCGGTTGAGGACCTCGGCGACGTATCGATTGCGCGGGCTGTGTCGGCTGCTTCCGCTGCCATGAGCGAAAACCACGACGCCGCCGGGGTGTTCGGGAATGGTCAGCCGCCCGGCCACCGACACCGGTCCGGCAGTCACCCTAACCTCCTCGTCGCGCGGTGGCGGGTCACCGGCTTCGCGGTTCGCGCCGAATTCGGCGCGGGCGCGACGCAGCAGCGCCACCACCTCGTCGTCGGAGGTCTGGGTGAAGTTGGAGTATCCCTGGCCGACCGCGAAGTAGGGCACGGGTGTTTCCAGGCACACCACCTCGTCGGCGTACCCGGCGAACCGTTGGGCGATGTCCGTCGCTCCGATGGGAACGGCCAGGATCACCCGGCTCGCTCCCTGCGCACGGGCTACCTGGCAGGCGGCCTGCGCGGTGGCTCCGGTCGCGACGCCGTCATCGACGATCACCGCGATGCGCCCGTCGAGCGCGACCGGGACGTGGTCTTTGCGGAAGCGTTCCGCTCGGCGCTGCAGTTCGGCCCGCTGGGTGGTCTCCACCGCGGCTATTTCCCGGTCGGTGAGGTGCGCCTCGCGCACCACGTCGTCGTTGATGACCCGCACACCGCCCTCCCCGATGGCGCCGAACGCGAGCTCGGAGTGCGCCGGCACGCCGAGCTTGCGCACCAAGAGCACGTCGAGGGGAGCGTGCAGCGCCCGGGCGACTTCGAAAGCCACCGGAACACCGCCTCGCGGCAGACCCAGCACCACCACGTGGTGACCCCGTAAGAATTCCAGACGGCGCGACAATTGCCGGCCGGCGTCGACGCGATCCGTGAACTGCCTCATATTTTGAGTGTCCATTGCCTGATGGGTTGCCGGTACGGCCACAGGTCCCTAATTGTCAGGTTTCTTCTGCAGTCCTCGGCGCCGCACCCGGCACGTGGGATCGATCGTCGTGGTCGCGCCGCGCCCGACGAACTCCGGACCTTCAGCGGCACCGCGATCACCGCGCGGGATGCGGACGTATTCAACCGGGCCTTCGACGTCGCCCCCGCCGATGCTGGTTACCAGCGTCCTCACCGAGCACAATCGCCACCGGCCCCGGGCAGCGGCCAGCCTGCCGGGCCGATTGACGGTCGCTTGCACGATTAGATTGGGGGATTCAGCGCTAAACAAAATGCGCTCGGGTGGTCATGATGATTTACATGGCTGATGAGCACATCTCCAACGTGGATGTTGTTGTGGTGGGAGCCGGCTTCGCTTACCTCAACCTCACACGAACTCGTCATCGAAGGCGAGTCCTTACCGGCGCCGCCAGAAACCCATGTGCCCGCCAATCAGTTGACACCGCCAACCCAGACCCCGCATGCTCGATGACGACCCGGTGGTCCCATCCTCATGGCAATTCGGTGGTCCCATCCACGTGGCAAATGACATTCGAGGTGTTATTGGGATTTTGCATGGCAAATTTCTGAGACGCACTGACTATGACCTTCATTTGCACCTGCATAGCGGCGCGTCAAATCTAAGAAAATTTTCACAGGCTAATCAGAATCCCAAAACGGGCGCTTTTGCGCCGACGCTACCCTTGCCGCCGGTGGCGCCAGTGCTGCCGACTGCGCCGATGCTTCCAACAGGGCTGCCAGCTCCGCCGAGCCCACCGGCTGCACCGGCACCGCCGGTCCCGCCTGTGCCGCCAACACCAGGGGTGGCACCGTAAAGGGCAGTGCCGCCGCTACCGCCCTTGCCACCGATCCCGCCGGCGCCACCGCGCCCGCCCGCACCGCCAGGTGCGACCGCACCGATGGGGCCGGCCGGTCCATCAGGGCCTGCAGGACCGCCGGCTCCAGGCAATCCGGCAGGACCACCCATTCCGCCGGCGCCTCCCGCACCGCTGTTCCCGCCGACGCCACCGGTACCACCGGTGCCCGTGGCCACGGCTCCGCCGCCGACACCGCCGGTGCCGCCTATGCCGCCCGTGCCCCCGACACCGCCAATACCACCAGCGCCCGCGGCACCACCACGGCCATAGAGTCCGCCGTTTCCGCCGTTGCCACCCGCACCGCCCGGGCCGGCTGGACCGCCCGCCGCACCAGCACCACCGTCGCCACCGTCGCCGCCGTTCGCGCCGTACGAGCCGCCCAATCCACCGGCTCCGCCATTAGCGCCATTGGCACCTACGCCGCCCGCACCGCCGGCTCCGCCGGCGCCGCCGGCGCCCCCGTTGCCGCCCATGGATCCGCCGTGGCCGCCGTTTCCACCGACGCCGCCCGCGCCACCAGCCCCGCCCACGCTCCTGGCGCCGGCGGCGTCGCCACCGTCGCCGCCGGCACCACCCGGCGCGCCGGGTCCACCGGCACCGCC
>NZ_UPHQ01000305.1 GCF_900566055.1 Mycobacterium innocens
CCCCCACCGGCACCCCCACTACCAGCTCCCCAACCGGATGCGCCGACGGGCGGCCCGCCGGGGCCGGCCACCGGGCGCGGTGGCCCTAGCGGCTCCGGGGGCCCGGGCGCCCAGATGCTGGGTACTGATGCTGGCCCAGCACCCCAGGCACCGCCGTTGCCAATACCGCTTGCTCCGCAACCACCGGTTCCGCCGCCGCCGTCTCCGCCGCCGGGTAAACCCCCGCAGGGTCCGCCGCCCATTCCGCCCTGGGCCAGCCCACCGCCACCGAAATCGCTGCAAGCTACGCGCGACGCCTACAACAAGTTGACAAACGATATCGACCACCACAATTTGAATCCGCTCGACCCCACCAATTGGAACGCGGTTCAGGTCTATAATCAAGAAGCTTGGTATTACAACTCCTTGAAGGCACAGCTCGAGCGACAATTAGATGCGGCTAACGCTCAATACACGCCCGCCAAAGACGCCATACGCGCCGACATCCCATACTGGACACAACCAGCACCAGAACAGCCGCACGCACCGTCACCAGATCCATCGACACCCACTGGTCAGCGCGGCGGCCCAATGGATGTCCCCCGCGGAACGAATGCTCCTGCGACGATTGACGGAACGTCTTTCAGCGGACATGCGCTTGACGAAATGCAAAGTGACGGCATTCCGGTAAGTGTCGTGCAAAATACGCTTCGAAATGGTCTATCCGCGCCGAGCGGAGGAGGCACAACGGTTTTCTTTGATCCTGTCAACAATGTCAGCGTTGTCCAAGCCGCAAGTGGCAGGATTGTCACCGTGAGTTTCGGGGACCTACGACGTTGACGAACGAAGACGTGTCTCGCGACCGGACCGCCTATCTCCGGCAGTTGGCTCTTGATTCGCTGAACAGTTACAGCGGTGGATTCGCCGATCTCGAACGGGTAGATCGTGACCTGAAGTCGATAATCCGATCTCTGAACGACGCGGCGGATCCATCCTGGACCAGCTCTTTGCTCCGGCTGTGGGGCCAGCTCGAGATTATCTACGCATTAGCGCTTGATGAAGAACGTTTCCGTCTGACTGAGGAAGAGGAGGTTTACGCGCGGGGAGTTATCGACGAGCTAATTGCGGAACTCCAGGGCTATGAGCTGCCGCCAGTCCGCGACACGGGCGAAGAACCTCGATAGCAGTAAAGAATGTTCTCCTAGTTTAGTTAGCGGCGATGTCTGTTGCTTCGGCAGCCTCTTCCTGCTTAGCGTGCGGGCTCGTGTGCCTGCTCGCTGAAAGCTCGAAGAGGGTTCCGAACGGCGCGGGACGCTAGCTGAACCCTCTTAATCTTCAGGCCACGACTTCGCCGAAAACATGAAGAGCCCCCAACTGAATCCCGCACCATAACTCTCCCCCGCCCATGGAAATTCGTACTCCTCGTATGCGGGGAGAAACTTGTCAAACAACGGCCACTGACGGCCACGCCGCATGGGGCCAAAGTGCTCCGTGAACTCGGTGACGTCCATGCCGCAAATGGGTACTTCGATCGGAGAATTGAATCTGTGCGAATTGCGCCTTATATGTCAATACCGTGCCGACTCAATTAACCCGTCTTCGTCGGTAACGGCATTGAAGTCAAATCCGGGCCACAATACGCTGCTAAATTTCAAAGATGGGGCAGCCTGGTTTACAACCCATAGCAAATTCTTCATATTTCCGAGGTAAGAGGCTTCATCGCCAAGAGCCTCGGCTACCCGCTTATGTATACATTCCGCATCGTCTATGGAGAGCCTGTGTTCAGCCAGTTTGGCCGCTAGCTGAGCTTGTTTGCGCGACATTGAGATCCTTAGCTTCATCGTCATAAGCAGGTAGATCTCGAAATCAATAATCGCCGGTGTGAACGCTGTATTCACAGCACGCATCCCCTCACTTACCTCAAAATTTCACGGTCGCCGGAGTTCTCCCCTTGCGGCTGCTGAGATCACGAGTTGATCTTGATTTCCGGCTTGTCCGTAGGCGGCACCGCCGCGTGTCGTGCGCTGACGCCGGGTTCCACGGTC
>NZ_UPHQ01000068.1 GCF_900566055.1 Mycobacterium innocens
AGGCTGATGCACCGCCTCGAACGACGCCCACCAGCCGAAGTCGAGGCCGAGTACTACGCTCAACAACAGATCGGGCAGCACACCGGTCACACGTAACGAGGTGTGCATGAAACCCGGGATGGTTCAGGGGTGAAGCCAAGGTAAGTCGTGGGTGAGGGAAGGCGCCTTGGAGCTTTATGGCAACCCCGTCGGCCGCGAGTCGCTCTGCATAGCAGGCGCCGTCGTCGCGCAGCGGATCATCTTCGGCGACACCGAATACGCCGACGGCAGCCCGACGAAGCTTGCGGCATTCGCCGGCACCGGTGTGGTCGGAAGCGCTCTGGGTTTGTCCAGGTCGATGCCTGGCCGATAGCACGCCCAAAACGCCGCCACCGCCTCGGTGTCCAGCACCGGCATGTGTGCCCTCTCGGTGAACGACGGCAGCGCCAAGTCGGCGGTCACCGATGGGTACCAGAGCAACTGGAACCTCAGCGTAGGTCCGCCGTTGTCGCGGGCGAGCTGGGTCATCACCGCCGCCAGGTTGGCGCCGGCCGAGCCGCCGGCCACAGCGATCCGGCGGGGGTCGCCGCCCAGGGTGCCGGCGTGCTCGCCGACCCACCGCAATGCGGCCCAGCAGTCCTCGACGGCGGCCGGGTAGCGGTGTTCCGGCGCCAAGCGGTAATCCACCGAGACCACGATGGCCTCGGCCTGCAGCGCGTGTGCGCGGCTCGCCGCGTCCTTGATGTCCAGGTCGCCGATCGTCCCGCCGTGGTAGAAGACAACCGTTGGCAACGAAGCATCCTGCTGGGTAGTCGGTTAGGCGCGATGTCCAGGGCGGGCAGCCAATATATTCGGCCCGGGATGTCGCCCAGCGAGCCGCCGCCGATCCGGTGATCTTCGACACGCATCTGCGGCAGCATTTCCTTCGGCGGCATCATGTTCCGCGCCGCTTGCCCGGTCGCTTCGACACCGTCGGCCAGGGTGATCCGGTAGCCGGTGGGTTCCAGCTTGGCCTGGACCGCAGGGTCGATTCAGCAGGCTCCGTTGCGTTCAAATCCACCGCGGGGATCCCTATGCGACTGGTCGTATCCGAAGGTTGCCGCGCCCAATCAAGCAGTCAGTCGAGCAATCGATGTGAAAGAGCAGAGGCCAGGCAACCTGGCCCTCATTTGGACAAGCTTGGGCCCACCGGGGAGGAGCTCGACATCCTCCCCGGCGGGAGTCGGGACCGCGACGACGGCGGCCGCGCTACGCGGTTCGCGCGGTACCGCGTCATCTGCGAAGTGAGCCGCCGGCCGGCCAGGGTCAGTGCTCGACCGGCTCGAAGTCGCCGCCCAGGCGAGCCTACTGAAGCGACCATGGATCGCAGGGGCAAATCGCCGCCGAACGTGAAATGGCGCACGCATCGGCAGCTTGCGGCAGGCCGGCCCCCGAATTCGGTCCCGGCCGAGCCAGGCGACCCGAACGTCTTGACAGCGCGAGTCGGCCCAGCCATAATTGTCACCCCTGCCGGCAGTCTCCAATCGAATGACCAAAATCCGTTTCATTCGGTCGTCGGTGCGGTACCCCCTACGCGGTGAACCAAACACCGGTTGGCGACTAGCGCGTCCCTTCCTCCGTTGGCTCGCGAAGCATTCGGCCGCCTGGCCATGGTGTCCATCGACGACGCGGTGACGCAGATTGCGGCGACGGGCGCTCGTGCCGCAGGTGGCAACAGTGGGGAGGGGTCGGCCGGTGGTCCCAACAGAAAGGATCTAGGGGGAGATGACCGACCCGCTCGGCTTGTCGGTCGGGGTGGCAAACCTCGTCGCCGCGCGAACGGGCAGCGCCCCGGTGACCCGCAGCTCGGTGCTGACACTGTTCAACCAACGCGCACCCGAGGTGGGAACGCCGGAGGAAAACCCCAATGTGGCCGGGCCCGGACTTGCGCTGAGCGGATTCGTCGAGCGGGTCGGAGACCCGGACCCGTTGATAGCGGCCGACGGATCGGCCCACTCCGGCGCGGCCCTTACTGCCGGAGCGCTCGATGCGATGGCAGGCACCGTCGGTTACGGGGCGCCGGTTGCCATCGCGGTTCCCGCGCATTGGGGCGAGCGTCAGGTCGGCGCGCTGCGCGAGGCGTTGCGGGGCCATCCTGATTTGGCGCCAGGCGCGGTGCAACCGGCCTTCATCGGCGACGCCACCGCCGCGCTGGCGGCGCTGTACGCCAAACCGGGGTTCCCCACCGACGGCATCGTGGTGCTGTGCGACTTCGGCGCCGGCGGAAGCAGCGTCACCTTGACCGATGCGGCGTCGAACTTTCGCCAAATCGCCACGACCCAGCGGTACACCGACTTCTCGGGAAACCAGCTTGACCAGATGATCTTGCGGCATCTGGCAGTGGAGGCTCGCGACGCCGACGCCGACGCCGACGGGACCGCACCGCTGGCGCCGCTGAGCCGACGGCTGGCCCAGTGCCGAAGTGCCAAGGAACAACTGTCGGCCGCGACGGTCGCGGTCATCCCGGCTGAGCTTCCCGGTATCGGCGAGGATGTCCGCCTGACCCGCGCCGAGTTCGAGGACCTTATCTGTGGCCCGCTGCAACGATTCATCTCTTGCGTCGAGGAAGTGTTGCAGCGCAACCAGATTCCAAAGGGCAGGCTGGCCGCCGTCGCGACGGTCGGTGGCGGCGCCAGCATCCCGTTGATCACCAGTCGGCTCTCGGAGCGGCTGCAGGTGCCGATTGTCACCACCTCGCAACCCAGGTTGAACGCGGCCATCGGCGCCGCCGTCCTGGCCCAGATGAGGTCTTCCGCCGTTGGGGCGCCCCCTCAGGGCGCGGTTGGCAACGCGGCGGTCGGGACGCCCGCCGCCGGAACGGAAGGCGAAGCCGCGGCGCTCGCCCCTACGGAGGTGGTTCCGTCGGCATGGGCCGTCGGGGCAAGCCGCGCCGCCGCGGGCGAAGCGTCCGTCGACGGCGACCAATCGGCGACGTACCGCGCGCTGGCCTGGTCGCAGGAAGCCGCTGCGGGCGACCCCGCGATAACCGGCGTCGACTACGGCGATGCGGGTGCCGGCGTGACAGCCGACACTGAACGGCCCGACGCCCGTTCCGACCATGCGTCCCAACGCACGCATTGGTACGGGCGATCGTCGGTGCTCATCAGCGTGACCGGTGCGGCGGCCGTTGCACTGGTGATAGCCGCTGTCCTGGCCGTTAAGTTCGGTGCCGCCAAGAGCAAACCTGTCAACAACACCAGGGTCATCACGCCGCCCGTCGAGTCCTCCCAGCTGGTGCCGGTACCTCCACCGGCCTCGAACACGGCCTCGAGCACGCCCACTGTCACTCCGTCGACTATCGAATCGACCGAGTCGGTGACGACGCCGCCGGCAACCACCGTGGCGACGACACAGCCGCCGGTGACGACGACCCACCCGGCGACCACATATCCCACCACCCCGGCCTACCCGACGACCACCAATCCTTCCAACCCATATTCGACGACCCCATACCCACCCGCGAGCAAGAGCCTGGCACCGGCCCCACCGCCGATAACGACGACACTGGTACCCGTCAGACCGCCATTGAATCCCTGACCCATGCGTCAGACGGGTGCGGCTCGAGGTCGATGAACCGAATTGCCCACCAATGAGATTCGATTCCCGCCTGCGCCCAGCGCATAGGCCGGACGACGGCGCAGTTGCCGAAGCCTTCGTCTTCAGACAACGACCGGCGTGGATCCGCTGGGGCTCCCGCCCGGTCGGCTGCCATGCCGGAGAACCACCGGTTTGCGGCCCGATTCGGGGGGTACTTAGCAGCGGTGGCTGGTCTGCTCGGGCGACTGCGGCTCAAGGCGTGGCAGCGACTGTGTTCTTCGCCGGTGCTGACGCTGAACGGCTACGTCGCATTCGATCTGCCGCGGACGGTGACCGGGTTAGCCGGATCGCTGCTGATCGGCCTGGTAGGGGTGCACGTCTACCTGCTGGGCACCCAGCCGCGCTTGCCGCTGTGCTTCGTGATCTACGCCGCGGTGCTGATCGCCGGCTGCCTGATCGCGGCCGCTGCCATGGCGTTGGCGCTCAAACCGGATGTGCCGCAAGCTGGTTGGTATTTCGGCAGCTTCATCTGCGGGGTCGTCCTACTTATCTATCTTGGTAGCCGGTTCGCCAGTCTGCCCGGGCTGGTTGCGCTGACCGGCCGCTGGGACCTGGCGCCCGGGACGCTTGCGGCGGCGTTAGCCGCGGGCTTCGTCGCCGTCCATGCGACGGTCCTGTCGGGGATCAACGTGGCTTATCCGCAGCGGCAGAACTGGCACGACTGAATCGGTCAGGGATGACGCAGACTATGACCGTCCTCGACTTCCCGGCGTGGCTGCGGATCGAGCATTGGCTCAACGTGTTGTTCCTGACCTTGGTGATCCGCAGCGGCATCGAGATCCTGTCCACTCACCCCAAGTTGTACTGGCACGACGACAGCAAGCCGGGCACCGAGTGGGCGCGCTTCACCCCCAAGGAGATGCCGATCAACAAGTTGTACGACACCCTCGACGAAGAGGAGTACTACAGCTCACTTTTCGCGTTGCCCGGCCACAAAAAGTTGGGCATGGGCCGTCATTGGCACTTCTTCTCGGTCATCGGGTGGATCCTCGTCGGACTGTCGTACTACATCCTGCTGTTCACCACCGGCCAGTGGCACCGGTACTGGCCGTATTCGTGGTCGATCTTCCGTGAGGCGTACAACGACATCGTCACCTACCTGAGCTTCAACCTGCCGCCGCTGTTACCCGGCGGACCCGACGACGCCATCCAGAAGCTGACCTATGCCGCCGTCATCTTCTTTTTGGCGCCGTTTCAGATCCTGACCGCATCATCGCGGCCATCGTCGCGGTCCACGTCGCGGCGACGGTGTGGAGTCTGCGCCGGTCCGTTCAGGTCCGTCACGTCCTTGGCGCCGTCGTCACCGGAGCCCGCAAAACCTTGCTGCGGCCGTTGAATTCGCGGCAGCACTACCCGCAGCGAATGATCTCCAAGGAACACCGGGTCAACGGCAAACCGCCGGCGAGCACCGAATACAAGGTGATGGCGGTGCACAACTTCGTCGACTGGCGATTGCGGGTCGGCGGCTTGGTGGAGCACCCCGTCACCCTGGATCTGGACGGGCTGCGGGCGCTGGCCGACCGGCATTCGCAGCGGGTTATGCACAACTGTGTCCAGGGCTGGACGAACATCGGCGAGTGGAGCGGGCTGCCGCTGGCTTCGCTCGCCGACCATGTGCGGCCGCTGCCGCAGGCGAAATACATCTGCTTTCTGACCATGCAGGACAACGGCCGCGACGAGCCCAGTGCAGAGGGGGTGGGGCAGTTCTACGAGGTGATGGACCTCGAGCTGGCGTACAAGCCGCAGACGCTGCTGGCCTACGAGATGAACGGGAAGCCGCTGCCCATCAAGCACGGAGCGCCGTTGCGGCTGCGGGTGGAGACGCAGGTGGGCTTCAAAATGGCGAAGTGGATCAACCAGATCGAGTTCATCGACGACTACTCCGGCATCGGTCACGGCCTGGGCGGTTGGCGCGAGGACAACGTCCATTACGACAAGGATGTGGAGATCTGACATGACCGACATGGCGGTACGGCCGGAGCTGATCAGCCTGAAAAGCGCCGAGCGACAACAAGTGTCAGAGCTGGTGACGGTCAAAGGCGGGCACTGTGAGGCATGCGGCGGCAAGGATTTCGAGGTCGGGCATGCGCTGCATCTGGGCTTCCTGTTCCTCAATGAAGATGACGACGCCTTCATGGTGGCGTTGACGTGTCGCAACCCTGACTGCCCCACGCCGCGGACCGGAATTGTATTGGCGGCCAAGGAATTCCTGACCGACTACCAGGGCGTTTCGGACATCGGCGCCATCGCCAGCCACGCCCGGGCGGCACAGGCTAGCGCCACCTGGGGTGCCTCGGGGTGTCGGTGAACCGGGGCCGGGCCAGATCGAACCTCTCGATCAGATCCGACACCGAGCGCAGTTCGTCACACACCGATTGGAACCGCTGACCAGATACTGCTGACCGCGCAGGGTGAGATACACCCGCTTCGGCCCGATCGCCATCCCGGAAAGTGGCGCGGAAGAGGCCGGACCCGGCAGACCCGCCCGGTAGTCGATTCTGCGGAGCACCGGGATGATCCCGTCCGAGTAGCCGGTAAAGCTCTCCGTTTCCAGCACCACCACGTCGCGGTCGGTGGCGGCGTAGATGCGGGTTTCGTCGGTGCCCAGGTAGCGAATCGGCGCCGAGAGTTGTGCGCAGCCAAGCACTTCCATGCCGTGCCCGTCGCGCCGCGAATCGACCGCGTACAGCACGCTGTCGGTGCGCCCGGCGACGTAGCTGCGCGTCACGGCGGTGCCGTCTCCTGCCGACACGGCCACATCCATGTGCAACGAGGCGCGTTCTTCCGGAGGGGACGACGGCCCTTTGTAGTAGCGGATTCCGGACGGTCCGTAGAGGTGGTACTCGATCTGGCGTCCGCGGTT
Source organism: Mycobacterium innocens (assembly GCF_900566055.1). Classification (GTDB taxonomy): domain Bacteria; phylum Actinomycetota; class Actinomycetes; order Mycobacteriales; family Mycobacteriaceae; genus Mycobacterium; species Mycobacterium innocens. The sequence continues at coordinate 6,479 of NZ_UPHQ01000068.1, forward strand.
GGCGCCGTCGATGCTGTCTGCTGGCTCTGCGGAGATGTCGGCGGCGGGCAGTTTTCGAAAGCCGTACTGATCCACCGGCGTCACCGACGACCCGTCCGCCGACAACGCCAGCAACACTCGCATTCCGGCATCTTCGGTGAGATAAGCCGGCGCGGGCCCGGCGTCGAACTCGTCCACGCGTTGCAGGCTGTCGATGTCGACGACGGCCACCCGGCCACGCTGCGGCTGCGGCACGAAGACGAGTCGATCGTCCTTCTGGCTGATCTGCAGGTTGCGCCCGACGTCCATCGGTTCCGAGAGGCGTGTGTCGGCGGTCGGGGAACCGGTGACCGTGATCTTGGCGAGCCGGTGATCGTCGGTGAGCCCCAGCAGCGAGCGGTCGCGATACGACCAGACGGGATCACGCACCGGGGCGCCGATCGCGGTCAGCTCCACCGCCGGCGCGCTTTCCAGCGTGGCCCCGGGAGCCAAACACCCGGCCGCTGCCATGAGCCCGGCGGCTACTGCGCCAGATGCGCCAGACCAGCGCCACCGGCACTGGTGAGAAGTACCGATGGCCACGATCGCTCGCCGTCCTTTCACCACCGCCCCAAGGGCAGTACCCCCGCAACCGTCCGGCTACACGTGTCGCTTCGGGGCACGATCGACGGCTCCGGTGAAACCCGTTACAGAATCGGCCGGCCTCCGGTGACGGCTACCCGGGCGCCGGAAATGTAACTCGCGTCATCGGATGCCAGCAGGACGTAGATCGGCGCCAGTTCGGCGGGTTGGCCGGCGCGTCCCAGCGGCACGTTGTCCCCGAAGGACTGCACGCTGTCGGCGGGCATCGTGGCCGGGATCAGCGGTGTCCATATCGGACCGGGCGCAACGCTGTTGACGCGAATCCCTTTGTCGCCGAGCAGTTGAGCGAGGCTTGCCGAGAAATTGGCGATGGCCGCCTTGGTTGCGGCGTAGGGCGCCAGTGTGGGGTTGGGCGTATCGGAGTTGACCGAGGAACTGCCGATGATCGAGGATCCGGAGCCCATGTACGGCAACGCCGCCTTGGCGAGATGAAAGTATGCGCCGACATTGAGCCGAAAGGTGTAGTCCCACTCCTCGTCGCTGATCTCGTCGAGGCTTTCGTGCATCATCTGATACGCGGCATTGTTGACCAGGATGTCGAGACCGCCGAATTCCTGGACGGCGCGGTCGATCACCGCGCGGCAGTGCGCCGGATCGGCGAGGTCCCCCGGTACCAGGACGCAGCGTCGGCCGGCGTCTTCGACATAACGTGCGACGTCGCGCGCGTCGTCGTGCTCGTTGAGGTAGGAGATGAGCACATCGGCGCCTTCTCGCGCATACGCGATCGCCACCGCACGGCCGATGCCGCTGTCCCCGCCGGTAATGACCGCGCGCTTACCGGTGAGTTTTCCCGAACCGCGATAGCCGTTCTCGCCGCAATCAGGAACAGGATTCATCCGGGCCTGCACTCCGGGCACGCTTTGTTGCTGTGCCGCAAAGCTCATGGCAACTTCCTTTCCGGTAATTCATGCGGACCAATTGTCAAGCGCCGCAAATGTTCAACTGACAAGTTCGCAGGTGCATCAGTTCAGGATTTCCGGCTTGCCGGGCCGGCTGTGGGCACGTCGGGATCGTCGTCGGCCGGTGGCTCCGGATCGCGCCATTCTTCGCTCCTGCTGGATCGATTTCCCTGCAGGGTGCCGCTCAATTCATGCTTGAGCTCATCGTCGTCGCGCGGGCTGTGCTTGGCGCTCCCACGTTCCATAGCAGGCTCCCCCCTTTCGTGAACGGCCTTAGCCCCGGCTGCAGACGGGCTACCCGTGGCCACCGCGAGCTAATCAACCATTTCGTCTTCCGGCGGAATGCGGTCGGTGCAGTGGCACCTGATACCGCTGTGAATGGATGCTAATGAGTGTTGCCAATGATGTTGTCGGGCAAAAGGAAACCCGATGGTCCGTGCAGGTAGACCCGCCGCTCAGGGCAACTTGTGAGATGACCGGGTTTGGGCCCCCGACGGCGGGGTTATTCGTTGGGGGTGGTTAGGGCCCCGAATAAGGGAACAACTTGCTTTGAACGACACGAACGAGAGGGGGATAAGCGTGAAGTTCACAACGACGGCAATGAAGACCGGTATCGGTGCCGCGGCGATCGCGGCGGCGGGTGTCTTCGGCACGGTATCGGCGGCTGCGGCGCCTCCGACCATTCAAGGCTTCGGAACGGCTGAACAACTGGTAGACGGGCCGATGGTGACCTCCTATACGGTGGCCAATCTGCAGCCGAGCAACATGACCATTCCGGGTTACACCCTGCGCGGACGGCTCTACCAGGCCGAGGTCACCGCCAAATCCGTCAGCGGAGTCGTGACCCCGGTGGTCTCTGACTTCAACGCCCGCACGGCCAGCGGTCAGACCTACCGGGTGATCGACACGGTGCCGGTTCCCAACGGGCTGAATCCGGCGCCGATCAATCAGGGTGACCAACGCAGCGGATTGGTCTACTTCGACGTGACCGGCCAGCCGCCCAACGGCGTGGTCTACAACGACGGAGTGCAAGACGTTCTCATCTGGACCAGCAACGTCTAACCGCTGCTTGTCATCGACCTCCCCGCGTCAATGTCGACGCGGGGAGGTCTCGTGTACCAATCGAATTGGCCGGCTTGCATCGCCGCCGACTCAACCGGGTACCCCGTCGGCATGAGTGCTAGCGATCTCAGGCCCGAAGAAGTTCGCCAACAGGCGAAGCGTCATGCCGATCAGGCGCGGGCGACAATGGGGAACAAGCGGGACAAGCAGGACGGCGGTCTCAGCGGCTGGGTAGCCAAACGGGCCGGCGAATGGGATCTCGACGGCCAGGACGAGACCACTATGCACCGCCACAAATTTGTGTGGAATTTGCTTGTCGACTACTGGTTTCGGATGGAGATTGACGGTTGGGAGAACATTCCCGAGCCGCCGGTGCTGCTGGTCGGCATTCACTCGGGGGCTCCGTTCGTCTGGGACGCGTGGACCGTTGGTCTGCAATGGTGGCGAACGTTCGGACCGGAGCGCCCGTTGCACGGCACCGCTCACGACGCGCTGATGGCGATTCCGGGAATCGGGCGATATTTCCGGTCGATGGGGGTTCTTCCCGCGGCCCCGGACGCGATCGCGACGGCATTGGCCGGGGGGCGTGACGTGGCGTTGTGGCCCGGCGGTGAGGTGGATTCGCTGCGCCCCTGGACCGAGCGTGACCGGGCCAACCTCGCCGGGCGGAAAGGCTTCGTGAAGATGGCGATTCGGGCCGGGGTGCCGATCGTGCCGATCGCGACGGTCGGCGGCGCCGACGCCATGCCGGTGCTGATTCGCGGCGACCGCCTATCCCGGGCCTTACAGCTCGATCGCCTGTTGCGGCTGAAGGTGTTTCCGCTGGCGATCTCACTGCCGTGGGGCATTGCGCCGGCGGCGCTTCCGCAGCTGCCATTGCCCGCCAAGATCCGGACCCGGTTCATGCCCGCGGTCGAACTGGACCACGACCCTGCCCGCGCCGACGACGACGCCTATGTCGACAGCAAGTACGGCGAAGTCGAGGACACCATTCAGCGCGGCATGGACGCCCTGACACGTAAGCGCGCCCTGCCGCTGTTCGGCTGAACTACTGTGCGACGGAGTCCCGGGCCGCTGTAGACACGGGACTTACCTCCGGCTCGCGGACAATCCACCTGGGCTGTGGTGGCGTCGCCGCCCGATAGCCCACGCTGCGGACGGTTTCCACCAGCGCTGCGTACTCGGCTCCGAGCTTGGCGCGCAGTCGTCGGACGTGGACGTCTACGGTACGGACCTGCCCGGTGCAGTCGTATCCCCACACTTCATGCATCAGCCGGGTCCGGGTGAACGCCCGCCCGGCGTGCTGCACGAGAAAAGCAAGCAACCTGAATTCGGTGGCGGTCAGGCCCAGGTCTTTGCCGCCCAGCGACGCCGCATAGCTGTCGGGGTGCAGCACCAGGTCGCCGAATTCGAGGGTGCCCTCCAGCGCGTTGCGCCGGCGGGTGATCGCCAGCCGCAACCGTGCCCGCAGCTCGGCCGCATCGGCCGCCTCCAGCAGCACATCGTCGAAATGCCAGTCGACGTCAACCTCGATGAAATCGGCTAGCGCGACAACGGCGACCACCGCAAGTGCGGGTGCGCCCGCCGTCAGTCGCCGGCATGCCCGGCGAGCCGCGGCCAGGTCGGTGCGCGCATCGATCATCGCGACGTCAGCGCCGTCGAGCTGCCATGCGTGGTGGTCGTCCAGCGGGGCACGCCGCACCGAGCGCGCGAACGATTCCAATCTCGGCAATGCCGAGGGGAAGTCGGCTTCGTTGCTGATCAGCAGAATTTCCAACAGACGTCTCCCAACCCCTTCGCGCGGGTCCCGCCACCCCCTATCCGTAGGCACCTCCCGGGGAGATGTCTTACAGCGAAGCCCTGAATACCCGCTGGGAAGAAAATTATTCAAATTTATTTCCGGGCTGTCAGCGCCACCGGCTCGGTTGAGATTCGGCGCAATCGATGAACCCGGCCCGTATCCCGGGCCGGGTCCACCCTTCCCTCGAGCTATGGACCCTCAAGCTACGGGTCGGCCTGCCGGCGCTGCGCGGCTGCGTTTCGATCCGCGCGCCGAATTCCCCGCCGCACCGGCTGCTCAAACATCGACAATCGGGGTGCCGGCCGGGCCCGACGACGGAAACTGCCGCGGCTGTGTGCTGCAGCGGTGTTATCACCGACACCGTTTGGGTTTGCTCGCAGCGGGCAATTAGGCACCAATGACATCGCTATGGCTGGCCGGCCACAATCGGCTGCGGGAGCAATCCGATCGGCTGAAAGGCCAGTTGACATCTGCCGACGTGGTGGTCGCCGGCGCCGGTATCACCGGACTGGTCAGCGCGGTGCTGTTGGCCCGGGCCGGCAAGGAGGTGCTGGTGCTGGAAGCCCGCACCGCGGGCGCGGTGACCACCGGCAACACCACCGGAAAGCTCAGCCTGCTGCAGGGAACCACGCTGTCGAAGATCGTCGCTCGCCACGGCGACGGGCTCGCAGCCGACTACGTGCGGGGCAATCGGGAGGGTCAGGACTGGCTGTTGCGCCACTGTGCCGCCAACCAGCTGCCGCTACAGCGCGAAGACGACTACACCTACGCCCAAAACCCGGGCGAGGTTGCGTCGGCGCGAGCCGTGCTGGCCGCCTGTCACCGGGCGGGAGTCGGCGCGCAGTGGGCCGACGAGGCCGATGCGCCGTTTCCGTACCACGGTGGAGTGCGGTTGGCCGATCAAGCCCAGATCGACCCGATGCCGTTGCTGGACAGCTTCATCCGGGAGCTGATCGACCGTGGCGGTCTTCTTGTGGAAGGCGCCCGGGTGCGGAAGCTGTCGCACCATCGGGGCCGTGTCCGGTTGGCGGTGCGTACCGCTGACGGCGACGCCGACGTCGATGCGGGACACTGCATCCTGGCCACCGGCATGCCCGTCTTCGACCGCGGCGGATTCTTCGCCCGGCTCAAACCCAGCAGGTCCTACTGCACCGCTTTCGACGTCCCGAGCCCCATCACCCGGTCGATGTTCATCTCGGCGGGCTCGCCGACCAGATCCGTGCGCTATGCCCCGTTCGGCGAGGGTGAGCGGCTCATCGTGGCCGGAGCCAGCCATGTCGTCGGGCGGAAGAGTCCGACGGCCGAACTCGACGAGCTGACGTCATGGGCACAACGCCACTACCCGGGCGCGGTGGCGACTCATCGCTGGTCGGCTCAGGACTACACGCCCGTCGACCAACTTCCCTATGTCGGCCCCATCCTGCCCGGTGATGAAAAGGTGCTCGTTGCCTCCGGCTTCAATAAGTGGGGACTGACCAACGGAGTGGCCGCGGCGTTGCTGCTCAGCTCGCGCATTCTCGGCGGACGGCTGGACTGGGCGCGTGCGTTCGCGGCCTGGAGTCCACATGAATTGAGCGGGGTCACCACGGCTCTCACCGCCAACCTCGAGGTCGCCTACCACCTGGCCAAAGGCTGGCTGGCGCCGGCCCTCCGGCGATCCCATGCCGTCGACGGCAACGCTGGCGTGGTCACCGGGCCGCCGTGGCACCTGCAGGCGAGGTGTTCGGTGGACGGCGTCGAGCATCGGGTTTCGCCGGTGTGCCCACACCTCGGCGGGATCGTGAACTGGAACGAGGCCACCCAAGCCTGGGAATGCCCGTTGCACGGATCGCGGTTTGCGCCGGACGGCGCGCTACTGGAAGGACCCGCCATCCGGGGCCTGAACGCCTCGTCTTAGGCCCGTCGAGGCTTAGGCCGCGCGTCAGTCACGGAGGTTCGGGCTCCGGCGCCGGCGGCTGTCCGCGGGCCAGCTGAACCCCGGCTACCCCGCGGCACCGTGATGAGGCAGGATGTCAGATGCCGTCCCGCGTGGTCGCCGGGATGGCGCTGTCATGCGAGGAGTCTTATGGCGGAGTCCCCGGAAACTGACGTCGCCGGCTCGACGGCTCCCCGGTCGGAGGCGACAACCACCAACGGCGTACCGGCTTCGGCAGCTCCGCACCCACCGTCGAGGTATAAGCGGGTGTTGCTCAAGCTCGGCGGCGAAATGTTCGGCGGCGGCCAGGTGGGACTGGATCCCGACGTGGTGGCCCAAGTCGCCCGTCAGATCGCCGAGGTGGTGCGCGGCGGGGTGCAGGTCGCCGTCGTGATCGGTGGCGGCAACTTCTTCCGCGGCGCGCAGTTGCAGCAGCGCGGTATGGAACGCACCCGTTCGGACTACATGGGCATGCTCGGTACCGTCATGAACAGCCTTGCGTTGCAAGACTTTCTGGAGAAGGAAGGCATTGTCACCCGAGTCCAGACGGCGATCACCATGGGCCAGGTGGCCGAGCCCTATCTGCCGTTGCGGGCGGTGCGTCACCTGGAGAAGGGGCGGGTGGTGATCTTCGGCGCCGGCATGGGGCTGCCCTACTTCTCCACCGACACCACGGCAGCGCAGCGGGCGCTGGAGATCGGCGCGGACGTGGTCTTGATGGCCAAGGCGGTCGACGGTGTGTTCGCCGAGGATCCACGCGAGAATCCTGCGGCCGAACTACTGACCGTGATCAGTCACCGGGAGGTGATCGACCGGGGGCTGCGAGTTGCCGATACCACCGCATTCAGCTTGTGTATGGACAATGGCATGCCGATTCTGGTGTTCAACTTGCTGGTCGATGGGAATATTGCCCGTGCGGTCGCTGGTGAGAAGATCGGAACGCTGGTCACCACCTGAACGCTGGTCACCACCTAAGGGGAAGACGCGATGATCGATGATGCTCTCTTCGATGCCGAAGAGAAGATGGAGAAGGCCGTATCGGTGGCCCGTGACGACCTGTCAACCATCCGGACCGGGCGCGCCAACCCGGGTATGTTCTCCCGGATCGTCATCGACTATTACGGCACCAACACCCCGATCACCCAGCTGGCCAGCATCAACGTTCCCGAGGCCCGGCTGGTCGTCATCAAGCCGTATGAAGCCAACCAGCTGCACGCCATCGAGACCGCGATTCGCAACTCCGACCTCGGAGTCAACCCCACCAACGACGGCACCCTGATCCGCGTGGCGATACCGCAGCTCACCGAGGAGCGCCGGCGGGAGCTGGTCAAGCAGGCCAAGCACAAAGGCGAGGAAGCCCGGGTCTCGGTACGCAACATCCGTCGCAAAGCGATGGAAGAACTGCACCGCATCCGCAAGGACGGCGAGGCCGGCGAGGACGAGGTCGGCCGCGCGGAAAAGGACCTCGACAAGACCACCCACCACTACGTCGCCCAGATCGATGAACTGGTCAAGCACAAAGAAGGCGAGCTGCTGGTGGTCTAGGACCGCTCAGCAGCCAAGTCCCTACAGATCCGTGGCAGCCACCGATGCCAGCACCGGCACCCCGGCCGACGGCCCGCCGCAGGGGCCGAAGAAGACCTCCCGGGCCGGACGCGACCTGCCCGCGGCCATCGCGGTGGGCTCGGCTATCGGCGCGGTCCTCGTGGCGACGCTGCTGCTCGCTCCACGCGGCTGGGTCGCAATCTGCGCGCTGGCCATGGCCGTCGCCAGCCATGAGGTGGTGCGGCGACTACGTGAAGCCGGGTATCTGATCCCGGTGATCCCGTTGCTGGTCGGCGGGCAGGTGACAATCTGGCTGAGCTGGCCCTACGGCGCTCGAGGCGTGCTGGCGGGCTTCGGCGCCATGGTCGTGGTCTGCATGATTTGGCGGCTGTTCATGCAGGACAAGCGGACTGGTGTGGCAGCGTCGCCGGGGAATTACTTGCGCGACAGCTCGGCCACCATTTTCCTGGCCGCGTGGGTCGTGCTGTTCGGTTCCTTCGCTGCGCTGCTGGTCTACCGCGGCGCCGGGTGGGTGTTCTGCATGATGATCGCAGTCATCGCCTCCGACGTCGGTGGTTATGCGGTGGGGGTGCTGTTCGGCAAGCATCCGATGGTTCCGGCGATCAGCCCGAAAAAGTCCTGGGAGGGATTCGCCGGTTCGTTGGTCTGCGGCATCACCGCGACAACCATCACCGCGACCTATCTGGCCGGCAAGACTCCGTGGGCGGGGGCGCTGCTGGGCGTACTTTTCGTGCTCACCACCACCCTGGGCGACCTGGTCGAGTCGCAGGTGAAGCGCGACCTCGGGATCAAGGACATGGGGCGTCTGCTGCCCGGCCACGGCGGCCTGATGGACCGGCTCGACGGTGTCCTCCCGTCCGCGGTGGCGGCCTGGATAGTGCTGACGCTGCTGCCCTAACCTGCCCTAGCCCCAATGCCGGGTAGTTAAGGAAGCGGCTGTTGGGTCAAGTGTGACACGCGGGGCATGTGAGGCTATTGCGGTGATATAGGGGCAGCTCCTGGTAGAAGAACGATCGCCAAGATCAAAACCTTCTACCGAGGAGC
>NZ_UPHQ01000053.1 GCF_900566055.1 Mycobacterium innocens
TCTACGCCCGCGTCGCCCAGCGCCTCCTCGCCCTTGCCGCTGTGATCTGGCACAACTGGAAGATCAACAGCCCAGTCAAGAGGTCACTGATCGCCTACGACCACTGACCAAGGTTGGGAATTACTCATCTAGGCTCGCGGCGCGCTGAAACCATGGCGGTCGTGTTCATCGAGACTGCGCCCACTGCGACTGCGCCCGGCGAGTCGTGTCCGTGGCTGCAGTGTCGCGGGGACGCGCGGCGACCAACCGGACTGCGCGCCATCATCAGCCACTTGGGTCATGCAAGCCGCGCAGCTGCCCGTCGAGACGGTTGGGGCCAAGCCCTGATCAGTACGAAGCGGGTCAGCGGTGACCGGGCGCGTTGGGGTTGCAGTCGATGCGATCGGGGATGTAGCAGTCCGGAATGATCCAGTCGCTGAGCGGATCCTTGGGATTGACGCGCACCGAACCTTTCGGCAGCTCAGGAGCTTTGCCCGGTTCGAGAGTGAAGGTGTTGGAGAAGATGGCCGGCTGATCCCGGGCCAACCGGAGAAGCAGCCCACCCTGCCGGACACAGATAAGCCCAACGGCCGGTGGCGCTTTGGACGGGTCCGGCATCGCCTCCGAGCTTGGGTAGACGAGATTGCACAGATCCTGGGCGCTGAGGATGTGGTATGGGGGGTCGTCGGCCTGCACCGGCGGAGCGACCAGCAGCCCCGCTCCGAGAACACCCACTCCGATTGCGCCTGCGGCGAATTCTCGAAACATGTCCACCACCTCGTGGTTGAGTGCGACTCAGCGCGAATCATAACCGCCGCAGGCGCGTGGTGGAATACATTGATTTCTCGCCCTGCGGGTGCTGCGGTGCAGCGTTATTCCTGCTGGACGCCGGTCAGCTTGCGAATCGTTTGGAGTTCGCCGTCCTGATAGGCCCGCCCGTCCGGCCGCAGCAGGTCGCTGAACCACACCTTCGGTGGCGTACGGTACGGGTGATCCCACGAGTCCCACGGCAGGTACGTCTGGGTCTTTCCGGCGACCAAACCCCAGTTGAACGCTCCAACGTTGTGCCGCTTGGCAATTGGCAGAATTCCCTCGACCGTGCTGCCCCGGGTGCGAGCCAGGTATTCGGTGCAGACGACCGGGCGTCCCAGTGGCGAAAGTTCGGCGATCCGGGCCTCGAAGTCGGCCGGCGCGGCATAGCTGTGGAAGGTGATCACGTCCGAGTTGTCCAGTGCGATGCCGCTGATCGTGCTGCGTTGCCCGGGGTCGGCCCAGTTTCCCTGCCAGACCCCACTGGTCAACGGCTGAGCAGGATCGACTGCCCGCGCCCACCGGAACACCTGGGGCAGCAAGTCGGCGACCAGCGCCAGCTTGTCATTGCGCTCCACCTTGCGATACACCCGCGCGGGATTGTCGGGTTCGTTCCACAGGTCCCAACCCAAAACCCGGTCGTCACTGCGGAACTGGCCCACGACTCCGGTGACATAGTCGTAAAGAACGCTGCCGTAGCGCCGGTCACCGAGGTGTTCGGCACCCGGGCTTTGCACCCACCCGGAGTTGTGCACCCCGGGCCTCGGCGGGCGCTGACGGCCCGGCCTGGGGAACGGGTCCCAGCAGGAGTCGAACAAGACGAAAAGCGGCTTGACGCCGTGACGCGCGGCGATCGCGACGAACTGCGCGAGACGCCCTTGGAAGCCTTGGCGGTCCTGGGCCCACAGTTGGTCGTGGAGAAAGACCCGCACCGTGTTGAACCCGAGTGATCGCGCCGCGGCGAGCTCGCCGTCGATGCGCCGCGGGTCATAGGTACCCGGCTGGAACATCTCCAGCTGGTTGACGGCATTCGACGTGATGTAGTTGGCGCCGACGAGCCAGCCCTGCGCTTGATACCAGCTGTTGGCACGCTCGGCCGGCCACCGGCCCGGTTCGGCACCGGCGCGCCCGGCTGTGGCCAGCGCCGTGCCCGCTGCCAGCAGCAGCGGTAGCTTCAGCGCGGTCCGACGGTCCACGAAAAGACCATAATTTTGCCAGGTGATCCGTATGGCGTTGGTCAGCAACGTGTTTGGGGTTGCTTATCGATTCGAAACGTTTGAGGTTGGGAATCGTTACTTGCGTTGTGCGGCGGCGCTTACCGCGATGCCGAGAGCCGGTCGCGAAATCCCGGGCCGGCCTCGGGGGTCACATTGCGCGCGGTGATCTCTTCACCGCAGTGCATGCAGACCAGGCGAGGATCGACGAATTCGCCGCAGGTGTGGTGTCGCAGCATGATCGGCGGGCCGTCAGGGTGGGGCAAATGCTCGTCGCCCCACCGCATGAGCACGACGATCGCTGCGAAGAGTTCGCGGCCGGCCTCGGTGAGCCGGTACTCGTGCCGTTCGGGATTGCGGGAGTAGGGGACGCGGTCGAGAAGGCCGGCGTCGACGAGCATCCGCAGCCGCGACGACAGGGTGGGGCGCGGGATGTTGAGGTTGCGGGCGAGCTGGCCGAAGCGCTGCACCCCGAAGAACGCCTCACGCAGGATGAGCAGCGTCCAGCGCTCACCGACCAACTCCAAGGCCCGTCCGACCGACTCGCCGTCGAAGCGATGGGACAACTCGGCGGGATGCATAGTTCAATGACTTTACCGGTTCAATTACTGAACCGACACGAGTAAATTGATTGAACCGCCGCCGTCACCGTCACCAGGAGCCGTTGATGAATCACCGCGACGCCGAGATCAAGAACCTTGCCGAGAAGATCGCACTCTCGGCTCGCGAGCTTTCCGGGCAGATCGACCGCGATCGCCGACTTCCCGACGAACTCGTGGACAGCCTGAATGCGGCCGGGCTGCTACGCGCCACCATGCCCCGCGAGGTCGCGGCGTTGGAGCTGGCGCCTGCAACGGCGCTGCGGTGCGCCGAAGCGATTGCGCGCGGCGACGCCTCCGCGGGATGGTGCGTATCGATCGCCATCACCAGCGCCCTGCTGGTCGCCTACCTACCGGCGTCCAGCCGCGAGGAGATGTTCGGCGGCGGACGGGGTGTCGCGGCGGGGGTGTGGGCGCCGCGGGGCACGGCGA
>NZ_UPHQ01000012.1 GCF_900566055.1 Mycobacterium innocens
GGCCCCGGTCCAGGCGGGGCCGGAGACACCGCCGCAGGTGCAGTTGCCTGCTCCCAGCTCTGCGCCGGCGGCGCCGCCACCGGCGCCCCGTCGCGCGCCGACCCGCCAGGCGCCGGTGCAGGCTCCCGCGCAGCAGGCCCCGCCACCGGCCGCGCCGGCGACCACGCCGCCAGCCGCGCCGCCGCCGGCACCCGCACCGGCGCCGGAGGCTCCCCCGCCCAGCCCGATCGCGACGATGTATCTGCACGTCCCGTTCGTCACCATCCCGATTCCGATCTACCCGCCGGCGCCGCCGCCGCCCCCACCCGAGCCGGGGCCATAGGCGGGTAGCGGATCGGTTCGACTGCCCGCACACTGGGCAGTAACTGGATGAATCTTGAGGAGATGGCGTGGGCAGCAACGGTCCGTTCGGATTCGACCCCGACGACTTCGATCGGGTGATCAGGGAAGGCAGCGAGGGTCTGCGCGATGCGTTCGAGCGGATCAACAGGTTCCTCACCGGCCCGGGCCACCGGTCGGGGTGGTCGATGATCTTCGAGGATCTGGGGCGGCGCAGGCGTCCGGCGCCGGAAACCGCCGGCGAGGCCGGCGACGGGGTGTGGGCCATATACACGGTGGATGCCGACGGCGGTGCCCGCGTCGAACAGGTGTATGCGACCGAACTGGATGCCCTGCGGGCCAACAAGGACAACACCGACCCCAAGCGCAAAGTGCGTTTCTTGCCCTACGGGATCGCGGTCAGCGTCCTCGACGATCCCGCGGACGAACCGACGTAACCGTTGCGAGTGAGTGATCTTTAGTGGTCACGCGACTCGCACCCCATTTCGGGGTTGTTCGGCAGCCTTGCGGCTGCGTCCCTTCCGCGCTTCACAGCCACCGGCCGGGCCAGGCCCGGTCTTACGGTCGGCTCCACGCTTGACGGCGGCCCCAACTGGGCCGACGACGCTAATGGTGTCCTCGTAGCGTGCGAGGTTGATCGCGGCGTTGTCATCACGTTGGTGTG
>NZ_UPHQ01000172.1 GCF_900566055.1 Mycobacterium innocens
CGCCCAGTTCTGCGGCGCTGGCTTGGCGGGCCAGGTGGTTGATCAGCTGATGCTCGGGCACCGGTAGGCGGCGGCGCGCTTTTTCGCAGCGCCCCAGCAGCGTCAACCACTGCGCGGTGCTCAACGCATCAAAGTTCAGACCCATCACCGCATCCAGCGCCGCATCCAACCCGTCGAAGGCCGCCGCGATCGCCTGCCAATCCATGAACCCAACCTATCGGCGGGCACCGACAAAAACCGGGCAGAAAGTGCCCGCCCAACAACCGAATTCACATTTCACTCACAGCGAACATCGCACCGGATTTGCCGCGACCACCACACCAGTCACACGACAGACCCGATACCCGAAGTGCCCGCCTAGTAGCGACAACTCCCACAGCGCAACGGATTTGTCGCTACTAGGCGGGCTCTAGCGGTAGACAGAAAATGTAAACCGACACTGCAGTGAGGCCAAGGGCCACAGCCGCTGCCGGGACGCGGACCTGCACGCCGGCCGACCCCCAACGCATGTGCCGCATACCGGAGACATGCTGATTGCCACCCCACGTCCACGCCTTACTGAAAGTTCCGGGTTTAGTCATTGCCGTGGGCGCCGCGCCGATCCAGGCCCTCGATGACCCAGGTGGCCCAGTCGATCTCGTGGCGAGTCCACCGTAATCCCTGCTCGAGAACGGCGCGGGCAAAGAAGCTGTCGTCATCGTCGGACCAGTCGTAGGCGTCGCGGATCTGCTGGTAGTGCGCGTGCTCCTCCTCGGCCAGCGACAACAGTGATTCCAAATACTTACGCGCCTGGCCGGGAGGCAGGTGGCCGAGCAGAAACACCCGCAGCAACGCAGCGTTGCGAATGGGCGGATCCTCCTGCGGAGAAGTGATCCAGCGATTGAGCTCCGCAATGCCCGCATCGGTGATCGCGTACTCTTTGCGCCCCCGCGGCCCCGTGTCGGATGCCTTGATCAGCCCGGCGGCAGCGAGCTTGTTGAGCTCGCCGTAGAGCTGACTCTGGGTAGCCGGCCAGACATTGTCCATCGACAACTTGAACCGTTTCAGCAAGTCATATCCACTACCTGGCTCCTGGGAAAGCAACCCCAGCGCGGCATGTCGCAAGCTCACCAGCTCATAGTAACCGTCCATCATTGACATGTCACTAACGACATGCCACTATTCACATGTCATAATTGGACGGTCGATACCGCGAGGAGTTCCAGATGAGTCACACCCCCCGCCCTAACCTGCCGGCCCCTTCCGGTAACGACAACGACGCTCAGCCGTCGAAGGGCCGGCCGGAGGCAAACCGCAGGGCAGGCGTGATCGACTCGTTTCTGAAGTCGCCCTTCGCCGGAATCGCGCCGTGGGCGTTGCTGTCAATCCTGTCCGGACCGGGCCGCTTCGAGGAAGCGGTAGTCGCCGCGCTGGGGTTCTCGTTGCTCGTCATGGTTGCCGGTCTCATCCGGGGCATCAGGGTTCACACGCTGGAGGTCTTCGGTGCGCTGTTCTTCGCGGCGCTGGCCGTCATCGGATTGGTCGCGACCGACAACGTGATCCGTTGGCTGGAACTGTGGTCCGGCGAGCTGACCAACATCTCCCTGGCCGGTTTCGCCTGGCTCACCCTGCTGATCTGCAAGCCGTTCACCATGGCCTACGCCAAAGACACGACACCACAAGAGTATTGGGACAGCCCGCTATTCCAGCGAATCAATGCGGTGCTCACCGTCGTGTGGGCAGGCGCATTCACGTTCGCAGCAGCGGTCGGCTTCGTCGGTGATTATGCCTTTCACGACCCCAGCAACTTCTGGACGGGCTGGATCCTGCAGCTGGCGGCCATCTTCTTCGCGGTGGCGGTCACCGAGTTCTACCCGGATTACGCCTCGGCCAAGTTCGACCTGGCCAATGACGAACCGGCCCGGTTGCCGTCGACCATCGGGCTCGTCGAGTGGTTGCCCACATTCGTCGTGGTCACCGGGATCGCGGGCCTGGTCACCGACTCCGTGGATTTCGCGGTGGGTGTAGCGCTGATCGTGGTCGGCAGCGTGGCATCCGGCCTCATGGTGAAACTCTTCGCCGCGGACAAGAAGTAGAACAGACCACCGTCGGGCGTCGACCAGCGCAGCCACGGGACACAATCACGCAGCGCGGCGCAGAGGACATCGCGTTGCCGTTTGAGTTGTGCCGAGCGGTGCCCTAACTCGTCGCGGGGCGTTGACAAGGCGCGGGTCACCAACGCTTGCCCGGCGGTGTTCACATTGCCGGCCATGTTCGACGCGATTCCCGAGCACCGGGCAATCACGCTGGGGTGCGCGGTGATCCAGCCAATCCGATGGCCCATCAGTGCGAATGTCTTGGATGCGCTGGAGATATGGACGACGTGTTCGGATTCCCCTTCGGGTAAGTGCAGGACCGACGGAGCGGGACCGTCCTCCGCATAGTATTGAAACTGGTATATTTCGTCGGCTATCAGCCAGCGACCCGTTGCTTTTGCCCATTCGCTGAGGGCCCGCACGTCCGTTGCCGGCAATACCGACCCGGTCGGGTTGGACGGGCTGGAGTAGACGATCGCCTTGGTCTGATCGCCGACATGATCGATCCACGCGCCGATATCAGGCGAGCCGGACAGGTACGGCAGCACTCTTGTCGTCAGGCCCGAAAGGCGGTCGATATCAAGGTAACTCGGCCAGCACGGGGCCGGAATCGCTATTTCGTCGCGCACGTCGCACAGCGCCAAAAGTGCGATCATGATCGCCTGCTTGGCGCCGTTGGTGACGACATGATGTGCCGCAGTGGTCGATCGGCCGAATTCGGCTGCGTACCAGTCACTTAGCGCCGTCAGGAGCGCAGGCTCCCCGCTACTACTGCCGTAGCCCGACGCGTTCTTGACGTCGAAGGCGGCCAACGCGCCGAATGTCGTGTCCGGCGGCGGAATGGTAGCGGCACCGGCGCCGAAGGAGATGACGGCCGCCCCCGACCTGCGGAGCTGCGCTACCGTGTCATTGAGCGCCAGCGTTGGCGACGGGTCCCCGGCCCCGATCGGCGGAGGAGCTCGCGAAAGTCATTGGGCGGCGACGGGAAACAGCTTCTCGGCTTTACACAATTCGCTTTTCCGTATCGCCGGTATTGAGCCGCCGGTCCGCGACGCCGGTGGCGGTCAATACGGCTTCGGCCAGCTCGGGGCGGCATACCACCAGGTCCGGAAGCCTCGGATCCGCCCGGTTGTACACCAGGGGGGATCCGTCGATGCGGGAGGCATGCATACCGGCGGACCGGGCCACCGCCACCGGCGCAGCGGAGTCCCATTCGTACTGGCCTCCGGCGTGCACGTACACATCGGCCGACCCCTGCACCACCGCTGCCACCTTGGCGCCGGCCGAGCCCATCTCGACCAGTGTGCCGTGCAACGCGTCGCGCACGGCCAGCGCGATCGCGGGCGCACGGGTGCGCGACACCACGATGCGTGGTCGGCCGGATGCGGCGGGCGGCGGCTGAACGTACGGTGTCGCCAGGGTGATGCCCTGCGCCGGCAGTGCCACGGCACCGGCAACAAGCTCATCGGTCTGCCACAGCGCGACGTGAACCGCCCAGTCCTCACGTCCGAGTTCGGAGAACTCCCGGGTACCGTCGAGCGGATCGATGATCCACACCCGCGCCGAGCGCAACCGCACCGGGTCGTCGACGCCCTCCTCGGACAGCACCGCATCGGCGGGACGCTGGATGGCCAGTGCTTGCATCAGAAAGTCATGAGATCGCTTGTCCCCCATCGACTTTCGCTCGCTCGCCGCGGCGTCGGCGAATTCCTGCCGGACTTGGAGCAGAAGCTGTCCGGCCTCGGTGGCCAGCCGTGCGGCAAGAGCGTGGTCATCCATGGCGAACCGTTTTCCGGATGGGTTGGCAATTCTTTGCCAACTTACCGCACCCGAGATCGGCTGATCGCCGTCCCGGCGAGCCGGATCGCCATGGCAAAGCGGACGCAAAGCTTCAGAGGCCGAACTGGTCGTCGATGATGCCCAGCCACACCTGGGCGCAATCGATGGCCACCTTCTCGCTGATGAAGGCGTGCTGAGTCCCGGTGTACATGTCACGGAACGCGCGCTCGAGACGACTGCCTTCGCGGATCGAGCTCGTTCCGGCGACCAGGTGCGCCCACTCCGCGCAGCTTCGTGCCGTATCGGTGGCGAAGACCGCGGCCGCGCGCAGATCCGCCCGCAACATCGGGGTCAGGTCGTCACCGGCGGCGACCGCGGCTTCGGCGGTGGTGAACGCGTCGATTACCAGAAGGCGGGCGGCCCGCCACGCCGCGACGTGGTGCGCGAGCCCTTTCTGGAAGGTCGGGCGACTGGCCAATGGCGCCATGTCGCTCATCCGGTACTTCGTGGCCGCCAGGTCAGCGACGTCGTCGAGCATGCTCTTGGCGACCCCGAGCGCCCACGATGCGTGTCCGGCGGCGGTCACCGGCATCAGGCCCATGCGGGTGGCCGGCGAGCTCCCCCGGTACGGCTCACGGGTGAACAGCGGAAACGTCCGGCTGTGCGGCACGAAGACATCCTGGGCGCTGTAGTCATAAGACCCGGTTCCCTTGAGCCCCTGCACGTACCAGCCGTCGTTGAACTGGATGTCGTCGCGCGGAACCACGGCCACCCGCATGTCGGGGATGCCTTCGCCGATCCAGCGCATCTCGCCGTTGTCCATCGGGAAAAACCCGGCGGCGATGTACTGCGAATGGCCGATGCCCGAGCCGAAGCTCCATGATCCGCTCAACCGGTAGCCGCCGTCGACGGCGGTCCCCTGCCCGTTGGGGAAGAACTGGCCGCCCATCGTGACATGGTTGTCGTGCGCACTGAACACCTCGGCGAAGCCGTCGTCGGGCAGATAGGTCGCGGCGGCGAACCGCGACGGTAGGTTCGCAATCCCGATCCAGCCGAAAGACCCATCCTGCCAAGCCATTTCGATCCACATCTCGATCATGTCGACCAACGGCGGCTCGACCCCGCCGGCGGCGACGGGACTGAGCGCAGACATCAGCCCGGTGGCCCACATCTCATCGACGATCGGATCGGTCAGCGTGCGCTTGCGCTCGGACTCGGCGGCCTCGGCCCGCACCAGCTCCCGCATCCCGCGGGCCAATGCGACGACCCGCCCGCTCGTTTCGGCTGTCGACGTCATGGGGGTTCCTATCATTCGTCTCACTCCGGAAAGCCGAAGAGCCGGACAACGCCGTGGTCGCGTCCGGCCGTGTAGCCGCCGTCGACGGCAATGGCCTGACCCGTGACGAAGGATGCCTCCGGCGACACGAGAAAGGCGGCCATGGCCGCGACCTCCTCCGGGCGGCCCAGCCGCCGCAGGGCATGCTCGGCGATGATCGAGGCCTGCGGGCCCTCCATGCCCGGCATCCCGAAGACGCTTTCGGTCATCGGCGTGGCGATGAAGCCCGGGCAGATGGCGTTCGCGCGGATGCCGCTCGGCCCGTAGTCGAGTGCAATGTTTTTGGTCAACAACACGACACCGCCCTTGGCGGCGTTGTAGGAGCTACCGCCGGCGGTGCCTTCCAGACCTTCGATGCTGGCCAGGGTGACGATCGAGCCGCGCTCGCCGTCGACGCGGGGTTGCTCGATCATCCTGGCCAGCGCGGCCTTGGCCACCAGGAACGTCGCGGTGAGGTTGATCCCGATCACCCGGTCCCACTCGGTCCGCGGCAGCAGGTGGACCGGGCCGCCGCCGGCGACCCCGGCGCAGTGAACGACCCCGTCCAGGCGGCCGGGCACGGCGTCCAAGACGGCGGCGACGGCGGCTTCGTCGGTCACGTCGGCCGCCACGAACGTGAATCGCCCGCCGAGATCCTGGTGCGGGGCGACGAGGTCGGCGCCGACGACCGAGCCACCTTCGTCCAGCAGGCGGCGGGCGGTCGCCAAGCCGATGCCCGAGCCTGCACCGGTCACGACGAACGTGCGCGCCCGGGCACGTTCAGCGCGGACCACGGCCGGTCCCCGGTGGACGTCGGTGGCGCGCAACCGCGAGCCGATTCGTCGGCACCGCTAGCCTTCGAGCGTCTTCGCGCAGGCGGCCAGGATCGCCAGGAAACTCGAGCGCAACAGCGGGCGGGTGACCGCGGCCAGCAGGTTGCCTCCGGCCCGAGCCGGATGGGTATAGGTGGTCAGCCAATCGACGTGGGTACCGTTTCCCGCGGGAGTGAACGTCAAGGTGCCGCCCTCATGATTGAACGGCGGAAATGAGCGCAGGATGAGGTAGGTGTAGCTGTGCGGCCGATCAAAGGCCGTGATCTGCTCGCGAAACCACGTGCCGAGCGCCACCACTTCACGCACCGCGCCCGGCCCCGGCGGCGACGAGTCCTTGGTGTAACCGGCCCGGAGCACCAACGGCGCGGCGGTCAACGCGTGCGGGTCGGCCAGCCAGTCGAAGACCTTTTCCACGGGCGCAGCAATGGTCCGCTCCACGTGAATCTCGACCATGAGATCTCCTGTCTGGCCGCAGCCGCGTACTCCCGCACATGCTAGACGCCGCAGAAATCCCGCCCGGCAAGCGCCCGCGCAGCACCGGCACCATGGTCGGATGAGCGTCGCGTCCCGCCGCGCCCAAGCAGCTGTCGGCTCCGCGGCGCCAATGCCACGCTCATCGCCGGCGTGGCTGCGGGCCGCGAGAGACCAACTGCGGCACGGTGTTTCGGTGTCCGGGGTGCGTGGTTCGGGGTGTCGCGGTGATCAGCTGTCGCGGTGGGCCGGCTGGACCGGGCGGTCCACCTGCCCGGCGCAGCGGCATGGCAGGCTTGCCGTAGCAGACGAGTTCACCGTGCCGCCCCGAAGGAGCTGACTCATGGATGTCCTGAGAACACCGGATGCCCGGTTCGAAAACCTGGTCGGCTACCCGTTCGCACCGCACTACGTCGATGTGGCGGCAACCGACACCCAGACGTTGCGCATGCACTACCTCGACGAGGGCCCCACCGACGGGCCGCCGATCGTGCTGCTGCATGGCGAGCCCACCTGGAGCTACCTGTACCGGACGATGATCCCGCCGCTCGCCAAGGCCGGCCACCGGGTCCTGGCACCCGATCTGATCGGCTTCGGCCGCTCCGACAAGCCAACGCGCATCGAGGATTACACCTACCTGCGTCATGTCGAATGGGTGACGTCGTGGTTCGAGAATCTCGACCTGCACGACGTCACGCTCTTCGTGCAAGACTGGGGATCGCTGATCGGCCTGCGTATCGCCGCGGAACTGGATGCCCGGATAGCGGCGCTGGTGGTGGCAAACGGCTTCCTTCCCGCCGCGCAGCAGCGCACCCCGCCCGCCTTCTACATCTGGCGGGCTTTCGCGCGCTACTCCCCCGTGCTGCCTGCGGGCCGCATCGTCGACACCGGCACCGTGCACAAGGTCCCGGCCGAGGTGCGGGCCGGCTACGACGCTCCGTTCCCCGACAAGCGGTACCAAGCAGGCGCCCGCGCTTTTCCCCAGTTGGTACCGACCTCGGCCGACGACCCCGCCATTGCGGCCAACCGGGCCGCCTGGGACGCACTTGGCCGGTGGGAGAAGCCATTCCTTGCGATCTTCGGGAAACGGGACCCGATCCTGGGCCGAGCCGACCGTCCGTTGATCAACCACATCCCGGGCGCGGCGGGCCAGCCGCATGCCCGAATCAACGCCAACCACTTCATCCAGGAGGACAGCGGACCGGAGCTGGCCGAACGCATCATTTCCTGGCAGCAGGCACGGCGATGAGTCCCGGGCAGAATTCGACCTCATCGGTGACCGAGCCTGCCGGTGCGCGGCGTGACCGCAACCAGATCGCGGCGTATCGGATCGCCGCGCTGCTGATCGGCGTGGGCACCGTCCACTTCGTGGCGCCCAAACCGTTCGACGACATCATCCCCGCCGAACTACCCGGAAACCCGCGGCTCTATACCTACGTATCGGGTGTCGCCGAGTTGGTCATCGGAGCGCTGTTGCTGCCGCGACGCACCCGGCGATTGGCCGCGCTGGCGGCCGCGGGGCTTTTCGTAGCGGTCTTTCCGGGCAATCTGAACATGGTCCGGCTGTGGTGGGACAAGCCCTGGCCGATGCGGATCATCGCGCTGGCGCGGCTGCCGTTGCAGCTTCCGATGATCACCACCGCACTCAAAAACAGCCGCAACAGTTAATTCCCACACCGGGGCCGTGTCTGCCGGCGCCTCAGGAATGAACCGAAGTGGTTGCGGCAGCCAGAGGTTCGAAGCCCAGCGCAGCGGCCCTGGCCCGAAGAAGCGCCATGAATTCGTCATGGCCGGCCGCGTCGCCGTGCGCCAGGGCAACCAGACCGCGAACCCGCAGCAGCGGCAATTCGTGAAGGACGAACCCCGGGTCGGTGGGTACCGCGGCCAACCGGTCGATCGCGGATTGGGCTTCCTTGAGGTCGGCGTCGGTGCCACGAGCAAGCAGGGATTCGACCATAGCGGTGACGGCCGGCCAGCGCCATATCATCTCACCGGAGGCGAAGCTGTCGTCGACGGCCGAACGCGCCAGTTCGATGGCGCCGTCGAGATCTCCTTGTCGCACTTTGTGTCTGGCTATCTCGGGGTCGACGACGGCGATCGCCAAGCTGACAAAACGCTGCCTCACCGCTGACTGCCGCGCCTCGACCAGCAGCGCGAGGCCATCGTCGCGGTGGGCGCCGCCATGATGGATTTGCGTCAAGCCGTGCGCAAGTCGGGCGAACCCCAGAACCAGCTCGTCGCCGGTCTGCTCGGCAATACGTAGTGCCTCGGCGGCGTCCGCCAAGGCGGTCGTGTCGGCAGCCAAGGCAGATTCCGACGAAACCTTTGAGGCCCGTTGCCATTGCCAGCGGTGAACCGAAGATGAGACTGCCTTTCGTCGGATCTCCGGCGGCCAGATCGACAGCCCGCTGCGCCAGCCGCCAGGCCTCCCGGACCTCGCCGGCCTCCAGTTTCGCGTAGCACCCCGCATCGAACAGAGCGACGGTGAGCGTCGGATCTGCGATCGATTCGACCAGTTCGGTGAACTCGCCGGCCAGGTGTGCCGCATCGCGAGCACGGCCGTTGACCGCGAGCGCCATGATGATCCCGGACATACCGATCGCCAGCGAAATCCCGTCGCCGGCCGCCGTGCACAGTTCGCGCAGTTCCTCGAAGCCGGTATCAGCGGCATTGGGCGCGGCGAGAAACGCGCTGGCGCACAACAGAGTTTGCGACTGAATCTGCAACCTCACCCGGGCCGGATCGGTAGTGGGCAGGCCGTCGGCCGCAATTCGCGCGCGCTGCCAGCTGGTTCGGGCCGATGCGAGATCACGGTGTCGCGGCGCTTGCTCGATGATCTGCACGCTCAGTCCGGCCACCGAGGGGTGGCCGCCCAGCAACTCGCCGGCAAGTGTACGGGTCTGGTCTGCGTTCAACGGCGCAAGGGCGATCTTTTGGCCACCCGGCGTGTGCGACAACGGCCCTCGGTACTCGGGGCGATAGGTCACCAGGACCAGCGAGCACTCCGGCCACGCAGCCGTGGCCGTCGATGGCCTGGTCCAGAATTCCGGCCAGGGTGCTCAGCTCCCAGGTCCGGCCCACCAGTGTCGGCTCCCGTCGCTGACGTTGGGTGCGCCCGTCGCCCACGGCCAGCAGCCGGGGCGCCGGCACGGCCACGTCAGTGCCCTTGATCTGCACCAGCTCGGAATCACCCAGGACAGCGGCATTTTCGACCAGGCGCGCGGTCGATTCGCTGATCATCACACCGCCGGGCGGGGCGGCGGATTCCATGCGTTGCGCCATCCCGAGCTGTTCGCCTATCGCTGTGTAACCCGCTGGGCCGGAATCGATTTCACCGGCAATCACCTGACCCGAATTGAGCCCGACCCGCAACCGCAACGCCACCCGTCGTCGCGTTCGACATCGTCGGCAAGTGGCTGGATTTCGCGTTGAATGGCCACCGCCGCCAGACACGCTCGCAACGCGTGATCTTCGAGCGCGGCCGGTGCCCCGAATACCGCCATAATGCCGTCGCCGGTGAACTTGTCGACCGTGCCGCCGTAACGCCGCACCGCGGTTGACGAGCGGTTGAACACCTCAGCCATGATCTCGCGCAGCCGCTCGGCGCCCAGCAAGGCAGCCATGTCCATCGAGCGGACGACGTCGGCGAACAAGACGATGACTTGCTTGTACTCCGCTGATCGGGCGCTGCGGGTCAGTGGCTCACCGCATTCGCTGCAGAACTTCGCGGTGGCGGTCACCACGCTGCCACACGTTCGGCAGGCCGCGTCCGCTGCGACGGTTCGACCGACGTCCACCGCGGTATCGTGGCACTGCCCCGGACGCCGGGTCTACATGTTCACCCGACGACGCGGGGCGGCTGACGATAGAGCGCGGCGCCCGCCGTGACGCCGGCACCCGCGGCGACGAACAGCACCTGGGTGCCCGCGGGCAGGCTCTCCACCTGCCCCTCGAAGGCTGCCGCCAGCGCCGCCGTATGCATGCGCTCGTCATCGGCCACGCGGATCAGGTCGGCCGGCACCCCGAGCCGGTTGCCCAGCGCCGCACGGAACCCCTGCCGTGCCGGGGCAGCGACGATCATGTCGATGGCCGAAAGCCGCACGGAATGCGCCGCCAGGCAGGCCGCCACCGCCTCGACTGCGGCGGCGGCGAACTGATCATCGATGTCGGCCGACTCGCTGAACCGGAGAACATTACGGGCGTCGGCGAAACCAACTGTGGCACAGAATGTCTCGTCGGTTGCCCCGTCGTCCAGGTTCGCCCACGAGACGCGGCTCAAACCGTAATCGTCATTGGTCCAGCCGCACAGCAACGCGGCTCCGGCGGCCGAGAAGGGAAAGTGCTCGCTCATCCCGTGTCCCGGATCGGCGTCGCTGGCCACGATCAGCGCGCGATTGATGCTGTGGGTCCGCAGAAAACCGTCGACGATCTGCAGCGCGGTCAACACACCGCAGGCGCCGTTGGCGATGTCGAACGAGAACGTGCCGTGACCACCGGCATGCGGATCCTCGGGGTTGGCCCCGATGTCGTCCTGGATCAGCGCTGCCAGCGCGGGTTCGCCCAGATTCCGGTCGCGATAAATCCCTGCGTTGACCACGAGATCCAGCTCGCCTGGATCGCATCCCGCTCGCTGCAGGCAATCCTTGGCCGCGGTGACGGCCAGGTGCAGCGCGCTGTGCCGGTGCAGCAGGCCCGGGTGCGTGAGGTCGACTCGGTCAATGACTGTGCCCATACCGGCTCACCATGTCCTCATCCAGGGTCAGTAAGACGATCCCAATTTCGAGCCCCGAAGCGAGAGCGATCAGCGCGATCCGTTCCCCGGGCGCGACGTGTCCGGCCTCGAGTTCCTCGACGAGCGCCACCGTGTGGGTGGTCGATGCCGTGTTGCCGTACCGGTCAACGGTGATCACCGCGTCATGGCGGGGCTTGTCGCCGAACGACTGCGACATTCGGGCCATGCCCTTGCGGATTGCCCGCGCCGACGTCTGATGGGTGATCACGTGGTCGATGTCGTGAATCGAAATGCCGGCCGTATCAAGGACTTCCTGTAACAGCAGCGGCGTGTTGGCCATCGCGGCCTGGTGGATGGCGCGGGCTTTGGTGAACATCCGCGCGCCCGGATCGTCCCCGCGCGGGTAGGCCAGACACAGCCGGCTGTAGTCGGCGACGGTGGTGAACCCGGCCAAAGCGATTCCCGCCGAGCCGACGGGTGCCCGCTCCAGCAGCAGGGCCGCCCCGGCATCGCCGAGGGTCAACGAGGCCAACTCCTTGCTCATGATGTTGCGGATGTGGCGGGCCGCGTTGCGGCTGAGCTGCGAGATGTACTCGCCGCTGACGACCAGTCCGCGCTCGACCACGCCCTGGCGGATCCAGTTGTTCAAAATGGTTACGCCGGTGAGCATTCCGGCACACGCGTTGGATACATCGAACGTCATCGCCCGGCGCGCCCCGATGGCGCGGGCAATGGCGCTGCTCATGGTCGGTTCCAGCCATTGGGTGAGGCCGCCGCGGAACTTGGTGATGCTGCAGTTGATCACCACATCCAACGATGCCGGGTCCTGCCGCGCCGCTGCCAGTGCGTTCAGTGCCGCCGACGTGGCCAGGGAGTAGGAATCCTCATCACCCACCGAGACCCGGCGCTCGTGGATTCCGGTCAGCCTTTCCAGGTCGATGTGGGTGTGATGACGAGTGGTCGCCATCAATTCGTCCGTGGTGAGATGGGTTTCGGGCAGATGCCGGCCGGCGCCGGCCACCCGGGTGACGAACGGCGCCTGCGGTCCGTTCGCCGTCTCCATTACCAGCCAGTGCCGCGTCATGGGCTGAACCTCCTTCCCGGTGGCGCCGGTCAACGCCGAAACTCGAGTACTTCCGTCACGGGCCGCCGCGCGGTGCGCTCCACGTGCTGGTCGTTGGCCGGTGATCGGCCGAGTCGGATGAGCAGCTGTGGCCGGCCCGCAGTCCCGGTGATCTGGGCGATGATGTTGCGGCTCATCGCGATTTCGGTCATATGCGTCAGCGTGCAGGTGGCCATGCCCGCCGTGGTGCATTCGAGCAGCACGGCCGACATCGCCTCGCCGCAGCGCAACACGTCCAACGGGTCATCGCTATCCGTGGACAACACCACGATCTTGGACTGGTCATGATCGATGCCCGGGCGACGCCGCCCTCCGCCGGCCGGCGGAAAAGCCCGTGCGATGTCGACCCGGGCCGCTTCCGCGGTGGACACCAGGGCGCCTTCCGGCGCGTGACTGGGGTCTGTTGTGAACGGCGATGTCCACCAACGTAATTCGGAGAGGTAGGTGGTGTCGTAACGGCGCAGCATCTCGGTGAGCCGGGACGCCTCGGCCAGGGCCGAACGCTGCTCGTCGGCCACCACGTCCAGTTGGACGTCATAGGGTGCGACCACGCGGCGCAGCACGGACTCCGCAGCCGTCCACCGCGCGGGCGGGTCGAACGGCAGTCGGTCGGTGCGGCGCCGCAGGATTGCCTGCGCCCGGCGCTGCTGCTCTGCACTGACGGTTTCCGCGCGACGAAATCGCAGTGTCGCCAGCTGGTCCTGGCTTGCCGGGTCGGGAAACCGTTCGGTGGTCGTGTCCCAGCCGGCGACCGACATGGCGACGCGCAGGTGATCCAGCACCGCACCACAGCTCAGCAACAGTTCCCGGCCGGTGTGGTCGGTAGCCGGCATCGACCGGCTCGAGTCGGCCCACAGCTGCAACGCCGGACCCACCGCAACCCACCGCCACGGCTGGCTGTTGTGCAACGACGGGGCATGACATGCCAGCATCACCGCTTCGCGGATCACCACCGCATCGGGTACATCGGGTACCGTCGCCGCCGTCATGAGCATCACCCTTCGCCTGTGACGTCAACGCTATGAACTTGCGCCGCGCGCGGACAGGGCCGTTGGTCCTCGACGAGAGGGGCCTTGGGCTCGGCTCTTTGTGGCCGGGAGCGGACTGCGACGACGACCGCCGTGTTATTCCGCCGCGCCGACTCCGGGGGCAGTGAGCCAGACATCGTGGGCTTCCCGCACCGAGAACTCGAGCGCCCGAGAGGTGTCGACCGGGTGCGCGGTGTCCCAGCCGTTGTGCTGAGCGGCCAGGGTCGCCGCGATCCGCGGCGTCGCATCGGAATTGCCCGGCTGCCGGGTCCTGACCCGGTCGGCCGCCGTGTCGACCGGCACCGTGCACAGCAGTTCCACCAGCGCCGAATGCGCTTCGGCGGCAAGGCGATGCGCTTGGGCCCGCAGCCGCGGATCGCGCCAGGTCCCGTCGAGGATCACCGGCCGCCCATTCGCAAGACTCAGACGCGCTCGGCGCAGGGCTACCTGGTAGACGGCCGTGACGTTTCGGGGGCTGTATAGCCCGGCATCCAACACGCCGGGCTCTCCGGCGATGGCGCCCCACTCAAGCAGCTGCCGGCGTACATCGTCGGTGGAGATGACCTGAGCCCCAACGCGTTCCGCCAACGCCCGGGCCAGCGTGGATTTTCCGGTGCCCGGGTTGCCGCCGACGAGCGCCAGCCGAACCGCGCCTTGGCGCAGATGCCGGATCGCTATGGCCAGATGCCGGGCAGCGTCCGCCGCGGCCGCCGGCTTGCCCTGCGACAGCCGGACACAGTCGACCTTGGCCCGCACTACCGCGCGATAGGCGATGTAGAAGTCATGCAGCGGCTTCGGCGAGGTATCACCGGAGTGGGCCAGGTACCGATCGAGAAAGTATTCGCCTAGGTCGTTGCGGCCCAAAAACTCCAGATCCATGGCCAGGAAGGCTGCGTCATCGATACGGTCGACGTAGCGAAGTTCGTCGTCGAACTCGAGGCAATCGAGCAGGGCCGGCCCGTCGTCCACGCAGAAGATGTCGTCGGCAAGCAGATCGCCGTGGCCGTCGACAATGCAGCCTTCGCCGATCCGGCGGCTGAACAGAACGCCACGGCCGCAGACGAATTCGGCAACCAGCTGCTCGATCCGCCCGATCGACTCGTCGGAGAACACCGTACCCGCATAGCGGTGAAGTTCGGTCAGGTTCTCAGTCCAGCGCCGATTGATCGCGCCGGCCTCGCCCTGGGCGTCGATCAGTGGACTTCGCTCGGCATGCTCGTGAAATCGGGTTAGCACTGCGGCGATGGTGTCCAGTAGCTCCCGAACGGACGCCTCGGACCCGCCGTGCTCGGCCAGCCACGCCAACCGGTCGATGTCGCGGTAACGCCGCATCACCACGACCGGTTCAGCGGGGCCGCCGGCGGGGTCGGAGAGGTGCGCGATGCCGAGATAGCTGTCGGGCGACAGCCGGCTGTTCAGCTCGACTTCGCGCAGACAGGCGCGTTCGCGTTGCGCAGGTGTCCGGAAATCCAGGAAGTCGGTCAACACCGGCTTCTTCGCCTTATAAGCCCGGTCGCCGGCGAGCACCACGACGCCGGTGTGGGTTTCGTGCACATCGAGGTAGGGAACCCCAGCGGTCGTCGCTGCGTCGGCAGTACCTCTGTCGGCGTTGATCACGGCCTCCCATAGGCTCGTTGCCGATTGACGCGGACATCTCGGCGCTGCGGCCAGAACGGCTCAGGACGGACGAGCCACGATCACCGGTGTCCGAACCGAGTGAACCACCGCATTGCTGACCGAACCCAGCAGCATGCCGGTGAATCCCCCTCGGCCGTGGCTGCCCAGCACGACGAGTTGGGCGGTTTGCGCTTGGTCGATCAGCTCGCGGGCCGGCCGGTCGCACACCACGAGCCGATGAACCGTGACGTCGGGATACCGCTCCTGCCAGCCGGCCAGGCGTTCGGCCACGGTCTGCTCCGCTTCGGCCTTGACGGTCGACCAGTCCAAACCCGGCAGGTCAACCACTTCCAGGTCGCTCCAGGCGTGCACCGCCTTCAACTCCACACCGCGGCGCGACGCCTCGTCGAAGGCAACGGCCGTCGCCAGCTCCGAGACCGGCGAGCCATCGATTCCGACCACGACGGGCGCTTGCTGGAGATGAGCAAGATGCGTTGGATCGGCGGCCGGGTCTTGGTCTCGGACGACCGCCACCGGACAGTTCGCGCGGCGCAGCAGCGCCGAACCGACCGAGCCCAAGACCGCCCGGGCCACCGCTGCCCGCCCGTAGCTGCCCACCACCACCAACTCTGCTTCGGCGGACAGCTCTACCAGCGTGGGCACCGGCGGCGACCATCTCAGCTCGCTGTGGATCGTGATCTCCCGGTGGGCCTGCACGGCCTGCTCGGCGATCTTGACCGCCTGTTCGAGGACCTGGCGGCCGTCTTCTTCCTGCCACGCGGCCATGCCCATCGACATCGGCATCTCGGGCCACATCGGCACGGCCGCATTCACCATGTGAACCAAGGTCAGTGGAAGATGGCGCAGCGCGGCGTCCTGTGCTGCCCACGACACTGCCGCATTCGATGCGGCCGATCCGTCGACGCCGACGACGATGCCAAGACGTTTCATGGTTGCCGACATTCCCTTCTCCCTCAGCACCACAACGGTAGTAGCGGCGCCGCCGTAGGTCGTGAGGCTTAAGTCCCCAACCGGGTGGCCGTCAGACCTTCGCCGCTCCACCAGGGACGAACGCCTCGCGAGGAGGGGCCAAACGACCCTGCCGACAACCGGCGATGCGCAATAACCTCGCAGAGTGAGGGGTTGGCCGGTGTCGGGCGGGCCGTCTGATCGGGAGGATGCGATGAATCATCCGCAATCGCGAATCGTTGTGGGTATCGACGGGTCGGACGCCGCGATCAACGCCGCCAAGTGGGCAGTTACCGAGGCGGTCAGCCGCGACATCCCGCTCAGGTTGATCCATGCGATCCCCCGTAGCGCCGATGCGCCCGCCGGGGACGACAGCCTGGACGTCGAATACGCCGAAATGGCCCTCCACGGCGCCGCCGCCGCACTGCATGCCGTGGACGAGGCAGTCAAAGTCGAGACCGAGATTGTCTACGGATCACCCGGCGGCACCCTGATCGACGAATCACGTTCGGCGGCAATGGTTTGCGTGGGGTCGGTGGGGATAGGGCGGGTCGCTCGCAAGCTGCTGGGCTCGACCGCCGAGGCGGTGGCGCGAAAGGCTCACTGCCCGACAGCGGTCATCCGCACCGGCCATAACGACGTCGTGTCGGATTCGGCCTGGATCGCTGTTGTCGTCGACGATTCACCTGCCAACGACGCGGTACTCGAGCAGGGCTTCCGGGAAGCGCACCTTCGCGGGGCGCCGATTCTGGCGCTGGGTGTGTGGCGGTGGGGCTTGGGTGAGATTCGCTACGAGCAGCTGAATCACCGGCTCGACCGCTGGGTTGGTCAGTACCGCGACCTCCACGTCCAACCGGCAGCCGCTCGGCACGGGGTCGCCGAATTTCTCGGCAGGACCGAGGAACCGATCCAATTGGCCGTCGTGGGCAGCGACGACGCCGGCGACGTCGCGCGGATGGTCGGACCGGTGACATTCCACATGCCACGCCGCGATGGGCATTCGGTGCTCGTGGTGCCGAAGTGACGGCTCCGGAATAGCGGCGGGCCGACCGTGACGTGACAACGCCACCCGCCAACCAGCCGTCGTCAGTCGTCGCCCAGCGGAGCGGTCCAGTGGACCCGGGTGCCGCCGTCGGACGGACTGCTGATCTCGCAGCTGCCGCCGAGTTGTTCGGCCCGGTGCTTCATGTTGGCCAGGCCGCTGCGACGTGAAATGTCGGCGGGCAAGCCACACCCGTTGTCGACGATGTCGAGGCTGAACATGTCGGCGACGCCGACCTCGACGATCAGCAGGGTGGCGCCCGAGTGGCGCAGGGCGTTGCTGACGGCCTCGATGGTGACCGCTTCGGCGTGATCGGCCAGTTCGCCGCCGACGGCGGCCATCGGGCCATCGATGTGCACGGTAGTGACGATGTCACGATGCTCGGTCAGGTCGGCAACCGCTGCCTGAATGCGGTGCCGGAAGCCGCCGTCGCGCTCCAGCGGAGCCTTCAGCTGGAAGATGGCGGTGCGGATCTCCTCGATGATGGTCTGCAGATCATCGAGCGTGCGACTGAGCCGGCCGATCACCTCGGGTGAACGCGCCCGGGCCAGCGTGCCCTGCAGATCCATCCCGGTGGCGAATAGCCGCTGGATGACGTGGTCATGCAGGTCATGAGCGATGCGCTCGCGTTCAGCCAGGATGGTCAGCTGCCGCGCATCCTCACGGCCGGAGGCGAGCATCAGCGCGATCGTGGCGTGGGTGGCGAAATCGCGCACCAAATCCACATAGCTGGCGTCGAAGGGCGGCTTGTCGGCGCCGCGGGCAATGGCGATCACCCCGGCGACGTGGTCGTGGGCGCGAAGTGGCATCAGAATCGCGGAGCGCTGTGCGACGTCGGTGAACGCGGGAATCCGGTGGTTGAACGCCTCGGTGATCAGCGGTTGGCCGGACCGAAAAACGGTGCCCGTGGTCGAGCCGTCCACCGGGACCCGCTGGCCGACGACCTCGGCGGCATGCCGCCCTACCGCGGCGGAAACAACCAGCGTGTCGATCTCCTCAGCCGGCTGGTCGGCATCGATCGGAATCAGCACAATCGCCTGTTCGGCGTCGGTTAGCGCGCATGCCTTTTCCGCGATCAACCGCAACGGACGGCGTTGCGGTTCGGCGCTGGTCAACAGTGCGGTCGTGATCTCGCGGCTGGCCTCCATCCACTTCACCGCCGTGCGCTCGCGCTCGAATACCTGCGCATTGTCGATGGCGACCCCGGCCGCGAACGCCAGCGCACGCGCCGCGAACTCATCGGATTCGGAGAAAACCCGGTCTGGGTCGACATGGGTGAGGTAGAGGTGGCCGAATGCCCTTCCGCGGATCATGATCGGGACGCCAAGAAAAGCGCGCATGGGTGGATGGTGCTCGGGGAAGCCGCAAGCGGCCGGGTGCGCGGTCAGATCATCCAGGCGCAGCGCCGGCGTTTCGACGAGCGAGACACCCAGCACTCCCTTGCCGACCGGCAGATGCCCGATCCGTCGCGCCATCTCGGCATCTATCCCCTCGTGGATGAACGAGAGCAACGTTCCCTCGGGATCACGGACCGCCAGGGCGCCGTAGGGGGCCGAGGACAACTTCCTGGCTGCGGCGACGATCCGCCGCAGAGTTCCGTCGAGGTCGAGATCAGATCCGATCTCGACGATCACCCGCAGCAACTGCTCCATTTGGTCGCGCGCCGCCAGCAGCTCGTCGAGCTGCGCGTGCATCCTGCCCACTAATCCGGGCTGACCCAACCCCGCAAATGGTGAGCCGCTTTCGTCACTGGCCACCTGATTTGAAACCTTCCACGCCTTCCGGCTTACGACAGCCGGTGCTGCGCCGGCAACACCCGGATGCCGCTGACCAGCTTAACCACCTCGCGGCCGGGCAGCCATCGACCGCCGGCCAACGGTTGGCCGGCGGCGCTGTCCAGCAAATGATTCCGGCCGGCGCGTTGCAGGACGCGTCAGTCGCCGGGCGCTGGCGGCGCAGACCCTTGGCCCAACTTCGAGGCGAACACCGCTGCCTGGGTTCGCCGTTCCATGCCGAGTTTGGCCAGCAGGCGCGACACGTAGTTCTTCACGGTCTTCTCGGCCAGAAACATCCGGGCGGCGATCTGCCGGTTGGTCAATCCCTCACTGAGGTGTCCCAGCAGCGTCCGCTCCTGCTCGGTCAATCCGGACAGCGGATCGTGATGCTCCGCCCCGCCCCGCAGCTTTGCCATCAGCGCTGCGGCCGCCCTGTTGTCCAGCAGCGATTTGCCGGCGCCGACATCCTTGATCGCCCGGGCTAGCTCCATACCCTTGATGTCTTTGACGACGAAGCCGCTGGCGCCGGCCAGAATCGCCTCCAGCATCGCTTCATCGGAGGTGAACGACGTCAGCATCAGACACCGCAATTCGGGCTGATCGGACAGCAGGTCACGGCACAATTCGATGCCGTTGCCGTCGGGCAGGCGCACGTCGAGCACGGCGACATCCGGCTTCAACGCCGGGATCTTCGCCATCGCTTCGGACACCGAGCCCGCTTCGCCGACGATCTCGAGGTCAGGGTCGGATGCGAGCAGATCGGTCAGTCCGCGACGGACTACTTCATGGTCATCGACCAAGAAAACCCTAACCATTGCGAGTCCTTTCACCCGACCGCACTAACTCCCAACCATTCCCCACTATTGACCACTATTGCCGATGTTGGATAGCGATGTCGGTGGGCATCTCT
This sequence comes from Mycobacterium innocens, assembly GCF_900566055.1. Classification (GTDB taxonomy): domain Bacteria; phylum Actinomycetota; class Actinomycetes; order Mycobacteriales; family Mycobacteriaceae; genus Mycobacterium; species Mycobacterium innocens. The sequence continues at coordinate 19,670 of NZ_UPHQ01000172.1, forward strand.
TTCGTGTCCCTCGTACACCCTGCGCCCTGCATGCCGACCTGGACACGTTCGGCGCGTACCCGTCACCCCGGCGTCGCGCCGCTACCGCTGCCCGAGGCGAGACGATCGAAGCGTTTTCCACTCACCGGCTCGAGCCCAAACCGGTTGGCGCGGCAAGAAAATCGTGGGTTTGTCGCACTTCGCACCGCAACTGACCGAAAATGCCCCGGCGCGCCCTCGGGCCCGATTTCAGTGACGAACCACCAGGATCGAGCAGTCGGGATAGCCCAGAATCGGATGGCAATTGAGAGTGGCCAGTTCCGGGAGCTGCTCGGCGTCGGTCTCGCCGACAACGGCCAGGTCGATCGCGCTGCCGTGGCGCTCGGCGGCCTTCGCGCCGGTGCCCGCGGCAACGATTTGGACGGGCACGTCCGGATAGCGGCGGACCCAGCTGTTGAGCCGGCGATCGATCTGGCGCACCGTGGCATGCCGGCGCCGCCCTTCCTCCATCGCCTGGTGCACGACTTCGTCGTTGTCGGCTTCGTCGTTGAGGACGACGGCGATCACACCCAGCTTGGTCGGCGAGCCGTCGGGATTGGTCCGCACTATCGCGACCGGGCAGTGTGCGCCCGTGACCAACGCGGCAGCGGTCGGACCCAACAACCCGTCGGCCGCCCTGCCCCGCCGCGCGGTGCCGACGCAGATCAGCGCGGCGTCCTGCGATTCACCGATCAACACCTGTGCCGGATCGCCGGATCGGATTGCGGTTTCGGTCTCGACCGGTCGTCCTTCGCCCTGGATGGCCCCGTCCGCCTGGTACAGCGCCCGCTCGGCGCGTTCGAGCTCCCACTCGGAGTTCTGCGCCGACCCGCCCTGCACATCAGGGGCGGGAATGACATACACCAGGCGAAGCGGCAGCTGCCGGCCCCCTGCCTCTTCGATCGCCCACTTGGCAGCGTTAACCGCGGCTTGTGAGCCATTGACGGCCACGACCACCGACTTCGGGTCCGGCTGCGACATCTCGGCTCCTGACTACTTCGACCCGCTCAATGTCAGGCTATTGCGAAATTGGCTCCGTGGGCAGGGGCCGTTCGGCCTTACCTGGAATGTCGTTCGTCCCCGGCGGGTTCTGCCGAGCATCCCACGTCGCACCCTCAGGGTCACATCGCGCCGGCGGCCACGTCGGTGACTTCCGAAGGTTGGCCAACCTGTTCGAACAACCTCTCCACATCCGCGCGCTCGCAAGCCGCCGTACCAGGTGTCAGCAGCATTGCCGCTCCCGCCGCAATCCCCAACCGAACCGACTCGGCCAGCGACCAGCCGCGGCACCGGCCGACCGTGATCGCGGCAACCATGGCGTCGCCGGCCCCGACGCCGCTTCCGTGTCCCATCGGAACCGCCGAAAACCGCTCACTGGTGTCGCGTGTGGCCAGCAGCGCGCCGTGCGATCCCAGCGACACCACCACGGCTTGCGCAAGACCGCGGTCGATCAGCTCGTGTGCGGCACCGAATTGCGCGGACTCGGTGACCAGCTCCCGTCCGGCGCACTCCTGGAGTTCTCGCACGCTTGCCTTGAGCAGGAAGACCCCGCGGGAGATGTGCCGCAGGCCGCCACCGGAGGTGTCCAGCACGAACCTGGCACCGAGCTGGCCGCAGACATCGGCAACCCGCTGGTAGTAATCAGCGGGTACCCCCGGCGGCAGACTGCCGCTAGCCACCACGAATTCGGCGGAACGCGCGGCAAACCGCAATTCCTGAAGACATCGCTGCTGGTCCGCCGATGTCAGTTGAGGTCCCGGAAGCACGAACCGGTACTGCCGCCCGGTGCTGGTCTCGTTGACGGTGAAGCTTTCCCGCGTCGACGCGGCGATCGGGATGTGTGCACACGGCAATCTCTCCTCGCTGAGCAGCCGCACCAGAAGCCCGCCGTGCGATCCGCCCGCGGGAAACACCGCAAACACCGACCCGCCGAGGACCTGCGCGATCCGGGCGACGTTGATCCCGCCGCCGCCCGGGTCGTAACGGGTTGCCGAGCAGCGCAGTTTCTCGGTCGGCCGGACGACGTCGACGCAGGTCGTGATGTCGAGCGCCGGATTCATGGTCAACGTGACGATCCGCGGTCCGGCCGCGGCTGGCTGGGCCGCCGTTTTCATGTCCGTTGACTCGGCTCGCACCGGCGGCTACAGGCCACTCGGGTAGGTTTCCGGTGTCTCGCCGGCGATCCACAAATTGGTGGTCTCGAGAGGTTCGAGGGCGCGCGTCTTGTCGATGTGGATCATCGCGTCGAACTGATCGGCGGGGCGGACATGGAAGTAGTGGCTTTGCCGTTCCGTCGAAGGCAGGTAGATCACCCCGATGGCGCGTCCCAGCCGCACGACACTGAGCGGGTCCGCGGCTTCCGGGGTTATCTGCGGTGACACCAGGAAGGCGTTGCGTCCGGTCTCGTGAAGTAGTTGCTCGATGCTTCCGTTGAGTGCGGGTCGAACCACCTTGCGTTCGGCGATGCCGCCCCATTCGCTGGCGGCGGTCACCGTGCCGGAGTAGGTGCACAGCCCGATCAGACGCGACTCGTCGCCGTATCGTTGTCGAACAAGTTGACCGAGGGTGAGCTGTCCGTCGGCCCATACTTCGGTGGCCCGCGCGTCCCCGACGTGAGAATTGTGTGCCCACACCACTATTCGGGCCGGCGGGACATCGTCGTGGCGGTCGAGGTGTTTCAGCAGCGCGTCCAGGGTCTGTGCCATGTGCTGATCGCGCAAATTCCATGAGGTGACCCGCCCGCTGAACATCGCGCGGTAGTACACCTCCGCGTTGCGTACCGTCTGCGCATTTTGTTGGGCGTAGAACGCTTCGTCCTCGGCGAGCATTCCGTCCCGGCGCGCATAGCTGAGCAGGTGGCGCTGCAGGTCGACCAATTGCTCGATGGCTTGACGTTCGCACGAGGGACCGGCGCCGAATGCCGCCGCATATCCGTAGGCCTGACCGTCGTCGGCGGAGGTGTGGTCAAAGCACGCGTAACGGGCGCGTGCCCGCGCCGCCGCGGTGGGGTCGACCTTCTCGAGGAAGCTGATCACTTCGTGCGTCGAGCGGTGCAGGCTGTACAGATCCAGGCCATAGAAACCGGCTTGCCGTCGACCATTCGATTGGTGCCGCCGGTTGCGCGCGCGCAGCCAGTCGACAAAGTCGCGGACCACGACGTTGCGCCACATCCAGGCCGGAAAGCGCTCGAAGCCGCTCAACGCTGCCGCAGCGCTGCGGTCCTCGCCCTGGCCGCGCACGTACCGATTCACCCGGTAGGCGTCGGGCCAGTCCGCCTCGGCGGCAACGGCGCAGAAGCCCTTCTCCTCGATCAGCCATTTCGTGATGGCGGCCCGCGCCGCGTAGAACTCGTGGGTGCCGTGCGAGCTTTCGCCGATCAACACGATCCGCGCGTCGCCGATGAGCTCTTCCAGGGTTTCAGATGGTGGAACGCCACCGGGAGCGTCGATGGCCACGCTGTTGATCACCTCGGCGGCTGTCGGCGCCGCGGGTCTGATCACCGAGATGCCCGAGGTCGGGGTGGCCAACAGCCGGCGGACCTCCTCGTCGGTGACCTGGCGAAAGTCCCAGAACGACTCGCCGACCGCCAGAAACGGGGTGGGCATGGAGGCGCATACGACGTCGTCGACGACGCCGGCGAACTCCCGGCAGGTGGATTCCGGGGCGGCCGGAACCGCAATCACGATCTGTTCGGGCTCGGCTTCGCGCAGCGCCTGCACCGCCGCGAACATGCTTGCGCCGGTGGCCAACCCATCGTCGACCAGGATCACCCTCTTGCCGGCGACGTCGAGCGGCGGGCGGCCCGCGCGATAAATGGCCTCGCGGCGGACCAACTCGCGCCCTTCGCGCTCGGCGATGTCGCGCAGTTGCTGCGGCGTGATCCGCAACCCCCGCACCACATCGTCGTTGACGACGACGCGGCCACCGCTTGCCAGTGCGCCCAGGGCAAACTCTTCGTGGCCGGGAACGCCGAGCTTGCGGACGATGAGGGCGTCCAGCGGAGCGTGCAGCGCCGCCGCCACCTCCCAGGCGACGGGTATGCCACCCCGCGCGAGGCCCAACACGATCACGTCCCCGTGGTCGCGGTAGGCACTCAACAGACTTGCCAGCACCCGGCCGGCCTCGCCGCGGTCGCGGAATACCCGCCGCGGCGCGTGCCGGGTGGTCTTCGCTGAGCTGGTCATGGCGTTCGGCGCTGAGTCAGTTCGCGCGCTGGATCGGAATCCGGCGCTCGGCGGGTTTGGCGTCCGACACGGCAACGGAGACGGTGAGGATGCCCTTGTTGTAGGTGGCCTCGATGCTGTCTTCGTCGGCGCCGGCCGGCAACGCGACGGTTCGAACGAATGAGCCGTAGGAGAATTCCGACCGGCCGTCGAATTCTTTTTTCTCGGTTCGTTCGGCCTTGATGGTCAGCCGCCCGTCGTGCACGGTGATGTCGATGTCCGTTGCCGGGTCGACACCCGGGATTTCGGCGCGCACCTCATAGCGGCCGTCCGTCAACTCGTCCTCGAGCGGCATCAGCCGGCTTTCGACTGTGACACGCGGGCCGGCAAACGACGGAAAGCCGGCGAGCAGTTCGGAAAAGTCCGGGAACAGTGACCTGGGCCGGCGCTGCACGGAGAAAGAAGTCATGATTATCTCCTTGTTTTTCGACTCGTCGTGATGGCGGTTTCTATCCGACCAGTCAATCCCGGCCGCCGATAGGGACCGAAGTCCCGGGCCGGCGGGGCCGTTGGTCGGCTCTGGGGCCGGTGCCGGGACCTCGACGATGGGCTGCCCCCAGGTAGGCCATGACACGGTCCAGGATCAGGCCATATGCGTCGCCGTCTTCGGCGAGACGGACAAGTCCCCGGTGAAGCAGAAAACCCTCGATCCGCCGATCCAGCGGCCACTCGGAATATTTGCTGTGGTCGGCATATGCCGAGTTGAGGAACTGCACCGCCAGCGCATCGAGATCGGAATCTGTCAATAGCGGGGCGTTTCCCAGCGGAGAACCCATACCAATTTCCTTTGTATTTCCTTTGTGTGTGCACGCGGCTTTCGTCGATTCGCCGGGCTGGCCCAATGATTCGGCGCTTTTCGGCCGGCGCATAGGGCCGGAAGTCACCTGTGATCGGTAATCGGTGCGGCCTGACCAGCCGGGCCCGATCGCCATGGTTCAGCGGTGAAACTCCAGCACGTCGCGCAACGGTCGCCGCGGTGTGGGCGGCGGAACCTCGCCGGAAGGTGCCACACCGACCCGGATCAACACCTGAGGTACTGCCGGGCTGCCGGTGAGATCGCCGACGATGGCGCGGCTGGCTGCAATCTCGGTGAGATGGGTGACCGGGCAGGTCGCCAAACCGGCAAGGGTGCACTCCAGCAATACGGCCGACAGCGCCCGGCCGCAATCGAGGGCGTCGGCACGCGTGTCCCCGGGCGTCGACAGCACCACGATTCTGGCTTGATCCGGCCTGCTGGCCGAACTGCGCTCGCTATGCCAGTCAGCGGGAAACCGGCGATTCACAGCCACTGCCCGAGCCGCCGACCCGGACGCTAGCGCGCTTTCGGGTATCCCTTCCGATTCCCTGGAAGGTGCTGTCCACCACGCTAATTCATGATGGTATGAGTCGTCGTAGCGGCGCAGGGCCTCGGTGAGCCGCGATGCCTCGGCGAGTCGGGGCCGCGCCTCGTCGGCCAATACCGCGAGTTCGATCCCGTCGTTTTCGAACGAGCTGCCCAGCACGGATTCCAATGACGCCCATTCGTTGGGCGCCCGGAACGGACGCCGGTCGGTTCGGCGAAGCAATATCGCCTCGGCCCGGTCACGCCGGGGTTGGGTGACATAGTCCATCGGGGCGAAGTCGATCGAGGCGAGGTGGTCCAGATCGTTGGGGTTGGGAAATTGGTCGACGGCTGCGTTCCAGCCGGCGGCGGCCATGGCGACCTGAAAGTGATCGAGCAGGGCACCGCAACTGATCACCGCTTCGCGACCCGAGCTGTCTGCCGCGGTGACCAATCGGTGCGGATCGAGGAACAAGTCGACGGCTGTGCTGCCGGCCGACCACCGCCACGGCTGGCTGTTGTGCAGCGAGGGAGCATGGCACGCCAACTCCACGGCTTTCGTGATTACCCCGGTGTCGACCGTCGCTTGAGTCATCGCATTCACCTGCCTTGTTAGCTGCCTTCGACTTTCGTCGCAGCCGGGATTCCGCGCCAGAGTCCTTGGTCCCCGGGGCGGCGGCCCATTGGACCTTCAAGGGCCTTGAAGGACCTTGAAGGGCCGTCACCGCCCTGCCCTGCCCGCTGAGTTCCGAGTCGAAGGACAACCGGCAATGGACTTGATGACTTTCTTCTCTATCGGGTGGCCAGGCCCGCGAAAACGATGAAGGGGCCACGGCTTCGCGCTGGGTATAAGCCGCGTCGAATCGTTAGGACGATTGATGGATGTCATTCACAAAACGCCCCACGACTACCGCGTTCTGCCCAATCTCACCGACTACGAGCAGGCACGCGCCCAGTTCAAGTGGTCCGATGTGCCGGCGCTGTGTGCGGGCATGGGCGACGGCAGCTGCAACATCGGCTACGCCGCCCTGGACCGACACGTCCGGCACGCGGCCGGCCCGGCCGCGAACCACACCGCGTTGCGGTTCATCACCGACAAGAGCTGGGACGGCGCGATGTCCACCCGGGATCTGAGCTATGCGGAGCTGAGCCGGCTCGCGGCGCGATTCACCGGCGTGTTGCGCGCGCTGGGCATCGACAAGGGCTACCGCGTGTTCACGATCATGGGCCGCATCCCCGAGCTCTACATCACGATGCTGGGTGCGCTTCGCAACGGCAGCATCGTGTCGCCGTTGTTCTCGGCTTTCGGGCCGGAGCCCATCGCCACCAGAGTCGCCATCGGGCAAGCCGACGTGCTGGTCACCACGAAGGCGATCTACCAACGCAAAATCGCCAAGATCCGCGACCGGTTGACGTCGGTACGACACGTGCTCGTCGTAGACGACGACAAAACGGGCGAGCAGCTAGCCGGAACGCTCAACTTCTGGGATTGGATGAACGCAGCCGAGGAGAACACGCCGGTCGAACCCACCACCGCCGAGGACCCGGCACTGCTGCACTTCACCAGCGGCACCACCGGCACCCCCAAAGGCGCCATCCATGTTCACGGCGCCGTCGCGATGCACTATGTCACCGGCCGGTACGCACTCGATCTTCATCCCGACGACATCTACTGGTGCACAGCCGATCCCGGGTGGGTCACCGGAACGTCGTACGGCATCATCAGCCCGCTGCTGCACGGGGTGACTTCCATCGTCGACGAAGCGGAGTTCGACGCCGAGCGGTGGTACCGGATTCTGCAGGACCAAAGTGTGTCGGTCTGGTACACCGCACCGACCGGCATCAGGATGCTGATCAAGGCGGGGCCCGAGCTGCCGGCGCAATACCGGTTCCCGCAGCTGCGTTTCATCGCCAGTGTGGGTGAACCACTCAATCCCGAGGCGGTCTGGTGGGGAAAACGGGTGCTGGGCTTGCCAATTCACGACAACTGGTGGCAGACCGAGACCGGCGGGATCATGATCGCCAACACGCCGGCATTCGACATCAAGCCCGGCTCGATGGGTCGGCCGTTGCCCGGCGTGGACGCCTACATCGTGCGCCAGAACGACGACGGCAGCACGTCGGTGATCGAGGAGCCCGACGTGGAGGGTGAGCTGGCCCTCAAGCCGGGCTGGCCGTCGATGTTCCGCGGTTATCTGCACGCCGAGGACCGCTATCGAAAGTGCTTCAGCGACGGGCTTTATCTCACCGGCGATCTGGCCAAAAAGGATGCCGACGGCTACTTCTGGTTCGTCGGCCGCAAAGACGACGTGATCAAATCCGCCGGCCACCTGATCGGGCCGTTCGAGGTGGAAAGCGCGCTGACCGACCATCCGGCGGTGGCCGAGGCGGCCGTCATCGGAAAGCCGGATCCGACCGTCGGGGCAGTGGTCAAAGCCTTTGTCACCCTCAAGGACGGTTTCGTCGCCGACGACGACCTGCGGCTGCAGCTGCTGGGCCACGCCCGCAAGCGGCTTGGAGCTGCCGTGGCGCCCAAGGAGATTCAGTTCGTCGATTCGTTGCCGCACACCAGCAGCGGCAAGATCATGCGGCGGCTGCTGAAGGCTCGCGAACTCGGGCTGCCCGAAGGCGATACGTCCACCGTGGAGAACTTGACCGCTCAACGGCCCCAGGAGCCCCAGGAGGTGTCGCAGTGACCGATACGAAGCTGGCGCAGGAACTGCTGGCGGACATGGTCCGGGTGCGCCGGATGGAGGAAAAGTGCGCAGAGCTCTACAGCGCAGCCAAGATTCGGGGTTTCCTGCACCTCTACGTCGGAGAGGAGGCCGTGGCCGCCGGCTCGCTGCGCGCCCTGGCCGAGGACGACGCGGTGGTGGCCACCTATCGCGAGCATGCGCATGCGCTGCTGCGCGGCATCCCGATGACCTCGATCATGGCCGAGATGTTCGGCAAGCAGGAGGGCTGCTCGCGCGGCCGCGGCGGGTCGATGCACCTGTTCGACAAGTCCAGGCGGTTCTACGGCGGCAACGCGATCGTGGCCGGCGGGCTGCCGCTGGCGGTGGGTGTCGCGCTCGCCGACGCGATGCTCAAGCGCAACCGGGTCACCGCGTGCTACTTCGGCGACGGCGCGGTCGCCGAGGGCGCCTTTCACGAGTCGTTGAACATGGCCGCCCTGTGGAATCTGCCGGTGTTGTTCTTGTGCGAGAACAACCTTTACGCCATGGGTACCGCGTTGGACCGGGCGCAGTCGCAGACCGACCTCACCGTCAAGGCGGCGTCGTACCGGGTTCCGACGCTGGCCGTGGACGGGATGGACGTCGAGGCGTGCCTCAACGCCACCCAACAAGGCGTCGACCACGTCCGCAACACCGGCGGCCCGTTCTTCATCGAGTTCCGTACCTACCGGTTCCGCGCGCATTCGATGTTCGACCCGGAACTGTACCGCGACAAGTCCGAAGTCCAGCGGTGGCGTGAGCGTGACCCGATCCGGCTGTTCACCCAACAGTGCCTGGACAACGGCACGATCACCGACGACGACGTGCGGGAGATCGAAGATGGGGCCGCCGCCGAGATCGAGGCCGCGGTGGCCTACGCCGAAGCCGGGACGTGGGAAGACCCGGCCGACCTCGCGCGGGATGTGCTGACGCCGGTCGGGGACGGCACCGCGACCGACGAATCGACTTGGGAGCCGACACGATGAAGACCAGCTACCGGACCGCGGTTCACGACGGCATTCGCGACGCCTTGAGCAACGACCCGCACGTCGTGCTGATGGGCGAGGATGTCGGACGCTACGGCGGCACGTACGCCGCGTCCAAGGGCCTGCTGGAGGAATTCGGCCCCGACCGGGTGCGTGACACCCCGCTGTCCGAGCTGGGTTTCGTCGGTATCGGGATCGGGGCGGCCCTCAACGGATTACGCCCGATAATCGAAGTCATGACGGTGAACTTCAGCCTGCTGGCGCTGGACCAGATCGTCAATACCGCTGCGGCGCTGCGACACATGTCCGGTGGGCAGTTCTCGGTGCCGATCGTCGTCCGGATGGCGACCGGGGCCGGACGTCAGCTCGCCGCGCAACACTCACATAGCCTCGAGCCTTGGTACGCCCACATTCCGGGCATCAAGGTGGTGGCGCCGGCAACCATCGAGGATGCCTACGGCATGCTCGCCCCCGCCTTGGCCGACCCCGACCCGGTGATCATTTTCGAGCACGTTCAGCTCTACAACACTTCGGCAGATGTCGATGTGCTCAAGCCGACCGATATCTGTCGGGCGGCGGTGCGCCGCAACGGCACCGACGTGACGCTGATTGCCTACGGCGGCTGCCTGGCCAAGGCGCTCGACGCGGCGAACGAGTTGTCGCTGGCCGGAATCGACTGCGAGGTCATCGATCTGCGGGTGCTGCGACCGCTGGACACCGACACCATCCTGGAATCGGTCCGCAAGACGCATCGCGCAGTGGTGATCGACGAAGCCTGGCGCAGCGGCAGTCTGGCAGGGGAAGTCTCGGCGCAAATCATGGAGGGGGCGTTCTACGACCTCGATGCACCGGTTGCGCGGGTGTGCAGCGCGGAAGTTCCCATTCCCTATGCCAAACACTTGGAGGAGGCGGCGCTGCCGCAGCCCGCCAAGATCGTCGCCGCGGTCCACGACATGTTCGGTGACCAATCATGATCGAGTTCACCATGCCCGCGCTCGGTTCCGACATGGACGAGGGCACCCTGAATGAATGGCTGGTCAAACCCGGCGACCAGGTGACCCGCGGACAGATCGTGGCAATCATCGAAACCACCAAGGCCGCAGTGGAAATCGAGTGCTGGCAGGAGGGCACCGTCAACGAGTTGCTCGTGCCGGTGGGCGAAACCGTCGAAGTGGGAACCCCGTTGGCCACGTTGCTGGAACCGGGTGAGCGCGCAACCAAACAACCGCGCAAGCGGGCCCGGCCCCCGATCGCGGCCGGCGCAGCGGCCACCCCGGCACCGTCGGGTGCCGGGCACGCGCCGGTGGCCCCGCCCGGGCCGCCGCCGCATCGCCGCTGGGTCTCCCCCGCCGCCCGCCGACTGGCGCAGTCGCTGCACGTCGATCTCGACACCGTCACCGGCACCGGTCCCCAGGCAGCGGTCACCATCAACGACGTCGAGCATGCGGCGGCGGCCAAACCGGCCGAAAAGCCGAAGGCCAAGGTCCCCATCAAGCCGACCGCGGCCGACCGCGCCGCGCTGATGCGGAAATCCATCGCGGCGGCGATGAGCCGGTCCAAGCGCGAGATTCCGCACTACTACCTTGCCGACGAAATCATCATGGAAAAGTCGCTGACCTGGCTGACCGCGCGAAACGCCCAGCGATCCATCACCGAGCGGGTGCTGCCGGCCGTCTTGCTGTTGAAGGCCGTCGGCCTCGCCGCCCAACGGTACCGCGAGTTCAACGGATTTTGGCGCGATGACGGGTTCCAGCCCGCGACGGGTATTCATGTCGGCGTGGGGATTTCGCTGCGCGGCGGTGGCCTGGTCGCGCCGGCCATCCACGACGTTCCCGACAAGAAGCTCGACGAGTTGATGGGCGACCTCACCGATCTGGTGGCGCGGGCACGTTCCTTTTCGTTGCGGAGCTCGGAGATGTCGGACCCGACCATCACGGTGACCAACCTCGGCGACCAGGGCGTCGACACGGTCTTCGGGGTGATCTACCCACCGCAGGTCGCCATCGTCGGCTTCGGCAAGCCGAGCCAGCGGGTCTGCGTCATCGACGGCGGCATTCGCGTCGTCTCCACCGTGCAGGGCACCCTCGCCGCCGACCACCGGGCCAGCGACGGTCACCGCGGCGCCCTGTTCCTGAGCGCCATCAATGAACTCCTCCAGCAACCCGACCTCTTGGAAAAGTGATGCACACATGACGACCCAACAGAACACTCGTGACGCGGTGCTGTCCGTGTTGACCACCATCGCGCCTGAAGTCGACGCCGACGACATCCGCGACGACGTGCTGCTGCGCGATCAAGTCGACCTCGATTCCATGGACTGGCTGAACTTCCTTCTCGGGATCCACAAACGGATGCACGTCGACATCCCCGAGTCGGACTACGCGTCGCTTCGCACCCTCACCGACGTGGTGAACTACGTCGACAAGCACGCGGCCAAAACGGCTTGAACGGTGGTGGCCCGCTCGCCGCTTTACGAGGCCGACTCCAATAGCCTGTGCTGGTGATCGAACAGATGAGAGGGGTTGGCTGATGTCGGGAACCGGTGAAGTGATCACCATCCTGCCCGTGAGCGAATGCTGGGAACTGCTGAAAAGCGTGACCTTGGGGCGGCTGGTCACCAGCGTGGACGGCCGTCCGCAGATCTTCCCGGTGAACTTCGTCGTCCAGCGCCGCACCATCCTGTTCCGCACCGCGGAAGGCACCAAGCTGGTCAGCGCCGCGATGAACAATCAGGTGCTGTTCGAAGTCGACGATCACACTGCCGTCGAGGGCTGGAGCGTGATCATCCAAGGCAGGGCACGCTCACTTCGTAGCGACGAGGAGATCGAGGAGGCCGACCGCGCCCAGCTCTTGACCTGGATCGCAACCGAGAAAAAGCACTATGTGCGGATACTTCCGGACCTGGTCACCGGCCGGCGGTTCCGGTTCGACGTGCCGCGCCCGTCAGAGCCGGCTCAGTGAGCTCGGCACCATGCCGTCGCGCTGCGGGGACTTCAGCCCCGCCGTTGAGCTGCAGCCGGCGCTGACATACCCCTACGGGCTCTGTATCTCAAGAACCTCATTGAAGGGCAAACCCTGATCGACTGCGCGCGGGGCGCTGGTCCAGTTATCGTTCCGGCGGTGTCCTTGGCCACGGCGATCACAGCTACCACACGCGTCACCCGGATGGGGCCGGTACGCGGTTTGCCCGCCTCAGAGCGACAACTCAGCGACAACTCAAGGCGCGCAACGATTTGTCGCTCACAGGTGGGCAGAACGGGCACCCCCATCTCCGGGTGACCCGTGTGACTGATGTGACCAGTCACCCTCTTGCCCGGCAACCAACGGGCGTACCTCGGCATCGCCGTGGTGCACAGCCGTGGCCAGATCGACGGCCATGCGCACCGTCGCCGGCACCGCGGCTGCCACCTGTGGTGTCAAACCCACGCCATGACCGGTGTCGGCCACTTCGACGGTGAGCACCGCCAGCTTGTCGGGTATCCGGTCAAGGACCTTACCGAGTGCATAGGTGGCGGCGAGATCGACACGGTGCGAACTCATTGCCTGATGTGCAGCTAAATCGCTTAAGGAACAACGACTTACCCGGCCCGGCATGGGCGGCGTCGCGACCGCGGCATCGATCACGATGGCCAGCCCAGCGCCCGACCACGCCTCCAGCAGGCCCATCGGCTCCACAATGTCGGTCACCACCCGGATATCGGGCAACCCCAGTTCGTCGAGCGCGGCGGCGGCGACAACGCCCACGCCGTCATCGCGGCGGTAGCGATTGCCCAGCCCGACGACGACAACCGCACCCGCGGTCATCCGCGCTGCACCGTCAGCGTCAGGAAATGCGCCGAGCAGGAGATACACGGGTCGTAGTTGCGGATCACCCGTTCGCACAGGGTGGTCAACTCGGCATCATCGAGGGCGAGGTTCGCCGAAACCACACGAGCCAGGTCGTCCTCGATGGCCGCCTGGTTCTGCGAGGTGGGCGGGATGATCGTCGCCGCCGAAATCAGCCCGTCGTCATCGATTTCGTATCGGTGGTACAGCAGGCCGCGGGGCGCCTCACTGACGCCGTGCCCGACCCCCGGACGGACCGGAACCTCCACGAATGGTCGTGACGGCCGCTGGTATCCGTCGATGATGCGCAACGCCTCCTCGATCGCGTAGACCACCTCGACGGCACGAACAACGATGCTGCGGAAGGGATTTCGGCATTCACCGGACAGTCCTGCCGCTGCGGCGGCCTCGGCGGCGATCGGCGACAGCGCCGACGAATTGAGGCAATACCGCGCCAGTGGCCCGGTCAGGTAGCGGCCACCGTCAAGGGTGGCATGCAGCGCGGTCGAATGCGGCACCTGCGACTCGTGCACGTGCCCGGTGAAATCGGCCACCGGGAACGACGGGCCGGCGCTGCGGGCGATGGCGCCGTTCTCGATCGCGTACTGACCCGGCTGGCTCAACGCCAGCATCTCGTGGTCGAGCTCGAGGTCGGGAAAGTCGAACCCGGACACCCACTCCACCGTCGCCGACGCGTCGTCGAGCGCCCGGCGCAACAGCTCGGCCAGCGGCGCCAGCTGTGACCGGTCGGGCACCGAGTAGAACCCGCCCAGGCGCACGTTGATGGGGTGTATCGACCGTCCGCCGATGAAGTCCATCAGCTTGTTGCCGGCCTTCTTCAGCCGCAGCCCGCGCTCGACCGCCGCACGCTGGTCGCGGGCCAGGGCGATCACGTCCGGACAGCCGAGGAAGTCCGGCGCGTGCAGCAGGTAGACATGCAGGACGTGGCTGTGGATCCATTCGCCGCAGTACAACAGCCGGCGCAGTGCCACGAGCTCCGGATCCACCTCGACGCTGCAGGCCTGTTCGATCGCGTTGCAGGCACTGACCTGATAGGCGACCGGGCAGATGCCGCAGATCCGCGCGGTCAGGTCCGGCGGCTCGGTGTAGGCCCGCCCCCGCAGGAATGCTTCGAAAAACCTTGGCGGTTCGTAGATGTTGAGCTGCACGCTGTCCAGCGCGCCGTCCTTCAGCGTGACGTGCAGCGCCCCTTCCCCTTCGACGCGGGTCAGGGTGCCGACGCTGAGCGTCCGGTCTTGCGGGGTCACTGGTCGCCCCGCACGCTGGCTCGTTCAGCGGCGAACGCGGTGACGTTGAACGTCGAGAACACCCGGTCGACATCCCCGTCGGACATCCCGTCGCGGCGCAGTAGCGGGATCAGCGTGACGGTTTGCGGTGCCGCGGACGGACCGAAACAGCCGTAGCAGCCGCGATGATGGCTGGGACACAAGGCGCCGCAGCCGGCGTGGGTGACCGGTCCCAGGCACGGAATGCCTTCGGCGACAACGACACACGTCGTCCCACGCAGTTTGCATTCGGTGCACACCGTCTTGGCCGGCAGCCGCGGTTTGCGCCCGACCAGCAGCGCGGCGAGGGTGTCCAGCAGCTGTCCGCGGTCGATCGGGCAGCCGTGCAGCTGGTAGTCGACCTTGACATGCGCGGCCGCCGGTGTCGAAGTCGCCAGGGTGTCAATGTATTCCGGGTTCGCATAGACCAGCGAGGTGAACTCGCCGACGTCGGCGAAGTTGCGCAGCGCCTGCACTCCGCCGGCGGTCGCGCACGCGCCGATGGTGACCAGTATCTTCGACTGGTCCCGGATCTCGCGGATGCGCTGCTCGTCGTGGCGGGTGGTGACGGAGCCCTCGACCAGGGATATGTCGTACGGCCCGCCGACCATCGCGCTGGAGGCCTCGGCGAACGTGGCGATCTGCACCTGGTCGGCAAGAGTGAGCAGCTCGTCCTCGCAGTCGAGCAAGGTCAGCTGGCAACCGTCACACGAGGCGAATTTCCACACCGCCAGACTGGGACTCATCTACAGCTCCTTGACCCGTAGTAGCGGGCCGGCGACGTCGTAACCGACGACCGGTCCGTCCCGGCACACCAGCAATGGTCCCAGCTGGCAGTGGCCGCACCAACCGACACCGCACTGCATGTTGCGCTCCAGCGATACCCGAATATCGCGGGCCGCAACGCCTTTGGCGAGCAGGGCGGCTGCCCCGAACCGGAGCATGGGCTCGGGCCCGCACAGGAACGCGGTGGTGCGGTCGGGCCGCAGCGCGAGCCGGCGCAACGGTTCGGTCACCAGACCGACTTCACCGCGCCAGTCCTGGACGGGCACGTCGACGGTCAGGTGGAGTTCGATGTGCGGGTCGTCCGCCCACTTTTCCAGTTGTGCGGCGAACAGAAAGTCGGCCTTGGAGCGGGCACCCACGACCAGCATCAGCCGGCCGTAGCGGGTGCGGTTCGCCAACGCGCCAAGGATTGCCGGACGCAGCGGGCACAGTCCCACACCGCCGGCCACCATCACCAAATCCCGTTCGGCCGCCTCGTCGAGTCCCCAGGTGGTGCCGAACGGCCCGCGCACACCGATAAGGGTGCCCGGCTGGGCACCGTGCAGGGCCCGGCTGACCGCCCCGACCGCGCGGATGGTGTGGGTAATCGAGCCGTCGGTGACGGTGGGATCGCCGCTGATGGATATCGCCGCTTCGCCGACGCCGAATGCGTAGAGCATCATGAATTCACCGGGCTGCGGCGCGGGAAGTACCGCATCGAGCGGCTCCAGACACAACGTCGCCGCATCCGGGCTTTCCACCACCCGGCTGCGCACCCGGTACGGGACCGGCGCCATCGCAGCCGACGGCGCGGTGCTGGTCACCCGGTCAGCTCCCTCAGTCATCGCGGGCCATCTTGTTCATTTCCTCGGTGATGTCGATGCCGGTGGGACACCAGGCGATGCATCGCCCGCAGCCGACGCAGCCCGACATGTCGAACTGGTCGTGCCAGGTACCCAGTTTGTGGGTGAGCCAGTGCCGGTACCGCGACGCGCCGGATCGGCGCACACTGCCGCCGCCGTGGACATAGGTGAAGTCGAATTCGTAGCAGGACGCCCAGTGCTGCCAGCGTTCGGCGTGCTCGCCGGTCAGATCGGTGACGTCTTCGGTGCTGGTGCAGTAGCAGGTCGGGCACACCATCGTGCAGTTGCCACAGGTCAGACAGCGGCTGGCCACCTCTTCCCACTGCGGCGACTCGCGCGACCGGACGAGTAGCTCACGCAGATCCGTGTCCGGCATCTGCCGTCCCATCCGATGCGACGCGGCCTCGACATCGGCACGCGCGCAATCGATTTCGTCGCCGCCGGCCGGCCGGTGCGGCACCGCCGCAAGCACGTCGGCGCCGTCTTGGCTGCCCACGTCCACCAGGTAGGTCACCCCCTCGGTGCCGACGCGCTCGGTCAACGCCAAGTCGTAACCGGGGCCGACCGCCGGTCCGGTGCCCATCGAGGCACAGAAACACAACCCGCCCGGTTCGGTGCAATTCACCGCGACCACGAAAGCCCGCCGCCGGCGGCCGACGAAGGTGCTGTCGGCATATGCCGCACCGCCCAGCACCCGGTCGAGCGTCCCGATCGCGGCCAGATCGCAGCCGCGCACGCCGAGGAACGCATACCGCGGAACATCCTCGGATTCGGTGGCGCCGAAACCGTCCCGGGTGCCGGCCCACAACCGCTGCCGCGGCGGGTGCAGGAACTGTTTCCACGACTGCGGCCCGGCCGAATGCCCGAACAGCGCGTCGTCGTCGCGCCGGCGCACCCGATAGTGCCCCGGCGCCACGTCGACGCCCCAGCCGCACGGGAGATCGTCGGCCGAGTCGAGTTCGGCGAGCACAATCGCGTTGTCACGCAACGTCGGACCAATGACGCGATAGCCCCGCTGAATCAGTACCTCGACCAGGCGGTGCAACCCGACGGTGTCCAGCAATACAGCATCGGAGTCTTCCCCATGTCTGGTCATCGACACGTCATCAGCCTATTTCACGAGCGCTGGCGAATGCTGCGGCATCTGAATCTTGTCCCGGCATAGGTGTTCAATATCGATTCCTCCGACCACCGTCGTCCTGCAGGCACCTGATGTCACGCTCCCACCCGGCATCGCGTGCCCGGTCAAGCCGGGAGCGGACCGAGGCGACCAGTGACGCCATCGCGACACCGCATGTCAGCACGATCAGCACCGAGGTGACGACCGCGTCCACACCCGCATGCCACCTCGGTGTCGGTGGCCTGACCAGATCGCCGTCCCGGTCCACCCAGATTTCGACGCGCTGCCCCACCCTGAGCGGAGCACTGTGCGCCAACGAGCCGGTGCGCTCACCGGCCGCCGCCGGCCAGCGCACGTGCACGACAATCCCGCCGGAGTTCGGGTTACGGGTGGCACCGGTGACCGTGGCCGTCACCGGGTGCCGTGCCTGCGCCTGCGCGGCGTACTGGCGATCCCGGGCGTCGAAGACCCCGGCGCCCACGACAGCGGCGGCAGGTATCAGGAAAAGCGACGCGACCAGAGCGACCAGCAGCAGCAGGGCTTCGAGACGGTCGGTGCGCCGAAGCAGCGGATTGCGACCGACCAAGCGGGCAATCCGCCAGCAGCGCGGGTCTATCGTGAACGTCTCCATCGCAACTTCCTGAAACTTCTTGCGGGCATTGGTTATCGGACGCCTATCCGTTGACAGATATCTCGCCGTCGGCAATCCACTCGACGATCTCCGAGAGGTCACGTCGTGGCGTCGACGGCAACGGATCGGCATTGATGGGTGCCCAGCCCACCCGCAGCAGCATCTGCGGATACTGGCTATCGCCGAAGACATCGGCACGAACCGCCGCACGTGTTTCGGCGATTTCCAGCGGTTCGGTGACCGGGCAACTGGCCAGTCCCATCGCCGTCGCGCTCAACAGCACGACGCTGGTGGCCTCACCGGCGCGTAGCTGAGCCAGCCGGTCCTCGGTGCGCGTCCCCAAGGCCAGCATCACCGCGTTGTCGTCGGCGGGTGAGACGTCCGGCGGCATGGCCAGCGCCGGGCCGGCGAAACGCCGGCTGGGTATCGCCGCCGCGGGGTCAGGGATGGGCGTATTGCGGGCGGGAACGCCGACCGCCGAGGCGTGCCGGCCGCTCCACTCCGTGAGCTCGGCGAGAGAGTCGGCATCGGATTCGTGGTCCCAAACCGATTTCGCTACAACGGCATTCAGCTTGTCCATGGCGTCGACCTGGTGTAGCGTCACCCCGTTGCGGGCGGCTCGCGCAGCCATCAACGCAATGTCGCTGACCGGCACCGGCCAGAAACTGTAGTGCCGCCGATCGGTTCGCCGCCGCGGTATCGCCGCGGCCAGCATGATATCCAGCTGGTCGGCGTTCTGACGAGACACTTCGATCGAGGCAAGATGACTCGGATCCGCCGGATTGGGCAGCCTACACACTTTGGCTTGCCAACCCGTCGCGGCCAGGGCGATGACGCAGTGGTTCAGTGCCGCACCGCAACTCAGGATCAGGTCGCGCCCTTCCGGGTCGGTGTTGGGCAACTGCAGGCTCGTGTCGGCGTACAGATGCAGGGAAGCTTCCCCCACCCGCCACCACCACGGCTGCGTGTTGTGCACAGATGGCGCCCGAGAGGCCAGCGTCAGGACCGTGCGGACCGTGCCGGCATCTGGAAATTGCGCATTCATAGCCGTTATTCCTTTCGGTCGGCGGGCTCGTCGTATCAACGATCGCGCAATCACATCGGCCGGACGAGAGCACGGCGTCCCTGTAGCGAAGGACTTTGTGCCATTGCCGAATCGGCGAACGTCCTCTCGGCGCCACGCCGGCGAACCGTGATCAGGATTTGTGTGCTTGCGCGGCGGTAGGCCGCGGTGGCGGGCCGGCCCCGGCGTCGTCCTCGGCGAGGGTGAAGTAGCTTTCCTCTTCCTGCACGAAGTGCAGCCGCAACAGCGCATACAGGCCGTACAAGCAGGCCAGCAGGTCATCGACCTGGTCGTGCTGGATAGCCCCGGCCGACTGCGCCAGCGCCAGGTGGGTCGCGATCCGATCGGAAAGCCGCTGGATTTCGGCATGGGTGCGGCTCATGGTGGCGGTGGCTTCACCGCTGCCCAGCGGGCGCGCCAGCGCCGGGTAAAGCTGGGCCTCCTCCGCCTGTTCGTGCGGCAGGATCTGCTCGGTCAGCAAGGTATGCGCCGCGGCCAACGATGCCAGCGCCGCGGCATCGGGTCCGGCGACCACCCGGTTGGCGGCGGTGCGCAGCAGCCCGATGGTGTCACGCAGCTGGTCGTGTTCGTCAGCGAAGCGGTGCAGCAGCTGCTCGGTACCCGCGGCCAAGTGCAGCTCGGTGTCCGGGTTACCGCGCAACGCCCGCAGCGCGTTGCCGATCACCGCGATATCGATACCCTCTTGCAACAATGCACCGGCCGCGGGCGGCAGCCAGCCCAGCGCCGCGATCGCCATGGCCAGCAGTGACAGGCTCATACCGACGACCGCGCTCTGCACGGCGATCCGCCGGGACCAGCGCGCGATGTCCATCGCATCGGCGAGCCGGTCGAGCCGATCGGTGGTCAAGACGATGTCGGCGGCCTCCGAAGACGCGGTGGCTCCGCGGGCGCCCATCGCCACCCCGACCGTGGCCGCCGCCAGCGCGGGGGCGTCGTTGACGCCGTCGCCGACCATCACCGTCACCGCGCGTTCGGATTCGGCGCGCACCGCGGCGAACTTGTCGGCCGGGCTCTGGTCGGCGTAGACCTCGTCCAGGCCCAGAATCGCGGCGACCTCCCGCGTCGGTTCGGCCCGGTCGCCGGTGAGCAGGATCAGCCGGGTCAGCCCGGCCTCGCGCAATCGGCGCACGGTGCGCGGCGCCTGCCGGCGCAACGGGTCGCGCAGCAACACCGCCCCGGCCAGGTCACCGTCGACGCAGACCCAGGCGATCGCCGCGCTGTCCAACCGGGCCCGGTTGACCGCGGCTCGCACCCAGGCGCCGGTCAGGGCGTCGGCGGCCGACTTGCCGACGGTGACGCGATGCCCGTCGATGTTGGCGGTGACACCGCGGCCCGGCTCTTCGACGACATCGGTGGGAAGTGACAAGCGCAGACCCCGGCTGAGCGCTTCGGTGACAATGGCCTCGGCCAGGACGTGCGGGGAAAGCTGATCCACCGAGGCGGCCAGCCGCAGCGTCTCGGTGGCGTCCCGGCCGGGGGCGGCCACCACGTCGACCACAGCAGGACGTCCCATCGTCAGCGTGCCGGTTTTGTCCATCACCAAAGTCGTTGCGTGCCCGAGGTTTTCCAACGCGACTCCGCTGCGGATCACCACCCCCGCCCGGGATGCCCGGGACAGGCCGGAGACGATCGCCACCGGCGCGGCCAGCAGCAGCGGACAGGGGGTTGCCACCACCAGAACCGCCACGGCGCGGACGGCCGACCCGCTCGCCAGCCAGGCAGCCGCGGCCAGCAGCAACGACAGCGGCAGGAACCATGCCGCGTAGCGGTCGGCCAACCGCACGATCGGCGCGGTCTCCGCACCCGCCTGCTGCGCCATTCGGACAATGCCGGCATAGGTGCTCTCGTCGGCGGTTGCGGTGGCGCGCAGCTCAAAAGCGCTGCCGGCGTTGACCACACCGCTGCGGACCGGTTCGCCGACCGCACGTTCCACCTGCAGCGGCTCGCCGGTAAGCGCGGACTCGTCCAGGACGGCCACCACGTCGACGATGCGCCCGTCCACGGGGACCACCTCGCCCGGGCCGACGACGACAATGTCGTCGACGACCACGTCCGCCAACGGAATAACGCTCACCTGCGTGCCGGCACGTCGCCGCGCAAACCGCGGCGCACGCTCGAGCAGCGACCGCAGGTCGCGCGACGCGCGGCGTTCAGCGGCCGCATCGAGGGCACGACCACTTGCCAGCATCACCGCGATCAATGCGCCGGCCACGTATTCGCCCACCAGCAGGGTACCGATCAGTGACAACACCGCGATGACGTCGACGCCGATCCGGCCCCGGCGCAACGCGGCCACTACCCAGACCGAGGCCGGCACGACGGCCAGTACCGTACCCGCGATCCAGGTGCCCTCGGCCACGCCGCGTTCACCGAGCAACCAGCCGATCCCACCGGCGGCCAACAGACCGACGGTCGACACCACCAGTGCCGGTTCGATCAGTCGGCGAACTCGCGACAGCCACCGGCCGCCCGCAGCTGCCGTATCGCCAACCACCTCGAAAATCCTATCGCTTGCCGATACTTTCGACGTCCACCACAGCAGGGCCCGATACAGCTGAACGAATCCGCAGTCGAGTCCACCAGCTCGACGTTGGCCCTGCTAGGGCCGTAATGCCCGGCTCCCCCGGGTCCTTGGACACCGGGCTTGGCCGGGCCGATGTGAACGCATCCGTGATTCTCAAGCCGGGTGGTGCATACAATCACGCGCCGACAGGTCTAGCCGCATACCGGCCGCGGGACGAGCACCGAAGGAATCGCCGGGTGGCCCCGGGGGGTCTCACCCCGGGGCTCCCACAGAACGGAGCGTGACAGTCTCCCGTCACTCCGCTCTTCTCATCCAGTCCGTTTAGAACTCGGTCATCCACGCCCAGTGGGCGAACATGCCTGGTTGACGTTGCACCAGGTCTTTCCACCATCGCTGGGCCCTTTTGAACGACCTGAGCCGTTTGAACCTCCGTCGCGCCCATCGCACCAG
>NZ_UPHQ01000194.1 GCF_900566055.1 Mycobacterium innocens
TACGAACCTGACGCCGACGGAAAACTCCCGCCGGAGAGCCTGTACGGCAGCCTGAAGATGTGGGCGCACCTGCAGCGACAGGGCATCCCGGTGGCGCGGCGCACGGTGGAACGGATCATGCGGCACACCGATCCGTCGTGGAGATGATCACCCGGTTGGTAAAGCCGGTTTTGCCCGACGCGGTGAAAAACGAGTCGATGTCGCCCTTGGACAGCGTGTGCGTCGGCTCGTAGAACTTGCACTGGATGGCGGTGTAATTGCCGGTGTCACGTTCCCGCGCGACCAGATCGATGCCGGTGTCGCCCTTACCCTGCCGTCCCGGCCAATCGATCCACCGCCACACCGCGTCGTAATGCTGCGCCAGCATCGGGTCCAGCTCGAAGTAGCGCACCATCAACTTCTCGAACTGCGTTCCCCGCTCCGCGTTCGACGGAGCCTTCCGGAACGCCTCGATGACGTCATGCACCGACCCCATAATTTGACGACCCTACTTGCGCGGTCAGACATGGTTCGCCAGATTGCGTTGGACGAGTCGTGAGTCGTCGGACGGGTGCGGCATAACCGAATGTATGTTCGATTATGCCGCCCGTTCTGAGCTTCGCGGGCATCACCCAAACGGCGGTAACCTCATTCTCGAAGCGTCCTGTCTCGCAACGTTGGGAGACGAGGACGCCCGTGGCCGAGGTAACGCGCGCCGGTCGCTTCAAGACGGCGGTCGAGATTCTGGGCGAGATCATCGTAGATCGCAGGCTCGAAGTAGCCCAGTGCTTCGCGCACCGGGCCACTTCGGGTTGGGGTTGCCCCCGGCAAATCAGCCTTTGCCGACAATCGCGTCGCGTGCCCGGTCCAGCATCGCCGCGAACGGTCCGGCCATCAGGTTGGCGATCTGGGACTCCACCCCGGCGTGGGGTCTGGTGGGTGCGGTCGCCTCGGCCAGCTTGGCGGCGCGGCCCATCCGTTCGAGTTCGTCGCTGCTCAGTTCGTCGCCCAGCTTGACGAACTCCTCGGATTCTTCATGCTCGGCGTGGTCGATGACGGCATCGCGCAGCTTGGTGAGCTTGCTGGTGAACTCGGCGCTGTCGACGTCGAGCTTCTCCAGCTCGCTGAGCACGGTCTTGGCTTCGTGCTCTTCCTCCAGTCGCTTGGTGACTACCGTCTCCCCACCGGCAATCTTGCGCTTGGCCCGCGGATGGACGATTTCCTCCTCGGCGGTTTCATGCACCGCCAACAAGCGACGCAGCTCGAGGAACGCCTCTTCTCGTTGTTTACCCGAGCTGGACAATGTCTTCGCGAACAGCGATTTGATCTGCTCGTGCTGGTCGACGAGAAAGTCGATTACATCGGTCGGTGATTTCAGAGCGGCCTGCGCCACGGGATGTCCTCCTCGCTCTCAATCGCGCTCAGTGCGCGTGGGCTGTTTGGTAATCGCGCGTGGTATCGGCTACCCGATCGGCAGAACCACAAACCCACACCGCCACGATCCGGACCACGCCGCCGAATCCGGGGGTTGTCAGCGGGCCGTCTGGGTACCCGATAGACGTGCACATGCGACGAGGACAGGTGCCTGGCGCCGCACGTCCCCGGGTGCGCAAAGCGTTGCTGATCGCCGATCTCGACTTCGACCAGCGCCGGGACTGGTTGAAGTCGTTGCCATTACCGAGCATGCGCCGACCCGAAAGCTACGGCCAGATCGTCGAGCTTGCGTAGCGCATCACCCGACAGGAGGACGCGGTGAACCGGCCCGGCGAGAAGTTCGTTGCCAAGTCACCCGAGGCAGCCGATATCGACGCAGCCGCCGCGGAATTGCTGGACGGCTACAGCAAAGAGATGACTACGACCAAACGGCTGAAGTGGATCACCGCCGCTGCGGCAGTGCATATTCCGGCCGTAAGCCACGCCGGGATCACGTTGATCACCCACCGCGGTGTCATCCGCTCGGTGGCAGCCAGCGACGTCGACTCCCTCGTCATCGACAACATCGCGCAGCGTTATCTACAGGGCCCGTGCTTCGAAGTGCCCAAGGGGCAACGAATCTGGCGGGTGGATGACGTCAACAGTGAGACCCGGTGGCCGGTTTTCACTCAGGAGGTACTGTCACAGACCTCGGTCCGGTCGATGCTGTCAATCCAGTTGTTCGGGCATGCCGACGGCGGAGCGGTCCTGAATCTCTACGCCGAGCAGCCGAATGCGTTCGATGAGCAAACCGAGGAGATTTCCTTGACGTTCGCGGCACACGCGGCCATGGCCATCGAAACCGACCGCCGTACGCGGGCACGACGCGAACCACTGGTCGACCGCGACTTGATCGCGCAAGCGACCGGTGTGCTGATGGAACGCTTCAACATCGACGCGCCTGCGGCATTTGTGCTGCTGACCCAACTGTCCACGAAGTATCGGCAGGTGCTGCCTGAGACCGCCAACCGGGTGCTCAACACGAATGCCACCTGACTCGACCGATCTTTTGGTGCCGCGACCTGGTCGTGGGCATTGCTAATCTGATTGTTGGCCGTTGACGAGATCCGTCGACGCGCTTGCCTTGGTTGCTCGATCGGTCCGTAGGAGGGACAGCCACATGGCGCCCGACATGGACTGGGACAAGAAGGTCGGCACCGCAGCGGACGTTCGCCGGATCTTCGAGAATGTGCCGGCGATGCTGCTGGGGCTGGAGGGACCCGACCACCGCTTCGTCGCAGCCAACGCCGCGTATCGCACCCTCAGCCCGACTTTTGTCGGCGTGGGACAGCTGGCGCGCGAGGTCTATCCCGAACTCGAGGGACAGCAGATTTACCACATGTTCGACCGGGTGTATCAAACCGGCGAGCTACAGTCCGGATCCGAGTGGCGGCTGCAGGCCGACTTCGACGGTTCCGGAATCGAGGAGCGATTCTTCGACTTTGTCGTCACGCCGCGACGCCGGGCTGACGGATCGATCGAGGGCGTGCAAATCCTCTTCGATGACGTCACGAGCCGGGTACGCGAACGACTGGCCGCCGAAGCGCAGGTCGAGGAGCTGTCCGAGCGGTACCGCCACGTCCGTGACTCGGCCATCATAATGCAGCAGGCGCTGCTCGCTCCGTCGGTGCCTGTCGTTTCCGGCGCCGACCTAACCGCGCAGTATCTCGTGGCTGCGCGGGACACCGCGGCCGGTGGGGACTGGTTCGACACGGTGGCCCTGGGGGATCGGCTGGTGCTGATCGTCGGGGATGTGGTCGGCCATGGCGTGGAAGCCGCGGCGGTGATGTCACAGTTGCGCACGGCGCTGCGGATGCAGATTTGGGCGGGACACACCATCGTCGAAGCCCTGCAGGCGGTGGAGTCCTTCCACGACCAGGTGCCCGGCTCGACCTCAGCGACGATCTGTGTCGGCTCCCTCGACCTGGCCACCGGAGAATTCCAATACTGCACCGCCGGGCACCCACCGCCGTTGCTGGTGACCGCCGATGCGAAGTCCCGCTACCTGGAGCCCTCGGGTGCGGGTCCGCTCGGCAGCGCAACGGGATTCCCGGTGCGTACCGAGATGCTCAACATCGACGATGCGATCATGCTGTACACCGACGGTTTGGTCGAACGTCCGGGCAGGCCGCTGGGGGCCAGCACGGCAGAATTCGCCGAACTGGCGGCAACCATCGCCAGCGGCGGCGGCTTCGTCATCGATGCGCCGGCCCGGCCCGTCGACCGCCTGTGCTCGGAAACGCTCGAACTGCTGCTGCGATCCACGGGTTACAACGACGACGTCACACTGCTTGCGGCACAACGCCGGATCCCGGCGCCACCGCTGTCCATGACGACCGACGCGACGATCCACGCCGCGCGCCGGATCCGCGCCCGGCTCCGTGAATGGCTTGTGCAGATCGGTGCGGACTCCACCGATATCTCGGATGTCGTGCACGCGATCTCCGAATTCGTCGAGAATGCGGTCGAACATGGTTACGGCACAGAGGTTCCCGGCGGTCTCGTGGTCGAGGCGACGCTGGACGGTCACGGCAAACTGCGGGCATCGGTGATCGACAGGGGCACGTGGAAGGATCACCGCGAAGGCGAAAAGGGCCGCGGGCGTGGACTCGCGATGGCCGCGGCCCTGGTCGGCGAATCGCACGTCAGGCACGACGCCGACGGGACCACCGCCACCATCACCCATCGGCTGTCCCGGCCGGCGCAGTTCGTCACCGACGCAGTGGTCAGCCGTGCCGCCTACCCAGCGGCGATCGACACGGAGTTCGTCTCGTTGGTCGCCGAGCCCGGCCGCATCGTCGTGCGCGGCGATGTCGACGCCACCGCAGCGACGACCCTGGAAAGCCAGATCGCCGTCGAAAGCCGCTCGGGGCTGGCGTCTTTGACGATCGATCTCAGTGCCGTCACCCACCTTGGATCAGCAGGTGTCGCCGCCCTGGTGACCGCCCGGGACCGGGCACGCAAACAGGGCAGCGACTGCGTGCTGACGGCGCCGCCGGGCAGCCCGGCACACCACGTCTTGTCGCTGGTCCGGATACCGGTGGTCAGCGGCGACGCCGAGAACGTCTTCGCCGAAGATTGACGCCGGCACTAGCCTGCACTACCGCAGCCGTTCTAAATCCGCGGTCACCGCGCCGAACACCTCGACGAGAACATTCGCCTGACGCGGGTTGACGTGTTTGGCGAACCAACGTTCGACTCCCCGGGCATGAAGCTGCCACGCTGATTGCAGATCACCAAGTCCTCGTGGGGTCAGCTGGACTCGCGTGGCCCGACGATTGGCCGGATCCGGGTTACGCGCGACACGACCGGATCGTTCCAGGTTGTCAACAATCCGAGTAATGCCGCTGGCACTGTAGACCAAAGCGGTGGCCAGGTCCTTCATGTACAGGGCCTGGTCGGGCGCGCGGGACAACTGCACCAGGGTGTCCAAGGTGAGCAGGTTCATGCCGCACTCGGCACGCAGCTCGGCATCGAGAGTGCGTTGCAGTAACGCAGCTGAATGAATACATAGCTCCCAGGCTTGTTCCTGCTTGGGATCCAGCTCGCTGAGCCGAACACCCGCTCGCGAGTCACCCTCATTGGTTCTGTTCACATGCGAATAGTAACAGGACTTACACTCGCTTTATCAATAGTTTACATACGTACAATACTGCTATCAAGTTTTGGTTCGGCTGGTCACCTGGCCTAGGAGAGGAAGACATGGCGTACGTCATCACAGAACCTGACGCGTTCAGCACAGCCGCCGCGGCCTTGGCGACTGCCGGCTCGGCCGTGGCGGCGCGAAATGCCACAGCGGCTGCCGTGACCACCGCGGTGATCCCCGCAGCCGCCGACGAGGTATCGGCGCTGACCGCCCAGCGGTTCGCCATTCACGGCGAGCGCTACCAGCAGGTCAGTGCTCAAGCTATGGCCATACACAGGATTTCGTGGCGGCCCTGCTGGCCAGCGGCCGTTCGTATGCGGTGGCCGAGGCTGCCAACGTGATGGCGGCGCGATGAAATCCGAGTACTGGCAATGGATTTCGGAGCACTGCCGCCCGAAGTGAACTCGGGGCGGATGTACTGCGGTCTGGGCGCGGGACCGATGCTGGCCGCGGCGGCCGCATGGGACGAGTTGGCCGCCGAGCTGCATTCGGCGGCCGACGCGCACCGCTTTCCGGCGATCGCCGCCACCGAAGCGCATTACGGCGAGATGTGGGCCCAGGACGCGGCCACCATGTACGCCTATGCCGCCTCGTCGGATGCCGCGACGAGGCTGACTCCCTTCGCGCCGCCAGCGCGGACCACCAACACCGCCGGGCTGGCGTCCCACGCCGCCTCGGTCAGCCAGGCAGCCGGTCCGAACACGCGGAAGATCGTGCACGCGGCCATTGTGACATTGCCGACGCTGAATATCAGTTCCACCGTCGTCTTGGTGTTGTCACTCCTGTGCTTCGTGCCCGGTGCGCTGCGCGACCTCACCATGCCCGCCGGCATGACCGTGGGGATGGTCCCCACCCAGGGAGCAGCTGACGCAGCGAAAGTCGCCGGTGCGGTGTCGGCCGGGCTCGGCCAGGCGACCAGGGTCGGCGG
Source organism: Mycobacterium innocens (assembly GCF_900566055.1). GTDB lineage: Bacteria > Actinomycetota > Actinomycetes > Mycobacteriales > Mycobacteriaceae > Mycobacterium > Mycobacterium innocens. The sequence goes on from NZ_UPHQ01000194.1 coordinate 6,027, forward strand.
CTATCGGTGCCACGCATGCCGGCCAGTGCGACCGCGGCGACGATCCCCGCTCCGCAAGCACTGGCCGGCAACAGCGTCGACGCCCTGCCTGCTGTCAACTCGGTTGCACAACAGCCGGGCGTTGGAAGCGGGTTAGACAGCCTGGTCGGCGGGATTCCCGGGAGTTCGAAGTCTACGCAACAAGCCAGCAGCACAGTTGTGCGAGACCTGTTGCGACTCAATGTCCTTCCCCAACCGCAGTACGTCGGATAGTGCCATGATGGGATTCTGGGCCCAGTTTCGCAGTTTCAGCCGGCCCAAGCCGCGTACTCATGATCAACCAATTCGGATCCAGCATAGGCTTTTACATGCTGATGCCCTACTTGTCCAGCTATCTGGCAGGGACCCTTGGCCTGGCAGTGTGGGCAGTCGGCCTGGTGCTGGGTGTGCGCAACTTCAGCCGCAGGGCCTGCTTTTCGTGGGCGGTACGCTCGCCGATCGGCTCGGCTACAAACAGTTGATCGTGGCCGGTTGCCTGCTGCGCATTGGCGCATTCGGATTGTTGGCGATCGCCCAATCGCTATCGACGTTGTTGATTGCCGCGGCGGCAACGGCTTTCGCTGGCGCGCTGGTTCAACCCGGCGCTGCGGGCTTATCTTGCCACCGAAGCCGACGACCGCCGAATCGAAGCATTCGCCACCTTGAACATGTTCAACCGAGCGGGAAGCTTCCTCGGCCCACTAATCGGACTGGCTTTTGTAACATCGAACTTCCGGATGAGCGTCCTGGCGGCTACGGTGATCTTCGCCGTCCTTGCCCTCGCACAACTCCTGGCGTTACCGGGGCACCGATTCGCAGATCCGGGTCCGGTCGCGCCGGCGAAGATGTCCATCATCTCGGACTGGCGGGCGGTCGCGGGCAATAGATCGTTCTTGCGGTCCGCCGCCACCTATCCCTCGACCCTACATGTAATTGAGTGGCATCGAGTGTCGTTAACGTGAAAGGCGCGCTGCCACAAGGATAATCGGACTTACCACAGCACCGATGATCCGAGATGGAGCGCACCTAACAGATGCAGACTAGCAACGATTGGTCGAAGAATCTCCGTATCGAGGTGCGTGGCGATGATGTCGTCGGGCACGCCGGGAACGTGATCCCGC
>NZ_UPHQ01000027.1 GCF_900566055.1 Mycobacterium innocens
GCGGCAGCGGCAGCGGCAGTAGCGGTGGCAGCGGCGGCGGCAGTAGCGGCGGCGGTGGCGGCGGCAGCGGCAGCGGCAGCGGCGGCGGCAGCGGCAGCGGCGGTGGCAGCGGCAGTAGCGGTGGCAGCGGCGGTGGCGGCAGCGGTAGCAGCGGCGGTGGCGGCAGCGGTAGCAGCGGCGGCGGCCACTCCGGCGACTGATCCCGGTCGTGGCTTCGCCTAAGGTCGGAGGGCATGCCCGACGATGCGGTGACTGTGGTGCTGCCCTGTCTCAACGAGGAAGAGTCGCTACCGGCGGTGCTGGCCGCGATCCCGGCCGGTTATCGGGTGCTGGTGGTGGACAACAACAGCACCGACAACACGGCGGCGGTGGCCGCCGGGCACGGCGCGCAGGTGGTTACCGAGCTGCGGCCCGGTTACGGCGCTGCGGTGCACGCGGGCGTGGAAGCCGCGACAACCCCGATCGTTGCGGTGATCGACGCCGACGGTTCGATGGATGCCGGTGAGTTGCCCCGGCTGGTGGCCGAACTCGAGCGGGGCACCGACCTGGTAACCGGTCGACGCCGTCCGGTTCGCGGATTGCACTGGCCATGGGTGGCGCGGCTGGGCACGGTGGTGATGAGCTGGCGGCTGCGTACTCGCCACGGGTTGCCGGTGCACGACATCGCGCCCATGCGGGTGGCTCGGCGGGAGGCGCTGCTGCATCTGGGCGTCGCCGATCGACGGTCCGGATATCCGCTGGAACTGTTGGTCCGCGCGGCGGCAGCCGGCTGGCGGGTGGTTGAACTCGACGTCAGCTACGGTCCCCGGACCGGCGGCAAATCCAAGGTCAGCGGTTCGTTGCGCGGCAGCATCATCGCGATTCTGGACTTCTGGAAGGTGATCTCGTGAGCGTGCTGCCGGTCACGGTGCTGGTGGTCGCCAAGGCGCCGGAGCCGGGATTCGCCAAGACGCGGCTGGCGGTGGCGGTGGGTGACCGGATCGCCGCCGACATCGCCGCGGCGGCGCTGCTGGACACACTCGATGCGGTCGCCGCGGCGCCGGTGGCCGCGCGGGTGGTGGCGCTCACCGGCAACTTGGACGGGGCGGCCAAGGCCGAAGACATCCGGCAACGGCTGGAGGCCTTCACGGTCATCGAGCAACGTGGCGACGACTTCGCCGACCGCCTCGCCAATGCACACGCCGACGCGGCAGACGGGTATCCCGTACTGCAAATCGGCATGGATACTCCCCAGGTTTCCGCCGGACTGCTGGGCGATTGCGCACGACGGTTGCTCGAGACGCCGGCGGTGCTGGGATTGGCAATAGACGGTGGCTGGTGGGTGCTCGGAGTCCACAGCCCTGCTGCGGCGGAGTGCCTGCGCGGCGTCCCGATGTCGCAGCCTGATACCGGTGAACTCACACTGAAGGCGTTGCGCCACAACGGTATTGAGACAACGACCGTGACGGCACTGGCCGACGTCGACGTCATTGACGACCTCGCGGTGGTCCGCGACGCGTGCGCCCCGGACAGCCGCTTTGCCCGGGTCACCCGCGCGGCCGGGCTGTGAAGCCGTCCGGGAGGTGGGCGGCACCACCAGAGCCAGAGTGGCGCACTCGGGGGTTGCCAGATACCCCACCGTCAGCCGGTTCGGCGGCGCAGCACCACCCAGCGCCCGGCGACCCCGACGGCAAACATGCCCAGCCCAGCGGCGACCGATTCCCACGGCAGTGTGACCACCAGGACCAGACAACCGATCAGCCCGCAGACGCTCAGCGCCCGCAGCCGGCCGCGGCCCGCCAGGGTATAGGCGGCCGCGTTGGCGATCGCGTAGTAGATCAACACGCCAAAGGACGAGAAACCGATCGCGCCGCGCAGATCCACGGTGGCCACCAGCACGCACACCGCGACGGCCAGCGCGATCTCGGCGTGATGCGGCACCTGATAACGCGGATGGACCGCGGCCAGCCAGCGAGGCAGGTCGCGATGACGGGCCATCGCCAGCGCGGTGCGCCCCACCCCGGCGATCAGCGCCAGCAGCGCACCGAGGGAGGCCAGCGCGCCGCCGACGGCCACCACCGGCACCAACGACGCGACACCGGCGGCGCGCAGCGCCTCGGCCAGCGGCGCCGCGGCGTCGGCGAGCCGGGCCGGGCCGGCGGCCGACAGCACCGCCACCGCGACCACCAGATAGGTCGCCACCGTGATCGTCAGCGCCAGGGTGATCGCCTTGGGGATGGCATGGGCCGGGTCACGGACCTCTTCCCCCATCGTGGCGATGCGCGCATAACCGGCGAACGCGAAGAACAGCAGTCCCGCCGCCTGCAGCACCCCGTAGGGCGTGACGACGGACCAGCCTTCGATCAGATGGGCGGACCCGGGCCGGGCCGCGGCAATGCCGATCACCACGACGGCGAGCGCAATAAAGGTGCACGCCACCAATATTCGGGCCAGCATCGCGGTCTTGGTGATGCCGCGATAATTCAGCGCGGCCAGCACCGCCACGGCGGCAACCGCTACGGCTCGCTGCGCCCACCCCGGCCCGGTGACGGTGTAGGAGGCCACGGTCAACGCCATCGCCGCACACGAGGCCGTCTTGCCGATCACGAATCCCCAACCGGCCAGGAAGCCCCACCACGGTCCCAGGCGTTCGCGCCCGTAGATGTAGGTGCCGCCGGAAACCGGATACCGCGCGGCCAGCCGGGCCGAAGCGATCGCGTTGCAATAGGCGACCGCCGCGGCGAGCGCCAGCCCGATCAGCAGCCCCACACCCGCAGCCCGGGCGGCCGGGCCAAACGCGGCGAACACCCCGGCGCCAATCATCGATCCCAGCCCGATCACCACCGCATCGGTGGTGCCGAGCCGACGTGCCAGTGCCGACCCTTCCATGTATCCGCCTACCAGTTGGTGAAGATGATGCTGTTCAGCAGTAGGGCACCGGCGGCGTTGACCGCCAGCCACAGCCGGTCGGACCGCGCCGGCAGCAGCGCCGGCGCCGCGGTCAGCCAGATGGTGAACGGCAGCCAGATCCGTTCCGTCTCCGCCTTGCTCAGCATGCTCAGGTCCGCGCAGACAATGGCGGCCAGCGCCCCCAGCATTAGCAGGTGAAATCCGGAGCGGCGGCGGATCGCATCGCGGTCGAACACCCGGCTGACGCCGGCGACGCTGCCCAGCCCGATCGCGCACACCACGCACGCCAGGTTGGCCCAGCTCCAGTACTGAAACGGCCGGTCGTGGGCGATCCCCTGCCAATAGCGTTGCTGCACCAGGGTGTAGCCCTCGAACCAGGAGAATCCGGCCACCGCGAAGGCCGCCGCCACCGCCGCCGCGGCCAAGACGGCCGGCCCCAACGCCCGCAGGCCCACCCGCCAGTCTCTGGAAGAGGCCAGTACCGCCAATGCCGGCAGCCCCATCAGCATCAGGCCGTAGCTGAGGAAGACGCCCCAGCCCAGCAGCAGGCCTGCCCCGGCGGCCGCCAGTCCGGCAAACCGCGTCCCACCGTGCACCGCAACCGCGAGCAGCGCGATACCCCACGCCGCGACGCCCGCGAAGTATCCGTCGGCCGACACCGCGACCCAGATCGCGGTCGGCGCCAAGGCGACAAATGGGGCGGCGCGGCGGGCGGTGTGCTCACCGGCCAGCGCGCGGACGGCGACCACCACCGCCGCCGCGGCGCTGGAACCGACCAGCAGGCACAGCAGCCCGGCCCAGGCGCCCCCATGCAGGCCGAGCCGATCCAGCCACACAAACGTCAGCAGCGCGCCCGGCGGATGCCCCGAGACATGGGTGGTCCAGGAATTCGGCTGGAAGTCGACGATCCGGCCGGCGAACGTGCGCACCGTCGCCGGGATGTCTTTGATGCCCGGCACCTCCGATAAGTACTCGTCTTTGGTGGTCAATCGGCCGGCGAAGCCTTGCTGCCAGCCGTCGATCATCGCCAGTGAGAACGCCCAGGCGCAGCTGGTGACCCAGCTGCCCAGGGTCAGTAGCCGCCACGAAAGACGCTGCGCCACAACCGGACCCCACATCACGACGGCCAGCGCAATCACGATCGCGGCGGTGGTGCCCCAGCTGGCGTGGATGTCCCAGTAGCCGAATATCGGTGCCGCGCCGGCCCGCGAGGCGAAGCGTTCCAGGCCGATATCGCTGCGCGGTTTGACACCCAGGTGCATCCGCGGCAGCACGAAGGCGGCTGCCACCAGGACGACGCCGACTGCGACGGCTGCCGTTTCCCGGCGGGCAATTCTCACGATCGCTCAGCCTATTGATCGCTGGCGACTTGATCGCCGACGACGCGGCGCACCAACGCCGCCCGGTCGATCTTGCCGATGCCGCGTCGCGGTAGCTCGTCGACGATGTGCAGTTCCCGGGGCGCGGCGGTGACATCGAGCGTGCGCGCGACCTGCGCGCGCAATGCCGCCAGCGTCGGCACGGCGCAACCAGCGCGGACCACGATCGCGGCCACCACTCGCTGGCCCAGCCGGTCATCGGCCAGCCCGAAAACCGCACAGTCAGCCACCGCCGGGTGGCTGCCCAGCGCCGTCTCCACCGGCCCCGGCAGCACGGTCAGTCCGCCCGTGCTGATCGCGTCATCGACCCGCCCCAGGACCCGCAGCACACCCGAATCATCCACCGCGCCAAGGTCATCGGTGTGGAACCAGCCCGGTTCGGCGAACGGGTCGGGATCGACCGGGTTGCGATAGCCGTTGGCCAGGGTCGGGCCGCCCAGCGCGATGCGGCCATCGGCCAGGATGCGCACCCGGACCCCGTCGAGCGGCACGCCGTCGTACACGCAGCCTCCCGCGGTCTCACTCATGCCGTAGGTGCGTACCGCCCTGATGCCGGCCGCCGCTGCGGCTTCCACGACTCGCCGTGGCGCCGGTCCGCCGCCGATCAGCACGGCGTCCAGTTCGGCCAGCGCCGCGGTGGCGGCCGGGTCGGTGAGCGCCTTGGCCAGCTGCGCGGCCACCAGCGACGTGTACCGCCGACCGGGTGCCAATCGCCTTACCGCGCCGGGCAATTGGGTGAGGTCGAAGCCCGCGGAGACATCCAGCTCGACGGGTGTGCGACCGGCGAGCACGCTGCGAACCAGCACCTGCAGACCGGCGATGTGATACGGCGGCACCGCCAGCAGCCAGCTGCCCCGGCCGCCGAGACGGTGGTGGGTGGCCGAGGCGCTGGCGGTCAGGGCGGCGGCGGTCAGCAACGCACCCTTGGGCGCACCGGTGGTTCCCGATGTCGTCACCACCAGTGCCACGTCGTCGTCGATCTCTTCCCCCACCCGCAAAGCGGCCGAGGCAGACTCATCGGGTGCCGCCGTCACGACCAGCGCCGGGTCGCGGCCCTCGAGAACCCGCTGCAGGGCGGGCAGCAGCAACGAGACGGCGAAACCGGGTGGGACGCTCAGCGCCCGCAGGACGGCTATGCGTGGTCCTCGCGGGTTTCGTCGAGCGGGTCGAACGGCCAGCCGTGCGCGGCCAACCGTTCCTGCACTCGCTCGACATCCTGCAACGACGGCAGGTCGTCGGTGAATTGGGTGATCACCACCCCGATGTCGATCTGGTCGAACTCACCGCGGCGGATGAGTTCGCCGGCGACGGCCTGCACCTCGTCGTTGGTCAGTCGGCGCGCCAGCAGGGCAAGGACGGCAAAGGAGTCGGTCGGTGGAATCCCCTCCGGATAGCCCGCCCGCAGCCACGACACGATCGAGGTGAGAAATCGGTTCACGCTGTTACAACTTCCCGTCAGGCCTGCCGGAAAACCCTATGTCAGGATCCAATCCGACGCTACGCGCGTTTCGCGCCGAGGATGTGCCAGCCGAGGTGATGGGCGATGAAGTCGCGGGCGATGTACAGCACGCCGATAACGACCACCGCCAGCACCAGCGCGAAGATCGCCCACCCGAGCGCGACCAACACCGGCCGCTTCGATGCGGCGTGGTCCCCGGCCTCCCCGACGGTGCCCGCCCCGGCGGCCTGCAGCCGCACCCCGATCGCGAACAGCGCCGGCAGCCCGGCGCCGAGCACCAAGCTGAATACCAGGATCTTCGCCGTGGCCTCGTAATTGAACCAGTGATTCATGACGCGTTACCGGCCCTGACCGCGTCGTCGGCACCGAACTCCGGTAGCTGACCGTTCACTATGACGGTGGTTGTCGGAGGTGGCGGAACCGGTTTGACCTCCCCGTCGAGCCCGGCCGTCAGGCTGCCTTCCCAATCGGCGTTGACGTTGGTGTGGTCCACCCGCGCCTTGCGCGACCGCCGCCAGATGCTGGCAGACGTCAGGCACAGCAGGCCAAAACCGACGAAAGCGCCGGGGTACCCGCCGATGACGTGCACCAGCCAGTAGGTGGTCGCGCCGACCAGGCCGGCCAATGGAAGCGTGATCAGCCATGCGGCCACCATCCGGCCGGCTACCCCCCAACGCACCTCGGCGCCGGGCTTGCCCACGCCGCTGCCCAGCACCGAGCCGGTCGCCACCTGGGTGGTCGACAACGCGTAGCCGAAGTGTGCGGACAACAGGATCACCGCGGCCGACGACGACTCGGCGGCCATGCCTTGCGGCGGCTTGATCTCGACGAGTCCCTTGCCCAGTGTCCGGATGATGCGCCAGCCACCCAGGTAGGTGCCCCCGGCCATCGCCACCGCGCAGGACACGATGACCCACAGCGGCGGCATGGTGGCGGCCTTGCTGACCGCGCCGTAGGACATCAGGGCCAGAAAGATCACGCCCATCGTCTTCTGGGCGTCGTTGGTGCCGTGCGCCAACGAAACCAGTGACGCCGAGCCGATCTGACCGTGCCGGAATCCACTTTCGGTCCGCTTGCCCGGGAGGCCACGGATGATCCGGTACACCAGCCAGGTGCCGGCCGTCCCGACGAGCGTGGCCAGCAGCGCGGCCACCACGGCGGGCACGAGCACCTTGGACACCACACCGCTCCAGATGACGCCGTGACCGCCGACGGCCGCGATCGTGGCGCCGACGATTCCGCCGATCAAGGCGTGCGACGAACTCGACGGGATGCCCAGCAACCAGGTCAGCAGGTTCCACACGATTCCGCCGACCAGCCCGGCGAACACCAACTCCAGCGTCACCAGGTTCGCGTCGATCAAACCTTTGGCGATGGTGGCCGCGACAGCGGTGGACAAGAACGCGCCCACCAGGTTCAGCACCGCCGACAAAATGACCGCTGTCTTGGGCGCCAACGCGCCGCTGGCGATGGAGGTGGCCATGGCGTTGCCGGTGTCGTGGAAACCGTTGGTGAAATCGAACGCCAACGCCGTGATCACGACGATGATCAACAGGAACAAGTCGAGGCTCACGGCACCTGATTCTGGTGGTTGGGCTGATCCGCTGTCGAATAACTGAGTACCCGAAACGCAGGTGTACTGCGACTCGTCGCCAGATATTACTTGGCCGGTTAACCCGCAGTTCCGTCGCGTTTACCTCGGGTGTCTTTGCGCAGCGGGTGGCCCGGGGGGACCTCGACGAAGATCAAGGTGATGCCGTCCGGGTCGGTCACGTGCATCTCGTAGAGGCCCCACGGTTCGCGCCGCGGCTCCCGGGCGATCGGCACCCCCCGGCCGGCCAACTCGGCCCGCGTCGCGTCCAGGTCGCGCACCTGCAGCCACAGCGCCCCGGGAAACGGGCCGCGGGAGTGGTCGGGCTCGCCGTAGCCGGCCAGCTCGAGCAGCGACTGGCCAGCGAAAAGCACTGTGCCCGAAGGGTATTCGCGGGCTATCGCCAGCCCTAGCTGGTCACGGTAGAAGCTGAGCGACTTCTGATAGTCGGCCGGCCGCAGCAGCATCCGGCTGGCCAGGATTTCCATGGTGTCGTGTCTATCACGTCGTCGTCAGTTGGGGGCGCATCGGCTCCGCAGGGTCGGCACGCCGGGGCCGGTGAGGTCGTCGCAGCCGGCCACCCGGCCCGTCGTGGCGAGCAGCAGTGTCAGCAGCGGGCCCTCGACCTTGTCGCCCCGGCCGTGCTGCCAGTCGTGGTCGGTGGCCCGCAGCGCCAGCCCGGATATGCGGCTCTTGGAGCCGATCAGCATGTTGGAGCCCCTGTAGAAGTCGATCACCTGCGCAACCGCGTCGGGCGGATAGGCGTGCGAGATGCCCAGCGGACGGCGGATGTCCTCGCCGTGCACGACGACTTCGCCGAGCCACGACGTCTTCGGCCCGGGTGGGGCGGAGGTGGAATGCCGCAAGCGGCGGAATTCCTCAAGGGTGGCGGCCGCGTCGGGGCCGCGGCGCTTGGCGATCTGACCGTCGGCGAATTTGTCGAAGTTGAACCCGGCTCTGGCCAGCGCCAGGAAGAACGTGGCCGGGTTCAGAGACGCTGTTGCCGACAGGTGCGCGACGACGTCGCGCACCGTCCATCCGGTGCACAGCGACGGGGTGTCCCACTGGGACGGCGTCAGGGTGGCCAGGTCGTCGGCGAGTGCGCCGCGCTCGGTCGCGATGGTGGTCCAGATGTCGGCCATGGCACACTCCCGAGTTAGTCGCCGTTGAGGTGTTCGTTGCGTTGTTGCATGAGTGCATTGACCCAGCGGGGCCCGATGGTGTTGAGCGCCTTGGCCGCCAGGGCGATCCGCGGCGCGATCCGCACCGGCCGGGTGCGCGCGGCAGTGACCATCCACCCGGCGGCTTCCCGCGGCGTCAGCGCGGGCATTCCTTCATAGGCCTTCGTCGGGGCGATCATCGGAGTAGACACCAACGGGTAGTAGAGGGTCGTGGAATGCACTCCGTCGCGTCCCCACTCGGTTTCGATGGTTCGGCTCACTGCCGACAGTGCCGCCTTGGACGCGTTGTACACCGAGAACAGCGGCGCCGCTTCCGACAGGACGCCCCACGTCGCGACGTTGATGATGTGGCCGTCGCCGCGTTCGCGCATCCCCGGCGCCAGTCCGCGGATCAGCCGCAGCGGGGCGTAGTAGTTCAGCGCGATGGTCCGCTCGATGTCGTGCCAGCGTTGCAGCGATTCGCCCAGCGGACGGCGGATCGACCGGCCGGCGTTGTTGATCAGGATGTCGACTCCGCCGATGCGCCGTTGCACGTCGGCCACCAGGGCATCGACGGCGTCCAGGTCCGAGATGTCACAGGGCATCGACATCGCCGCCCCGCCGGAGGTGGTGATGCGATCGGCCACGGCGTCCAGCAAGTCCTTGCGGCGGGCGACGACGGCAACGGTGGCGCCGTGCCGGCCGAACAGCTCGGCGGCGGCCTCGCCGATCCCCGAGGACGCGCCGGTGATCAGGATCCGCTTGCCGTCGAGGTTGATCGGCCTGATCGCGGGCCGGTTGACCAGGAGTTGCGGCGACACCGGTGGCCGCATGGTGGCCAGCGAGATCTGTTCGGCCAACCGGCGCAGCGGACTCTTGCTCACAGGTCGGCAGTCTAGGCGGCGGCCGCCTAGAAATACCGCGGGAACCGGCTCCAGTCCGGCGGGCGCTTCTGCAGGAACGCGTCGCGGCCCTCGACGGCCTCGTCGGTCATGTACGCCAACCGGGTGGCCTCACCGGCGAACAGTTGCTGGCCCACCAGACCGTCGTCGAGCAGATTGAACGCGAACTTCAGCATCCGTTGCGCCTGAGGCGATTTCGCATTGATCTCCGCCGCCCACTGCAGACCGGCCGTCTCCAGCTCGGCGTGGTCCACCACCTCGTTCACCGCGCCCATGCGGTGCATCTGCTCGGCGGTGTACGGCCGGCCCAGGAAGAAGATCTCGCGGGCGAACTTCTGGCCGACCTGACGGGCCAGATACGCGCTGCCGTAGCCGCCGTCGAAGCTGCCGACGTCGGCGTCGGTCTGTTTGAATCGGGCGTGTTCGCGGCTGGCCAGGGTCAGGTCGCACACGACGTGCAGGCTGTGCCCGCCGCCGGCGGCCCAGCCGTTGACCAGGCAGATCACCACCTTGGGCATGAACCGGATCAGCCGTTGCACCTCGAGGATGTGCAATCGGCCGGCGCGGGCTACGTCAACGGTGTCCGCCGTCTCGCCGGAGGCGTACTGGTAACCGCTACGCCCGCGGATGCGCTGGTCACCCCCGGAGCAGAACGCCCAGCCGCCGTCTTTGGGGGAGGGCCCGTTGCCGGTCAACAGGACCACGCCCACGTCGGGTGACATCCGCGCGTGGTCGAGCGCCCGGTACAGCTCGTCGACGGTGTGCGGCCGGAAGGCGTTGCGCACCTCGGGACGGTTGAACGCCACCCGGACCGTGGCGTCGCTGACGTGGCGGTGATAGGTGATGTCGGTCAGGTCGTCGAATCCGTCGACTCGCCGCCACACCGTGGCGTCGAATGGGTTGTCGGTCAAATCCTTTGAACTCCGTTCTTACGCCGGTTCGAGCCGGAAGACGACGAAGCGCCCGGCTTGTGCCTCCAATTCGTCGGGGCCGCCCTCGGTGATCAGGCCGCAGCGCTTCATCACCCGCACGCCGGTGGGCACCTGGGCCGGAAAGGCGCGCAGGATCGGACGGGCCTGGTCCGGCGGCAGCTCCGCCAGCCGCAGGCGCTCGACCCTGCGGCCCCGGGTCAGGGTGACTTCGCCTGCGGCACGGACGTTTTCGACCCAGTCGGCGCCCGGGAAGCCGGCCACGACATACCAGGTGCCGTCGACGGTCATCGGCGTGACCGGGGTAGCGCGCGGAACTCCGGATTTGCGGCCGGGCACCGTCAACACGGCCGGGCCTTCCTTGCCGTACGCCACTCCCAGTCGCGACACGATCATCATGACCTCGTTGGTCGCCTTCAGCCACCACGGCGGGCGGACCCGGTCACCGTCAGTCATGGCTGCCACAGTAGTCACCGCCCCCGAGCGTGACGCCACAGTCACGCCCGGCCGCGAGCGTGCCTGTAGCGTCACGCTCGGCGACGAATCACCCGACAGCGCGGCCGGCGCCCTCCCAGAACCGGGCACGCACCGCCTTCTTGTCCGGCTTGCCCAGCCCGGTCAACGGCAGCGAGTCGACGACCACCACCCGCTTGGGCGACTGCACCGAGCCCTTGCGCTCCTTGACCGCGGCCTGGATCTCGGCGGTCATCGCCTCGATAGCGGCGTCGTCGCGGGGCGCGTCGGCACGCAGCACTACCACCGCGGTGACGGCCTCGCCCCACTTCTCGTCGGGCGTCCCGACCACGCACACCTGTGCGACGGCCGCATGCTCGGCGACCACGTCTTCGACCTCGCGGGGGAACACGTTGAATCCGCCGGTGACGATCATGTCCTTGACCCGGTCGACGATGTAGTAGAACCCGTCCTCGTCTTCGCGGGCCATGTCGCCGGTGTGCAGCCAGCCGTCCCGAAAGGTCTCGGCCGTCGCGTCCGGCAGGTTCCAGTAGCCGCCGGCCAACAGCGGTCCGCTGACACAGATCTCGCCCGGCTCGCCCTGCGGCACCGGATGGCCGTCCTCGCCCAGCAGCGCCACCCGCGCGAACAGCGTCGGGCGGCCGCACGAGGTCAGCCGCTTCTCGTCGTGGTCGCCCTTGGCCAGGTAGGTGATCACCATCGGCGCCTCGGATTGGCCGTAGTACTGGGCGAAAATCGGGCCGAACCGCGCGATCGCCTCGGCGAGCCGCACCGGGTTGATCGCCGAGGCGCCGTAATAGACGGTCTGCAACGACGACAGGTCCCGGGTGTGCGAATCCGGGTGGTCCAGCAGTGCATACAGCATCGACGGCACCAGCATCGTAGCTGTAATGCGTTGTTCCTCAATAACTTTCAGCACTTCAGCGGGGTCGAATTTGGCCAGCACCACCATTTCGCCGCCCTTGATCACCGTCGGCGTGAAGAACGCCGCACCGGCATGTGATAACGGCGTACACATCAAGAACCGCGGGTTTTCCGGCCATTCCCACTCGGCCAGCTGGATCGACGTCATGGTGGAAATCGACTGCGCGGTGCCCATCACGCCCTTGGGCTTGCCGGTGGTGCCCCCGGTGTAGGTCAGCCCGATGACCTGGTCCGGTGGCAGGTCGGCGGGCACCAACGGCTGTGGCTCGTATTGGGCGGCCTGGGCGGACAGATCGACCACTTGCCCTTTGAGATCCTTTAGCGCATCCGGCACCGGCCCGATGGTCAGGATCTGCTGCAGCGAATCCACCTTTTCCAGCAGCCCCAGCGCGCGCTCGACGAACATCGGGTTGGGGTCGATGATCAGCGAGCTGATCCCGGCGTCGGACAGCACGTAGGCGTGGTCGTCCAGCGACCCCAGCGGGTGCAGCGCGGTGCGCCGGTAGCCGCGGGTCTGGCCGGCGCCGATGATCATCAGCACTTCCGGACGGTTGAGCGACAGCAGGCCGACCGCGACGCCGGTACCGGCGCCCAGCGCCTCGAAGGCCTGGATGTACTGGCTGATCCGGTCGGCCAGCTGGCCACCGGTCAGCGTTGAATCCTTCAGGGTGGTGTCGCCCAGGAACAGCACCGGCTTGTTCGCGTGGCGCTTCAGCGCGCCGACCAGCAGATGGCCGTTATGGACCGGGTTGCGCAACGACTCGTCCCTCATGGCGCCGCTCTCCCCCGCAAGCGGGTGGTGCCCCCACCTCATCGCTCACTCCCTTCTTCGTCGCCGGCGCGACTCATGTGGCAAGACTAGAACGTGTTGCAATTCGGGGTGACCGCACCCTCGCGGGCGCAGTCATCACTAGGATCGCCGCTCATGGGCCATGCAGATCTCGTCATTACCGGAACCGTGCTCACCGTCGACGAGGCGCGGCCCACCGCCGAAGCGCTGGCCGTCACCGACGCCCGGATCGTCGCCGTCGGGAGCCGGTCCGATGTCCACAAGCTCATCGGCCCCGACACCCGGACCATCGACCTGGGTTCGGGCTGTGTCATGCCGGGTTTCGTTGAGGCCCATGGCCATCCGTTGATGGAGGCGGTCGCGCTGTCGGACCGGTTCGTCGACATCCGTCCGGTCACCATCGGCAGGGCCGACGCCGTCGTCGACGCGATCCGCGGCGAGGTCGCCCGACGCGGAGCCGAGGGCGCCTACTTCAACGGCTGGGACCCGCTGCTGCAGTCGGGTCTTCCGGAACCCACGCTGGCTTGGCTCGACGAGACGGCGCCCGAGGGTCCGTTGGTGATCATCCACAACTCCGGCCACAAGGCCTTCTTCAACTCGCACGCGGCCCGGATCAACGGCCTGACCCGCGACACTCCCGACCCCAAGGGCTCCAGCTACGGCCGCGACGCCGACGGGGAGCTCGACGGCACCGCCGTGGAAATCGGGGCGGTGTTCTCCCTGCTGGGCGATGCGATCAAGCCCGACGACTACCCGGCGATGCTGCGGGCCGAATGTGCCCGGCTCAATCGTGCGGGGCTGACCATGTGCTCGGAAATGGCCTTCGATCCCGCCTACGGGCCGCTCGTCGAGCAGGTCCGCGACGACTTGACGGTGCGGTTGCGCACCTACGAGATGTCCAATGCGCGGATGTCCACCGACGCCGCACCCGGGCAGGGCGACGACATCGTGCGTCAGGTGGGAATCAAGATCTGGGTGGACGGCTCCCCGTATGTCGGCAACATCGACCTGTCTTTTCCCTACCTGGACACCGCCGCCACCCGGACCATCGGGGTGACACCAGGTTCGTGCGGCTGCGCCAACTACACCCGCGAACAGCTCACCGAAATCGTGGACGCCTATTTCCCCAGGGGCTGGCAGATGGCCTGTCACGTGCAGGGCGACGCCGGCGTCGACACCATCCTCGATGTCTACGAAGACGTGCTGCGCCGCCACCCGCGCGACGATCACCGGCTGCGACTCGAGCACGTCGGTGCCATCCGGCCCGACCAACTGCAGCGGGCGGCCGAACTCGGCGTCACCTGCAGCATCTTCGTCGACCAGATCCACTACTGGGGTGACGTCGTGGTCGACGGCCTGTTCGGGCCGGAACGCGGATCCCGCTGGATGCCGGCCGGGTCCGCGGTGGCCACCGGCATGCGGATCTCGTTGCACAACGATCCACCGGTGACCCCGGAAGAACCGCTGCGCAACATCAGCGTGGCTGTGACGAGAGTGGCGCCCAGCGGTCGGGTGCTGGGCCCCGAGGAGTGTTTGACGGTCGAGCAGGCGATCCGCGCGCAGACTCTCGATCCCGCCTGGCAGATGTTCGCCGACGACGTCGTGGGCTCGCTGGAGATCGGCAAGTACGCGGACATGGTGGTGCTGTCGGCGGATCCGCGGACGGTTCCACCCGAGGAGATCGCCGACCTCGAGGTGCGGGCGACGTTCCTGGCGGGCCGGCAGGTCTATCGGCAGTGACGCCCGCGCTGGCGGACTTGCTGGACCGCGTGCACGTCGTGGCGTTGCCGATGCGGGTGCGTTTCCGCGGCATCACCACCCGTGAGGTGGCGGTGATCGATGGCCCGGCCGGGTGGGGCGAATTCGGGCCGTTCCTGGAATATCAGCCCCGGGAAGCCGCCGCCTGGCTGGCTTCGGCCGTCGAGGCCGCCTACCGCGAGCCGCCGCCGCTGCGACGCGACCGCATCCCCATCAACGCCACCGTGCCGGCCGTTGCCGCCGCCGAGGTGCCGCAGGTGCTGGCCCGGTTTCCCGGCGTCCGCACCGCCAAGGTGAAGGTCGCCGAGCCCGGGCAGAGCCTGGCCGACGACGTCGCGCGGGTCAACGCGGTGCGACAACTGGTCCCGACGGTGCGGGTGGACGCCAACGGCGGCTGGAGCGTCACCGAGGCCGCCGAGGCGGCCGCCGCGCTGACCGCCGACGGGCCGCTGGAGTACCTCGAGCAGCCCTGCGCCACCGTCGCCGAACTCGCAGAGCTGCGCCGGCGGATCGACGTGCCGATCGCCGCCGACGAATCCATCCGCAAGGCCGACGACCCGCTGGCCGTCGCCGGCGCCGGGGCCGCCGACATCGCGGTATTGAAAGTCGCTCCGCTGGGCGGGGTTTCGGCGTTGCTGGCAATCGCCGCGCAGCTCGACATCCCGGTGGTGATCTCCAGCGCGCTGGATTCGGCCGTCGGCATCGGTCAGGGCCTCACCGCCGCCGCGGCCCTGCCCGAGCTCCGTCACGCGTGCGGGCTGGGCACCGGGGGGTTGTTCGTCGAAGACGTCACCGATCCGGTCATGCCCGTCGACGGCACTTTGGCTGTCGGTCCGGTCACGCCCGACCCGGCGCGGCTGCAAGCCCTGGCGGCGTCGCCTGACCGGCGGCAATGGTGGATCGATCGGGTCAGGGCCTGCTACCCGCTGCTGTACCGTCGTTCCGGTGATCAACCTGGCCTACGACGACAAAGGGACCGGTGAGCCGGTCCTTTTTATCGCCGGTCGCGGCGGTGCCGGACGCACCTGGCATCCTCACCAAGTCCCGGCGTTCCTGGCCGCCGGATACCGCTGCATCACGTTCGACAATCGCGGGGTCGGCGCCACCGAAAACGCCGAGGGCTTCACCACGCAGACCATGGTCAACGACACCGCGGCGCTGATCGAATCTCTGGGTATCGCCCCGGTGCGCATCGTCGGGGTGTCCATGGGCGCTTATATCGCCCAGGAGCTGATGGTGGTGCGGCCCGAACTGGTCAGCGCCGCGGTATTGATGGCCACCCGCGGCCGGCTGGACCGCGCCCGGCAGTTCTTCCGCACCGCCGAGGCCGAGCTGTATGACTCCGGTACCCAGTTGCCGCCTGCATACGATGCGAGAGCTCGCCTGCTGGAAAGCTTTTCGCGCAAGACGCTCAACGACGACACGGCCGTGGCCGATTGGATCGCGATGTTCTCCATGTGGCCGGTCAAGCAGACACCGGGACTTCGGTGTCAATTGGACTGCTCACCGCAGACCAACCGGCTGCCCGCCTACCGCAATATTGCCGCGCCGGTGCTGGTGATCGGCTTCGCCGACGACATCGTGACCCCGCCGCATTTGGGACGAGAGGTCGCCGACGCCCTGCCCAACGGCCGCTACCTGCAGATACCCGACGCCGGCCACCTCGGCTTCTTCGAGCGGCCGGAGCCCGTCAACGCCGCGGTGCTGAGGTTCTTCGCCACCGTCAAGGCCTGAACGCCTTGACCGCCGGTTGTGACACCCTGTACTGGTGAACCCCTCGACGACCCAGGCCCGTGTCGTCGTCGACGAGCTGATTCGCGGCGGCGTCCGCGACGTGGTGCTCTGTCCCGGGTCACGAAATGCGCCGCTGGCGTTCGCGTTGCAGGACGCCGACCGGTCCGGCCGGATTCGGCTGCACGTGCGCATCGACGAACGCACCGCCGGCTATCTGGCGATCGGGCTGGCGGTCGCTGCGGGCGCGCCGGTATGTGTGGCGATGACGTCGGGTACCGCCGTCGCCAACCTCGGCCCGGCCGTGGTGGAGGCCAACTATGCCCGGGTGCCGCTGATCGTCCTCTCGGCAAACCGGCCCTACGAGATGCTGGGCACCGGGGCCAACCAGACCATGGAGCAGTTGGGCTACTTCGGCACCCAGGTCCGCGCCACCATCAGTCTGGGTCTGGCCGAGGATGCCCCGGAGCGCCTGCCCGCCCTCAATGCGACCTGGCGATCGGCGACCTGCCGAGTATTGGTGGCCGCCAAGGGTTCTCGTAGCGCCAACGCCGGACCGGTGCATTTCGACATCCCGTTGCGCGAGCCGTTGGTGCCGGACCCGGAGCCCCATGGTGGCGTCGTGCCGCCGGGGCGGCCGGACGGCGAACCGTGGACCTACACGCCGCCGGTCACCTTCGATCAGCCGCTGGACATCGACGTGTCGGCAGACACCGTCGTCATCGCCGGGCACGGTGCCGGGGTTCACCCCAATCTGGCGGAGTTGCCCACCGTCGCCGAACCCACCGCGCCGTATGCACCCAACCCGTTACATCCGCTCACCCTGCCGCTGCTGCGTCCCCAGCAGGTGATCATGCTGGGCCGCCCGACACTGCACCGCCCGGTGTCGGCCCTGCTGGCCAACCCGGAAGTGCCGGTCTACGCGCTGACCACCGGGCCGCGCTGGCCGGACGTCTCGGGCAACTCGCAGGCCACCGGCACCCGGGCGGTCGTGACCGGCACGCCCAACCCGAAGTGGCTGCGTCGCTGTGCGGACCTGAATCGCCACGCGCTCGCCGCGGTGCGCGAGCAGCTGGCGGCCCACCCGCTGACCACCGGTCTGCACGTCGCCGCGGCGGTGGCCGACACACTGCGGCCCGGTGACCAGCTGGTTCTCGGGGCGTCCAACCCGGTGCGCGACGCGGCCCTGGTCGGGCTGAACACCCGCGGCATCCAGGTCCGGTCCAACCGCGGCGTCGCCGGTATCGACGGCACCGTGTCCACGGCCATCGGGGCGGCTCTGGCATTCGAGCGGGTTCACGAGACCGCACCCCAGGGACGCACCATTGCCCTGATCGGAGACCTGACGTTCGTCCACGACAGCTCCGGGCTTCTGATCGGTCCCACCGAACCCACACCGCAGCGGCTGACGATCGTGGTGTCCAACGACAACGGCGGCGGCATCTTCGAATTGCTCGAGCAGGGTGACCCGAGGTTCTCCGACGTGTCGTCGCGGATCTTCGGCACCCCCCACGACGTCGACGTGGGTGCGCTGTGTCGCGCCTACCACGTGGAGAGCCGCCAGATCGAGGTCGAGCAGCTGCGGGCCGCGCTGGACGAGCCCAACCCCGGGCTGCGGGTGCTCGAGGTCAAGGCGGACCGGTCGTCGCTGCGGCAATTGCACGCCGCCATCAAGGCGGCCTTGTGATCTCGCCAAAAATGTTGCTGCGCATCCTGATTCGTGGAACCAGCGAAGAACTGCCGGACACCTGGCCGCGGCGGGTGGTGCGGTGGGTCCGCATCACCGTCCTGATCGTCACCGCATTGGTCACCTTGCAGTCGGTGCTGTTGGTGGCCGGCGCCTGGCGCAACGACCTGGCCATCGAGCACAACATGGGAGTGGCGCAGGCCGAGGTGCTCAGCGCCGGGCCGCGCCGTTCCACCATCGAGTTCGTCACGCCCGAGCGGGTGACCTATCGGCCCGAACTCGGCGTGCTGTATCCGTCCGAGCTGGCCACCGGCATGCGGATCTACGTCGAATACAACAAGAAGGATCCCAATCTGGTGCGGGTGCAGTACCGCAACGCCGGGCTGGCGATCATCCCCGCCGGGTCCATCGCGGTGGTGGCCTGGCTGGCCGCCACAGTCGCGCTGATCGGTCTGGCCCTGCTCGATCGGCGGCTGGACAAACACCTGAACAGCGCACCCTGCGGCTAGTTTTCGCGCCGCGTATGCCCGTCGGAAACCTTGCCGACAATATGGCCTGACACCGTGGTCGCGTGCGCGTTGCGATTGTCGCCGAGTCGTTTTTGCCCAACGTCAACGGTGTCAGCAACTCGGTGCTCCGCATCCTCGAGCATCTGCGCCGCGCCGGTCATGAGGCCCTCGTCATCGCCCCGGACAACCTGCCCGGTGAGCCACGCGCCGACCGGCTGCACGACGGTGTCCGGGTCCACCGGGTGCCGGCGCGAATGTTCCCCAAGGTGACCACACTGCCCCTGGGTGTGCCGGCCCCACGAATCCTTCGGGTGCTGCGCGGCTTCGGCCCCGATGTGATGCATCTGGCGTCACCGGCGCTGCTCGGCTACGGCGGACTGCGCGCGGCCCGCCGTCTGGGGGTGCCCACGGTTGCGGTGTATCAGACCGACGTACCGGGATTCGCCGCCAGCTACGGCATTCCGCTGACGTCGCGCGCCGCGTGGGCCTGGTTTCGCCACCTGCACAGTCTTGCCGACCGCACCCTGGCGCCGTCCACGGCAACCATGGAAGACCTTGCCGCCCAAGGCATCCCGCGGGTCTACCGGTGGGGGCGCGGAGTCGACCTGCTTCGGTTCGTGCCGTCCGCCCGCGACGAAGCGCTGCGGCGGCAATGGTCACCGGACGGCCGGCCGATCGTCGGCTTCGTCGGCCGGCTGGCCCCCGAGAAGCATGTCGAGCGGCTCGCGTCCCTGAGTGCCTCCGGCGCGGTGCGGCTGGTCGTCGTCGGCGCCGGAGTCGACCGTCACAAACTCGAATCGACAATGCCCACAGCGCTTTTCACCGGAGCCCTGCACGGTGAAGAGCTCGCGCGAGCATATGCCAGCATGGACGTCTTCGTGCATCCCGGCGAACACGAGACGTTCTGCCAGGTCGTGCAGGAAGCGCTGGCGTCGGGGCTGCCGGTGATCGCCCCCGACGCCGGCGGCCCCCGCGACCTGGTTGTTGCCTACCGCACCGGGTTGCTGCTGCCGGTCACCGAATTCGAGGCCCGGTTGCCGGCCGCCGTCGCCCACCTGGTCTGCGAACGCAACCGCTACGCACTCGCGGCCCGGCGCAGCGTGCTGGGCCGGGGTTGGCCGGTGATCTGCGACGAGTTGCTGGGCCACTACGAGGCGGTGCTGTCGCCGGCTGCGCGGACGCGCGATTCGGTGTGGCGAATGCGCCGCGCCTAAGGCACGTTCAGGTTTCGACGGTCGGTGTCCTTCTCGTGTCGCGGGTGCTCGTAGTGGCGGGTCCGATTCCGGGTCGCGGCATCGGGTGCCTGGGTTGCTCAATTTGCCGATGCGCAACCCGGCGTGGCGATAGCATCGGCGTGTTCAGGGCCCGTAGCGGCTGATGCTGCGGTTGGTGGGCTGGCGAGGAGGATCGGCGTGGTGTCGTATGTGATCGCCGTACCACAGCTGGTGACAGCCGCGGCAACGGATTTGGCGGGCATTGGGTCGGTAATCAGGGTGGCCAACGCCGCGGCGGCCGCTCCGACAACGGCGTTGGCGGCGGCGGGTGCTGACGAGGTGTCGGCGGCTATCGCGGCCCTGTTTGCTGCGCACGCCCAGAACTACCAGGCGCTGAGCGCCCGGCTGGCGGCGTTTCATGGCCAATTCGTCCAGGCCGTGACTGCTGCCGGGAATGCCTATGCGATCGCTGAAGCCGCTAACGTCTCACCCCTGCAGGTTCTTGAGCAGCAGGTGCTGGGTGTGGTCAATGCGCCCACGCAGGTGCTACTGGGGCGCCCCCTGATCGGTGATGGCGCCAATGGGGCGCCCGGGACTGGACAAAACGGCGGGGCCGGCGGGCTGCTGTTCGGTAACGGCGGCAGCGGTGGATCCGGCGGCGGCACCCATCCCGGTGGCGGCAACGGCGGTGACGCCGGGTTGTTCGGTTCGGGTGGCAGCGGTGGTCTGGGTGCGCCAGGCGCGCCCGGGGGCAATGGCGGTAGCGGCGGGTTGTTGTACGGCGCCGGTGGGGCCGGTGGGGCCGGTGGCAACGCCATCATGCCTGGCCAGAATGGCGGAGCGGGTGGCAACGGGGGATCGGCCTGGTTCTTCGGTCAGGGCGGGGCCGGTGGGGC
>NZ_UPHQ01000011.1 GCF_900566055.1 Mycobacterium innocens
GCTGGTCGGCAACGGCGGAGCCGGCGGCCCCGCCGGCACCGCCTTTCCCGCCGTCGGCGGTCGTCGAGGACGTTCCGGACCCGCCGGCTCCGCCGTTGCCGATCAGCCAACCGCCGGCCCCGCCGTTGGCCCCGGTCCCCGGGGCCCCGTTGGCGCCATTGCCGATCAGTGGACGCCCGGTAGCGGCGACGAACGGCGCATTGATCGCATTGAGGAGGGGCTGCAGCGGCGTCGCAGCGGCATAGTCGGCGGCCGCATACGATGTCCCGCCCGCGTTCAGGGCCTGCACAAACTGCTGATGGAATGCGGCCGCTTGCCCGCTCAGCAGCTGATAGGCCTGGCCGTGCGCACCGAACAGCGCCGCAATCGCCGCCGACACCTCATCCCCACCCGCGGCCAGTAAGCTCGTCGTGTTGGCCGCGGCGGCGGCATTGGCCGTGCCGACCGCGGTCCCGATATTGGTCAAATCTCCTGCCGCTGCCACCAGCGCCTCCGGCGCCGCGAACATGAACGACATCTGACACCTCCCGATACGCCATCACTGCGTTGTCATGCCGATCTGGAGCCTCCCCCGTCACCAGAGAGAATCGGCCAATCCAGCGTATCGCTGTGCGGCCGGCACAGTTGTGGGTTTGCCGGAAACCCGGGCTAGGTTTTGCGAGCCGGCGTCCGCGACCGCGCACCCTCGACGGTGATGGACCGTGCGGCCGAGCGCCCCGGCCCGGCACCGCCGCCGGCCCCAGCCGCGTCGGGCTTCGGCTATCCCTTCCTGGTGGGCGGCGGTCCGGGCATCGGGTTCGGCGACGGGATGAGCACCAGCGCTGCCGCCAGTGCCAAGAAGAAGGCGCCCGAACCCGATTCCGCCGCCGCGGCCGCCACG
This sequence comes from Mycobacterium innocens, assembly GCF_900566055.1. Lineage (GTDB taxonomy): Bacteria > Actinomycetota > Actinomycetes > Mycobacteriales > Mycobacteriaceae > Mycobacterium > Mycobacterium innocens. Next base: position 881 of record NZ_UPHQ01000011.1, read on the forward strand.
GCAGCCGCCCCTGAGCAGGCCCGACGGCGGCGGCGCCGAGGCGCAGCGCTGCGCGGCTACGGCGACGAGTTCATGGACGTCGAGGTCGGCCCGGACTGGGACGTACCGCACGACGAGCAGCCGGCTGCACCGACCGCCTCGGATCAAGGTGCGGCGAACCTGGGATTCGCCGGCACGGTTCACAAGGACACAGCCGGTGCGGCGGCAGGCTTGGCCACGCTGGCCGGTGATCAGTTCGATGCCGGACCCAGGGAGCCGATGCTCCCCGGCACCTCGGAGCCGGACGGCCCGGCAAGGCATTAATGTCGGTTGGGTGCGTAGTGAAGGTGACACCTGGGACATCACCACGAGTGTTGGGTCGACCGCGCTTTTCGTCGCCACCGCACGGGCTTTGGAGGCCCAAAAGCCCGACCCGCTGGCCGTCGATCCGTACGCGGAACTGTTCTGCCGGGCCGTCGGCGGTTCCTGGGCCGACGTGCTCGACGGCAAGGCTCCCGACCACGACTTGAAGAGCGAGGACTTCGGCGAGCACTTCGTCAATTTCCAGGGCGCGCGCACCAGGTACTTTGACGCCTACTTCCAGCGGACCGCCGACGCCGGAGCGCGCCAGGTGGTCATCTTGGCGGCGGGACTGGACTCACGCGCCTACCGGCTGCCCTGGCCGGATGGAACGACGGTCTTCGAGCTGGACCGTCCGCAGGTGCTCGATTTCAAGCGCGAGGTGCTGTCCCGGCACGGTGCCACGCCGCGCGCCCAGCGACGTGAAATCGCGGTCGATCTGCGGGAAGACTGGCCGCAAGCGTTGCAGGACGACGGCTTTGATCCTGCCAAACCGTCGGCGTGGATCGCCGAGGGGCTGCTGATCTATCTTCCGACCGCCGCGCAGGAGCAGTTGTTCACCGGCATCGACAACCTGGCCTGCCTTGGCAGTCATGCCGCCGTGGAGGACGGCAGCCCGCTTCCCCCGGAGGAATTCGCCGCCAAGGTGGAAGAAGAACGTGCCGTCGTCGCGGCCGGTGACGCGAATCCGTTTTTTCAGTTGGTCTACAACGAGCAGTGCGCACCGGCCACCGAGTGGTTCGGGGCACATGGCTGGACGGCTCTCGGTACGCCGTTGGTCGAGTACTTCCGCGAGGTCGGCCGGCCGCTGCCGGAACCGGGGACCGAGGCCGGGGCGCTGTTTGTGCGCAACACCCTGGTCAGTGCCACCAAGCCGTAGGCGCATCGGAAGACGCAATGAGTTCGCCTTAGGTGGGAACTTTTCCGGGCCGGCGTCCGACTAGAGACGGCCTGCCACGTATTCCGGCAAGGCGGCCTGCATGGCGTCGCGAGCCCCTCTTTCGGGACCGCAGCGGCCGCGCCGGGTGCGGCTCCAACGGCGGCCTCGGCACCACCGGCCGCTCCGACCCCGGCGGCAGCGGCGACACCCCCGGCACCGCCCGCTGCGGGAGTCGTCCGGTGCGGCCTTCCCATACGTGGTCGGCGGTCCCGGCGCCGGGTTCGACTCGGCGATGAGCACTTCGGCTCGGCGCACGGCGTCAGAACCGGACCAGGCTGCGATACCGGCGGCGGCCGCCGCGGCTGCGCGAGAGGAGACGCGGGTGCGCCGGCGCCGACGGGCCAGGCTGCCGGATCCCGGCTACCGCTACGAATTCCTGGAGTCCGAATCAACTTCGGGGCGCAGAGCCTTTCCCTTCGTCGGCGTCCGACCGTTGGGGCGGGAGTGTTGAAATTCGCCGGGACTGCAACCCGCGCAGGCGTTGGTGACGCGGCTGGACTGGCGATGCTCGCCGGCGCCGGGTTCGGCGGGGGGGCCGGCGGTGCCGATGGTGCCTGGCACGTGGGACACCAGTCCGCGTGCAGGAGACCCCACGGCAATCAACGACAGTAAGGCTAACCAGGGCCCTGCGTCTGGAGAGCAGGGCAGCGCTCCCGGCAGTGCGTCACGCACGTAAATCGGTTCGCACCGTCCCGCTGCCGATGTCGACGAATTCCTCTTCGCATGCATGAAACATGTTGGGAGACGCCGGTACAGTGATCGGCTGTGGCATGGAAGCTGGTCACCCGGCCTGCCACCTCGCAGAGCGCCAACCGATGAAAACCCCATCCCTGTTGCGCATCTCGACAGGCACCCGGGCACCGTGGCTACGCACCGGGACAAAAAAAGTCATTGTGTCCCTTGACCGACCAGATCTAGCGCCTGCTGAAGATGAGCCACACATCAACGGCGGTAACGACTTAGAACACCTGTCACTCTCGCATGCGCTCATCGTCAGGTAGTTCCGGGCGTACCACCAACCCGACAAGCACCCGAAATCCTCTCGGATAGTGTCCATTTCGACGCGAGCAGGTGTTCCTCGCAAATTGGTCAATGCTCATGACGCATTGTCGCGTTGGAAGCGACGCACTTGTCTGGCTGCGGCTGAACTTCGGATGGTGGACCCGCCGTCCATGGTGGCAACGGCGTATTCAGGCCCGGTCCAACGACTCCCACCGGGCCGGATGGCTACCGAAACGTAGCTTTTCCCTACGTAACCGTAGCGATATGCAACTGTTGACAATAGTTAGGATCCGTGAGATTTTTTCCGCATCATGCCCGGCGGTCGCAGCCGACAAGGACTTCGGCCATGCCGGCAGGCCAGATGCAATCGGAAGGAGTCGATAGTGACATTGCAAGTGGTTCCCGAAGGTTTGGCGGCGGCCAGTGCGGCGGTGGAAGCGCTGACCGCTCGGTTGGCTGCCGCGCATGCTGCTGCGGCACCGCTGATTACAGCGGTGGTCCCGCCGGCGGCGGACCCCGTGTCGATACAGACTGCGGCCGGGTTTAGCGCGTACGGCAACGAGCACGCCGCGGTGGCCGCCGAAGCCGTTGAAGAGCTGGGCCGTTCGGGAATCGGCGTCGGTGAGTCCGGTGTCAGTTATGCCGCGGGTGACGCCGCAGCGGCAGTATCGTATTCGGCATTAGGTGGTTGGGTGTGACCGCGCCGATCTGGATCGCCTCACCGCCCGAGGTGCATTCGGCATTGCTGAGCTCCGGTCCGGGTCCGGAGTCGCTGGCGGCAGCGTCTGCCGCGTGGACATCGATGAGCGCCGAATATGCCTCGGCGGCAGAAGAACTCACGATCATACTGGCTGCGGTGCAGGCTGGCGCGTGGCAGGGTCCCAGCGTCGAAGCGTATGTGGCCGCGCATGTTCCGTATGTGGCGTGGTTGATGCAGACCAGCGCCGACAGCGCGGCAACGGCCGCCGGGCATGACACCGTGGCGGCAGCCTACTTCAGCGCACTGGCCGCGATGCCCACCCTGGCGGAATTGGCCGCCAACCACGTCACCCACGGGGTGTTGGTCGCGACGAACTTCTTTGGGATCAACACCATCCCGATCGCGCTCAACGAGGCCGACTACGTCCGAATGTGGATCCAGGCCGCTACCACCATGTGTGTCTATGAGACCGTCAGCGGCGCGGCGCTGGTCTCGACGCCGCGCACCACGCCGGCGCCAGTCATCGTTAAACCCAGTGCCAATGAATTCAGCAATGCCGTGGCCGCCCTTACTCTCACCCCATTCCCATGGCATGAACTGATGCAGTTCTTGGCCCTGGTCGGCAAGGTATGGGCATTGGATTTCAAGCTTTTCTCAACGGTTTTCCAAGCCTACGGTGCGGTACTGTTCCAATTGATAGATAATCTCGTACATTTGCAGCTGCTAGCAGCTATTATAGATCTGCTAGTTTTCGGTGCGCTTGGGACGCCACTTATTATAGCGATCGTGATAATACCGCCACTGGTCTACGCCACCGTCTTGGGTGTTACGACAATTGTTGTTGGGTGGATTATTTCGAATTTGGTCGGTGTTGTTCCGCTTTTGGCGAGTCCTTTGTTGGGAGGGCTGGCCGCTGCTGTTGTCCCGGGGGTAGCCGGTATGGCCGGATTGGCCGTGGTGCCGGCTGCGGCCGTGGCGGCCGCGCCGGCTGCGGGATTGGCTGCTGCTCCGGCGGCTGTGGCGATCGGGGCAGTGGAGCCGTCGCCGGGGGCGACGGCGGAGCGGACGCGGTTGGTGTCGGCGGTGCAGCCGGCTTCCGGCAGCCCGCCGTCGTCGGCGCTGGCTTCTGAGCGTGGTGCTGGGACGCTGGGGTTTGCCGGGACGGACGGCAAGCAGAACGTCGGACAGCCCTGCGGGTTGACGGCATTGCAAGGCGCTGAGTACGGCGGTGTTTCGCAAGTGCCGATGCTGCCGGCTACCTGGGAGTCGAATGTCCTTGGGGCGGGCACCGAACAGGCGTTTGCCAGCCTGATGAGCTGACAACGAGTAACCGGAAATTCAAATCGAAAGGAATCGCTATGAGTTTGTTGGATGCCCATATTCCGCAGTTGGTGGCGTCGCAGTCGGCGTTTACCGCCAAGGCGGCGTTGATGCGGCACACGATCGGGCAGGCCGAGCAGTCGGCGATGTCGGCGCAGGCGTTTCATCAGGGCGAGTCCGCCGCGGCGTTCCAGGGCGCGCACGCCCGGTTCGTGGAGGCCGCCGCCAGGGTCAACACCTTGCTGGATATCGCGCAGGCCAACCTGGGCGACGCCGCGGGCACCTATGTGGCCGCCGATGCCGCCGCCGCGTCCAGCTACACCGGCTTCTGAGTCACCGTCACCGTCAAACCTCGAAAGGACTTGTGATGTCGCAGATTATGTACAACTACCCGGCGATGCTGGCGCACGCCGGGAACATGTCGGCCTATGCCGGCACCCTGCACAGCCTGGGCGCCGATGTCGCCAACGAGCAGGCCGCGCTGTCCAATGCCTGGCAGGGCGATACCGGGATGACCTACCAGGGCTGGCAGACCCAGTGGAACCAGGCCATGGAGGACCTGATGCGGGCCTATCAGTCGATGGCCGGTACCCACGAATCCAACACCATGGCGATGTTGGCCAGGGACCAGGCCGAGGCCGCCAAGTGGGGCGCCTAGCGACGGTGCTGATCTAGTCACCGCCCTCCGCGGAGTCCCGGCCCAGCGGTCACATCTTTCACATGGGAATCTGGCCGACCCGGCGCACAATTTGCCCGGCTTTCCGCGACAAGCTAAGGCGCGCGCTACGGATTGTCGCCGGCAGCCGGGGAGACTGATGTGGTCGGTGGGAAAGTCGCAGTTGCGGCCGACAACCCGGGGCACCTAGATACCAGCCTGCCGGCCGGGTGAGCATGCGGTCGGCCCCGGCCGCAAGGGTCACCGGCGCGCTGGATGCGCAACCGGCGTGGATGACCCTGGAAACTACTAAAAGCTACCAGGGGACGTTTCCCGGACCGGAGGCTGGACCCGCGACCTGCGCTACGCGGGTCCAGCCCCGGCCGGACGCTCGACACCTGGTGCATGGGCGGTCGCATGAGCGCGAAAGTGCCAGTGCGGTAGCCGGGTCGATCCGGGATAAGCCGTCCCTGGCCGCCAGACTCGGTGTTGCACTGCGGTGACCGGGTAACGGTGGTCAGGCCAGCGGGCCGATATAGCAATAGACAACAGTTGACAACATATATGGTATGTGAGATTTTTCTCCGGGTCATGCGTGGCGTCGCGGCTTACATCACCTCGGCCACTGCCCGGAGTAGGGACCGCCCCGCCCTTGTTAATGAAAATCATGTTCACTAAGCTGCACAATGCTGGGTGGGTCCGATATATAGGAGGAGCGTCAGGCATGAAATCGCCCGTGCTGATCGCCGCGACTAAGGCGCTGGTCAGTGCCATGCGAATGTCGTCATCATGACGGGACAACCGGCCCCGCACCGCCCTCGACAGGTTAGCTTATGCAATGCTAACTTCGGGAGGCCAGCTTCAGGCGGTAATGACCAGTGGCGACCTTAGGTTCAGGAGACGGCGGGAGCGTGGAACGCAGTGATATCGGCATGGTCGCAACTCACTCCGTCGTACCCCGGACAAGCGGCAAGGTAGACGCTGACGTCGTCAGCCGGTTCGCCACCTGCTGCCGGGCGCTGGGCATCGCCGTCTACGACCGGCGCCGGCCGGCCGACCTGACCGCCGCCCGATCGGGATTCACCGCACTCACCCGCGTCGCCGGTGACCAGTGCGACGCATGGACGGGGCTGGCTGCCGCCGGTGACCAGTCCATTGGCGTGCTCGAAGCCGTGTCCCGTACTGCTGCCACCGCCGGCGTGTTGCAGCGCCACGTGGAACTGGCGCCCAACGCCTTGGGGTTTCATTACGACACGGGGTTGTACTTGCGGTTCCGGGCCACCGGCCCGGACGATTTCCATCTCGCGTACGCGGCGGCACTGGCGACGGCCGGTGACTACGCGAAGGCGTACGACGTGGTTGCCGGCATCACCGGGCGTCGACCCGGCTGGCGCGAAGCCCGCTGGCTCATGGTCGTGGTCAACTACCGTGCCGCACGGTGGTCGGACGTCGTCAAGCTGCTGACCCCGATCGTCAATGATCCCGATCTCGACCAGACTTTCGCCCACGCCGCCAAGATCACCCTGGGCACCGCCTTGGCCCGGTTGGGCATGTTCGCTCCGGCGTTGTCGTATCTCGAGGAGCCCGAAGGTCCGGTCCTGGTCGCGGCGCTCGACGGGGCACTGGCCAAAGCCCTGGTGCTGCGCGCACACGTCGACGAGGAATCGGCCGCCGAAGTACTTCAGGACCTGTATGCGGCCCATCCGGAGAACGAGCAAGTCGAGCAGGCCCTGTCCAACACCAGCTTCGGGATCGTGACCACCACCGCGGCCCGGATCGAAGCCCGCACCGACCCGTGGGATCCCGAAACCGAGCCCAGCGCAGATGATTTCATCGATCCTGCGGCACATGAGCGCAAAGCCGCGCTGCTGCACGAGGCTGAACGCCAGCTCGCCGAATTCATCGGGCTCGACGAAGTCAAGAACCAGGTGTCGCGGCTGAAGAGTTCGGTGGCTATGGAGCTGGTGCGCAAGCAGCGCGGGCTCACCGTGGCGCAGCGCACGAACCACCTGATCTTCGCCGGGCCGCCCGGGACGGGTAAGACGACGATTGCCCGGGTCGTCGCCAAAATCTATTGCGGCCTAGGGCTTTTGAAGCGGGAGAATATCCGCGAGGTGCACCGCGCCGACCTCATCGGCCAGCACATCGGCGAAACCGAGGCCAAGACCAACGCGATCATCGACAGCGCGCTGGACGGGGTGCTGTTCCTCGACGAGGCATACGCGCTGGTGGCCACCGGAGCCAAGAACGACTTCGGGCTGGTGGCCATCGACACCTTGCTGGCCCGCATGGAAAACGACCGTGACCGGCTGGTGGTGATCATCGCCGGATACCGGGCCGACCTGGACAAATTCCTCGACACCAACGAGGGCCTGAGGTCGCGGTTCACCCGCAGCATCGAATTCCCGTCGTACACATCGCATGAGCTGGTGGAGATCGCGCACAAGATGGCCGAACAACGAGACAGCGTCTTCGAGCGATCGGCGCTCGACCACCTGGAGGCGTTGTTCGCCACGTTGGCGGCATCGTCGACACCGGACTCCAACGGCATCATGCGCCGCAGCCTCGACATAGCGGGCAACGGGCGGTTCGTCCGCAACATCGTCGAACGTGCGGAAGAAGAACGTGAATTCCGGCTCGACCACTCCGAGCATGCGGGAACCGGGGAGTTCAGTGATGAGGAGCTGATGACCATCACCGCCGACGACGTGAACAGGTCTGTGGAACCACTGCTACGCGGACTGGGGCTCTCGGTGCCGGCATGACTACCCGTGAGCCTGATCCAGAACGCCGTTCGTTTGCTTCGCGCACCCCGGTCAATCACAACCCCGACAAGGTGGTCTACCGCCGGGGTTTCGTCACGCGCCATCAGGTGACAGGTTGGCGGTTCGTGATGCGCCGCATCGCCTCGGGTATTGCCTTGCACGACACCCGAATGCTCGTCGACCCGCTGCGCACCCAGTCGCGCGCGGTGCTGATGGGGGCGCTGGTCCTGATCACCGGGCTGGTCGGCTGCTTCGTGTTCTCACTGATCCGGCCCAACGGGCAGGCGGGCACCAGTCCGGTGCTGGCCGACCGGTCCACCGCCGCACTGTATGTGCGGGTGGGCGACGCGGTGCACCCGGTGCTCAACCTGACCTCGGCCCGGCTGATCGCCGGCAAGCCGGTCAACCCCACGACGGTGAAAAGCTCTGAGCTGGACCGCTTTCCGCGTGGGAATCTGATCGGCATTCCGGGCGCCCCGGAGCGGATGGTGCAGAACACCACCCGCGACGCCAACTGGACGGTGTGTGACTCCGTCAGCGGGCAGGGTGGGCGCAGCGCCCACAGCACGGCGGTGACGGTCATCGCGGGGCGGCCGGACAGCGACGGCGCCCGCGCGGCCGCGCTCGGCTCCGCCCAGGCGGTCCTGGTCGATAACGGCACGGGCAGCTGGCTGCTATGGGACGGCAAGCGCAGCCTGCTGGACCTGAACGACCATGCGGTCACCAGCGCGCTCGGGCTGGGCGCCGACGCCCTCGCGCCGCGGCCCATCGCGTTGGGGTTGTTCAACGCCATTCCCGAAGCGCCGCCACTGACGGCGCCGGTCATTCCGAACGCCGGTGGCCCGCCGGGTTTCGCGGTGTCCGCGCCGATCGGTGCGGTGGTCGAGGCTCTGACCCTCAATAGCACCGCTAAAGCCGAAACCTCGCAGTACTACGCGGTGCTGCCGGACGGTCTGCAGCCGATCTCACCGGTGCTGGCCGCGCTCCTGCGCAACACCAACTCCTATGGTTTGCAACAGCCGCCACGCCTCGGCGCGGACGAGGTGGCCAAGCTGCCCGTGTCACGCATGCTGGACATCACACGTTATCCGGTGCAGTCGCTGAGTCTGGTCGACGTGGCGCGCAGCCCTGTCACGTGTGCGTACTGGAGCAAGCCGGCCGGGGCGGCCACCAGTTCGTTGAGCTTGCTCAGCGGCGCGGCGCTGCCGGTGGCCGACGCGGTGCACACCGTCGACCTGGTCGGGGGCGGCGGTACGACCGCCACCCACGTCGCGTTGCCGCCGGGCACCGGCTACTTCACCCAGAGCGTGGGCGGTGGCGCGACGGCTCCGGCCACCGGTTCGCTGTTCTGGGTCTCCGATACCGGGGTGCGCTACGGCATCGACACCGAGGGCGAAGGCGGACGCAAAACCGTTGAGGCACTTGGCCTGCAGACCCCGCCGCTGACCATCCCGTGGTCGGTCCTGTCGCTCTTCGCGTCCGGCCCGACGCTGTCACGGGCCGACGCGTTGTTGGCTCACGACGCCCTGCCGCCGGACACCAAGCCCGGGCGCGCGGCGTCGGCCGATGGAGGGTCCCGATGAGCAGACTGATCTTCGAGGCTCGCCGGCGGCTGACTCCGCCGACGACTCGTAAGGGCACCATCACCATCGAGGCGCCACCCCAGTTGCCCCGGGTCATTCCGCCGTCCTTGTTGCGACGCGCGATGCCCTACCTGATGGGGATCCTCATCGTCGGCATGATCGTCGCGATGGTCGCGACCGGGATGCGGCTGATTTCTCCGCAGACCCTGTTCTTTCCCTTCGTGCTGCTGCTGGCGGCCACCTCACTGTTTCGCGGCAACGACAACAAGATGCGCACCGAGGAAGTCGACGCCGAGCGGGCCGACTATCTGCGTTACCTGTCGGTGGTTCGGGACAACATCCGTGCGCAGGCAGCCGAGCAGCGCGCGTCCGCGCAGTGGTCCCATCCGGAACCGGAGGCCCTGGCTTCGGTGCCCGGATCCCGCCGCCAGTGGGAGCGCGACCCGCACGACCCGGATTTCCTGGTGCTGCGGGCCGGACGGCACTCCGCCCCCCTGGCCACCACGCTGCGGGTCAACGACACCGCTGACGAAGTCGACCTGGAACCGGTGTCGCACAGCGCATTACGCAGCCTGCTCGACACGCAGCGCACCGTTCGTGACGTTCCCACCGGAATCGACGTCACCAAGGTTTCGCGGATCACCGTGCTCGGCGACCACGCGCAGGTGCGTGCGGCGCTGCGGGCGTGGCTGGCCCAGGCGGTCACCTGGCACGACCCGACGGTGCTCGGCGTGGCGTTGGCCAGCCCCGATCTGGAGAGCAGTGACTGGTCCTGGCTGAAGTGGTTGCCGCACGTCGACATTCCCGGGCAGGCCGACGGCGTGGGCCCGGCCCGCTATTTGGCCGCCGACGCCGACGCGCTGGTCGACATGCTGGGCTCCACCCTGCTCGACCGTCCCGCATTCACCGGCGCAGCGGCAGATGCGTTGCGGCACTTGGTGGTCGTGGTCGACGATCCCGACTACGACGTGACCGCGGCGGCGCTGGGCGTGGGCCGTGCCGGGGTGACCGTCGTGCACTATTCGGCTACACCACCGCATCGCGAACAATATTCCGATCCGGAAAAACCGATCCTGCAGGTGACCGACGGTGCCATCCAGCGGTGGCAGACCGGCGGCTGGCAGCCCTATATCGACAATGCCGACGAGTTCGGCGCCGACGAAGCCGCTCACCTGGCCCGCCGGCTGTCCCGGTGGGACTCCAACCCGACGCACGCCGGGTTGCGCTCCGCGGCCACCCGGGGCGCGAGTTTCACTACGCTGCTGGGCATCCCGGATGCGTCCCGGCTGGACGTGCCGGCGCTGTGGGCGCCGCGCCGGCGTGACGACGAGTTGCGCGTGCCGATCGGCGTCACCGCCACCGGCGAGCCGCTGATGTTCGATCTCAAGGACGAAGCCGAAGGCGGGATGGGTCCGCACGGACTGATGATCGGGATGACGGGTTCCGGCAAGTCGCAGACCCTGATGTCGATTCTGTTGGCGCTGTTGACGACTCATTCCGCAGACCGGCTGATCGTCATCTACGCCGACTTCAAGGGCGAGGCCGGCGCCGACAGCTTCCGGAATTTCCCCCAGGTTGTCGCGGTGATCTCGAACATGGCCGAGAAGAAGTCGCTGGCCGACCGGTTCGCCGACACGCTGCGCGGTGAGGTGGCCCGGCGCGAAACGCTGCTCCGCGAGGCCGGCCGCCGGGTCCAGGGCAGCGCGTTCAATTCGGTGGTCGAGTATGAAAATGCGGTCGCGGCCGGGCATGACTTACCGCCTATCCCGACGCTGTTCGTGGTGGCCGACGAGTTCACCCTGATGCTGGCCGATCATCCGGAATACGCCGAGCTGTTCGACTACGTGGCACGCAAGGGGCGTTCGTTCCGCATCCACATCCTGTTCGCGTCCCAGACGCTGGATGTCGGCAAGATCAAGGACATCGACAAGAACACCTCCTACCGGATCGGGCTGAAAGTAGCCAGCCCCAGCGTTTCCCGCCAGATCATCGGTGTGGAGGACGCCTACCACATCGAGTCCGGTAGAGAACACAAAGGCATCGGCTTCCTGGTGCCCGCCCCCGGGGCCACCCCGATCAAGTTCCGCAGCACCTACGTCGACGGCATCTACGAGCCGCCACGCACCGCCAAAGCCCGTGTCGTGCAACCACTCCCAGAACCCAAGATCTTCACCGCCGCAGCCGTGGAGGCGGACCCGGGCACAGTGATCGCCACCGCCGGCGCGGAGGAACCGGCCGGCCCGCCGCGCAAACTGATCGCGACCGTCGGCGAACAGTTGGCCCGCTACGGACCGCGAGCCCCCAAGCTGTGGCTGCCGCCGCTGGACGAACCGATCCCGCTCACCGGACTGCTGGCCCGAGCCGCCGTGCCGCCCCGGCACTGGCGCTGGCCGCTCGGAGAGATCGACAAGCCGTTCGAGATGCGCCGCGATCCGCTGGTGTTCGACGCCCGGTCGTCGGCCGGCAACATGGTGATCCACGGCGGTCCCAAGTCCGGCAAATCGACTGCACTGCAGACGTTTATGCTCTCGGCCGCCAGCCTGCACTCACCGCGCGAGGTGACGTTCTACTGTCTTGACTACGGCGGCGGACAACTGCGTTCACTGGAGGGTCTGGCCCATGTCGGCAGCGTCGCGTCGGCGCTGGAACCCGAACGCATCCGGCGTACCTTCGGTGAGCTGGAACAGCTGCTGCTGTCCCGGCAGCAGCGTGAGGTGTTCCGCAACCGCGATGGCAACGGTTCGGCTCCCGACGACGGTTACGGTGAGGTGTTCCTGGTCATCGACAACCTCTACGCGTTCGGTCGCGACAACATCGACCAGTTCAACACGCGAAACCCGTTGCTGGCCAAGGTGACCGAGTTGGTCAACGTGGGCCTGGCGTACGGCATCCACGTGATCATCACCACCCCGAGCTGGCTGGAGGTGCCGCTGGCGATGCGCGACGGCCTGGGGCTGCGCCTGGAGCTGAAGCTGCACGACGCGCGCGACAGCAATGTGCGGGTGGTCGGCGCGCTGCGCCGCCCGGCCGACGCCGTCCCCGCCGACCAGCCGGGCCGCGGGTTGACCATGGCCGCCGAGCACTTCCTGTTCGCCAGCCCCGCGTTGGACTCTGCGTTGGACGGGCAACGAAACCCAGTTGCCGCGATCAACGCCCGCTACCCGGGAGTTGCCGCCCCGCCGGTGCGGCTGCTGCCCACCAACCTCGCTGCCGAAGCGGTCGGCGCGCTGTATCGCGGACCGGATCAGATTGTCATCGGCCAGCGCGAGGAGGACCTGGCGCCGGTGGTGCTCGACTTCGCCGCCAATCCGCTGCTGATGGTGTTCGGCGACAGCAAGTCCGGCAAGACCACCTTGCTGCGTCACCTGATCCGCACCATCCGGGAGCACTCGACCGCCGACCAGGTGGCCTTCACCGTGCTGGATCGCCGGCTGCATCTGGTCGACGAACCGCTGTTCCCCGACAACGAATACAGCGCCAACATCGACCGGATCATCCCGGCGATGCTCGGGCTGGCAAACCTCATCGAGTCGCGACGGCCACCGGCCGGCCTGTCGCCTGCCGAGCTGGCCCGCTGGACTTACCACGGCCACACCCACTACCTCGTCATCGACGACGTCGACCAGATCCCGGATTCGGCGGCCATGACGGGTCCCTACATCGGACAGCGGCCCTGGACCCCGCTCATCGGTCTGCTCGGGCAGGCGGGCGATCTGGGCTTGCGGGTGATTGTGACGGCGCGGGCCTCCGGCTCGGGCCACGCGCTGATGACCAGTCAGCTGCTGCGGCGGTTCAACGACCTGCAGGCGACCACGGTGATGCTTTCGGGCAATCCGGCCGACAGCGGGAAGATCCGCGGTCAACGTTTCGACCGGTTGCCTCCTGGACGCGCGGTGTTGTTGAGCGACAGCGAATCTCCGACCTACATGCAGTTGGTCAACCCGCTCATCGGGGAGGCCGCGACATTTGGTGAAACGCAACAGAAGGGGAGTCAGTCATGACGTTGCGAGTTGTTCCGGAGGGACTGGCCGCGGCCAGCGCGGCCGTAGAAGCGCTGACGGCGCGGCTGGCGGCCGCGCATGCTGCCGCGGCTCCGTCGATCACCGCGGTGGTGCCGCCTGCCGTGGATCCGGTGTCGCTGCAGACTGCCGCCGAGTTCAGCGTCCAGGGGCAGGAGCACTCCGTCGTCGCCGCCCAAGGCGTCGAAGAACTGGGGCGTGCGGGCGTCGGGGTGGGCGAATCCGGCGCACGCTATCTCGCCGGTGATGCGGCGGCCGCGGCTACCTACGGGATCGCGGGCGCCTGACCATGGTCGCGCCCTTGGGGCCCATCTGGATTGCTTCGCCGCCCGAGGTGCATTCGGCGTTGCTGAGCGGTGGTCCTGGTCCGGGTTCGCTGCTGGCGGCGGCCGCGGCCTGGAATCTGCTCAGCGCCGAATATGCCTCGGCGGCAGCAGAACTCAGCGGGATCCTGGATGCGGTGCAAGCGGGAGCGTGGCAGGGGCCGAGCGCGCAGCAGTATCTCGCCGCGCATCTGCCCTATGTGGCGTGGCTGATGCAGGCCAGCGCCGACAGCGCCGCGATCGCAACTCAGCACGAGGCTGCTGCGGCGGCCTACACGGCCGCCTCGGCGGCCATGCCGACTCTGGCGGAGCTGGCGGCCAACCACGTCATCCATGGCATCCTGGTGGCGACGAATTTCTTTGGCATCAATACCATTCCGATCGCGCTCAACGAGGCCGACTACCTGCGGATGTGGCTTCACGCCGCCGCGACCATGGGCCTTTACCAGGCGGCCGCGGGCGCGGCACTGGCGTCGGCTCCGCGCACCGCGCCGGCGCCGACAATTGTGAATCCCGGCGACGAACCGGCCGCCGGGATGGTCGCCAACGCGGTTCAGGCACAAGCCGCCGCGGCCACGTTCAACCCCTGGCAGTTCCTCTGGCAGCTGCTCCAGGACATGTGGAACGCCTACACGGGCTTCTACGGCTGGATGCTCAAAGAGATCGCGACGTTCCTGCAAGACCCCATCGGAAACTCGATAAAGATCATCATCGCCTTCCTCACCAACCCGGTGGCGGCGTTGATCACCTACGGCCCACTGTTGTTCGCGCTGGGATACCAGGTCTTCTTCAACCTCGTCGGCTGGCCCACCTGGGGCATGGTGCTGAGTTCGCCGTTCCTGGTGCCGGCCGGGCTCAGCCTGGGTCTGAGCGCGATAGCGTTCGCGGCGCTGGCGCCTGCCGAGACCGCGGTGGTTGCCGCCCCCGCTGCGGCAATACCGCTGGCTGTCGCCGTCGCGTCGACGTCTCCGTGGCCGGCTGTCAGTCTTGCCTCAACGGCCAGCGGCCTGGCTGGGGCTCCGGCGACACCACCGGGAGCCGGTGCTTCGGCCGGCGCCGCGCCGGCCCCGGCTGCCCCGGCTCCCGCAAGTTTTGCCTACCTGGTTGGCGGCCTTGATGATTGGGGACCCACCTCGGGTCCGACGGTTGGTGGCCGCGGCAGCCTCAAGGCGCCGGCGGCGACCATCCCGGCCGCCGGCGCGGCAGCGGCAAGCCGCGCGGCAACCCGCGCGCGACGCCGCTCGCGACTCGAATTACGCGACTATGGCGACGAATTCCTCGACATGGACGCCGGCACCGGCCCGGCGGCAACCGAGGATCCCACCCAGGCGTCCGACTGGGGGGCGGGCCCGCTCGGGTTCGCCGGGACCGCCGCCAAAGAGCCAGTGCTGCATGCGGTTGGCCTGACGGCGCTGGCCGGTGACGAGTTCGGCGGCGGTCCGCGGATGCCGATGGTACCGAGCAGCTGGGACGGCCTGCAGGAAGGGGGCGACGACGCTTCGCACCACGACAGCAAGTAACCGAAATCCGAATTGCCAGAGAAAGGGGTTGTTATGAGTCTTCTGGATGCCCACATTCCGCAGTTGGTGGCCTCCCAGTCGGCATTCGGCGCCAAGGCGGCGTTGATGCGTCACACGATCAGTCAGGCCGAGCAGTCGGCGATGTCGGCGCAGGCGTTTCACCAGGGCGAGTCCGCCGCCGCGTTTCAGGGCGCCCACGCCCGGTTCGTGGAGGCGGCGGCCAGGGTCAACGCCCTGCTGGACATCGCTCAGGCAAACCTCGGTGACGCCGCCGGAACTTATGTGGCCGCCGATTCCGCGGCTGCGTCCAGCTACACGGCGTTCTGAGCCCACAGACAACCGAAAGGAGTTGTGATGTCACAGATCATGTACAACTACCCGGCGATGCTGGGACACGCCGGGGACATGTCGGGATATGCCGGCACCATGCAGGGGCTGGGCTCGGATATCGCCGCCGAGCAGTCCGCGCTGTCGAACGCCTGGCAAGGCGACACCGGGCTGACGTATCAGGCATGGCAGGCGCAGTGGAACCAGGCCATGGCAGACCTGGTGCGGGCCTATCAGTCGATGGCCGGCACGCACGAAGCCAACACCATGGCGATGATGGCCCGCGACCAGGCTGAAGCCGCAAAATGGGGCGGCTAGCAAGTTAGATGGTTGCAGAATCCGCAGAACCCTCGCAGCCTAACGCCGTCGAGTTGACGGTCGACAACGCGTGGTTCATCGCCGAGAGCGTCGGGGCCGGCAGTTTCCCGTGGGTGCTGGCCATCACCCCGCCATACACCGATAGCGCGCAACGAAATGCGTTCTTCGGGCGTCAGAAAGACGAGCTGACGGGACTGGGCTTGATGTCGCCGGACGGTACCGTCAACTCTGCGGTGGCCGACTGGATCAAAGTGGTGTGCTTCCCCGACCGGTGGCTGGACTTACGTTACATAGGGCCGGCATCGGCCGAGGGATCCGGCGAGTTGCTGCGTGGCATTGTCGCCCGGCGGGTCGGCGCCGGCGGCAAGACTTCCCGGAAGTTCAATACCGTTGTCGCGCTGCGCAGCGCTCAGCTGGTCACCTTCACGGCAATGGATATCGATGACCCGCGGGCGCTGGTTCCGGTCCTCGGTGTCGGGTTGTCGCAGCGGCCGCCGGCCCGGTTCGAGGAGTTCAGCATGCCCATGCGGGTCGGAGCTCGCGCCGACGAGCGGCTGCGCTCCGGCGCGCCGCTCGAGGAAGTCCTTGACTACCTGGGCATCCCGGCTTCGGCCCGGCCGGTGGTGGAGGCGGTCTTCTCCGGGCCGCGCTACTACGTCGAGATCGTCGCCGGCTGCAACCGGGACGGCCAGCACACCACCACCGACGTCGGTCTGAGCGTCGTCGACACCACCGCCGGCCGGGTATTGGTCAGTCCGTCCCGGGCCTTCGACGGTGAGTGGGTGTCGACCTTCAGCCCCGGGACCCCGTTCGCGACTGCCGTCGCGATCGAACAACTCATCGCCAATCTGCCGGAGGGGCAATGGTTCCCCGGTCAGCGGTTGTCCCGCGACTTCTCCGGACAACCCTCATAACCGAAATTCAGAAAGTGAGTACGATGTCTCCGCAACGGCCCCAACGGATTTGGACGGTCCGGTGATGTCGGGCACCGTGATGCCGATTGTCCGCGTCGCCATCCTCGCCGACAGCCGGTTGACGGAGATGGCCCTGCCCGCGGAGCTGCCGCTGCGCGAAATCCTGCCCGCGGTCCAGCGTTTGGTCATTCCCGCGGCGGAGAACGGCGACGGCGGCGAGGCCGGTTCGGGTGCGGCTGCGAACCTGAGTCTGGCGCCCATCGGCGGTGCGCCGTTCAGCCTGGATGCCAGCCTGGACACCGTCGGGGTGGTCGACGGTGACCTGCTCGCATTGCAGCCGGTGCCCACCGGTCCGGCCGCCCCGGGAATCGTCGAGGACATCGCCGACGCCGCCATGATCTTCTCGAGTTCGCGGCTGAACCCTTGGGGGCCAAAGCATATCCAGCGCGGGGCGCTGGCCGCGGTGATCGGTGTGGCTCTGGTGGCGACCGGGCTGGCGGTCAGCTACCGGATGGCGACGGGAGCGTTGGCCGGGCTGGTCACGGTCAGCGGGATCGCGGTCGGCATGGCGTTGGCCGGATTGCTGGCCACGGCCCGTTCGCCACGAACGGGGACCGCGGTGTCGATTGCCGCACTGGTGCCGATCGCCGGGGCGCTGGCGCTGGCGGTACCCGGGAAATTTGGGCCGGCGCAGCTGCTGCTGGCGGCTGCGGGTGTCACCGCGTGGTCACTGATCTGCCTGATGGTGCCCAGCGCCGAACGTGAGCGCATCGTCACCTTCTTCACCGCGGTGGCGGTGACCGCGGCCGGGGTATGGCTGGCCGCCGGCGCCGAACTGCTATGGCAACTGCCGATGCGCAGTGTCGGCGCCGGGCTGATCGTGGCCGCGCTGCTGATCACCATCCAGGCGGCTCAGCTGTCGGCGCTGTGGGCGCGCTTTCCGTTGCCGGTCATCCCGGCGCCGGGGGACCCCACCCCGTCGGCTCCGTCGTTGCGGGTGCTCGAAGACCTGCCGCGGCGGGTGCGCGTCAGTGACGCCCATCAAAGCGGTTTCATCGCCGCGGCCGTGCTGCTGAGCGTCCTGGGATCGGTGGCAATCGCGGTGCGCCCCGAAGCGGTCGGTGGCGTGGGCTGGTACGTGGTGGCGGCGACGGCTGCCGCGACCGCACTGCGCGCCCGGGTATGGGATTCGGCCGCCTGCAAGGCCTGGTTGCTGGCCCAGCCGCATCTGGTGGCGGGGATCCTGTTGGTGGTCTACACGGCGACCGGGCGCTATGCCGCCGCCGTGGGCGCGGTGCTGGTGCTCGCGGTACTCGTGCTGGCCTGGATCGTCGTTGCGCTGAACCCTGCCATTGCCTCGCCGGACAGCTACTCTCTGCCGCTGCGCCGCCTGCTGGGCTTTGTCGCCGCCGGCCTGGACGTTTCGCTTATCCCCGCGATGGCATACCTGGTCGGCCTGTTCACCTGGGTCCTCAATCGATGACACGCGGCGCCGGATTAGGTTGCTGCGCAGCAATTCTGGCTGTGGTGGTGGCCACCGCTCCGCCGGCGTCGGCTATCGCCCCGCCGGTGGTCGACGCCACCGTGGATCCGCCCAGTGGTACCCCGGGGCCGGTGCAGCCGATGGAGCAACGCGGCGCCTGCAGTGTCTCGGGACTCATGGCGGGTACCGATACCGGTGTCCCGGCACCCAGCCAAGCGGTGCTGAATCTGCCTGCGGCATGGCAGTTCTCGCGCGGTGACGGTCAGTTGGTGGCCATCATCGACACCGGGGTGCAACCGGGTCCGCGATTGCCGAACGTGGACGGCGGTGGCGACTTCGTGGATTCGACCGACGGCCTGACCGACTGCGACGGGCACGGCACCCTGGTCGCCGGGGTCGTCGCCGGGCAGCCCGGCGCCGACGGCTTCGCGGGGGTCGCGCCGGCGGCGCGGTTGCTGTCCATCAGGGTGACCTCGGCCAAGTTCTCGCCGCGGACCTCAGGTGGCGACCCCACGCTGGCCCGGGCAGCGATCGACGTGGACACGCTGTCCCGCGCGATCGTGCATGCGGCCGATCTCGGCGCCCGGGTGATCAACATCTCCCCGGTGACCTGCCTGCCCGCCGACCGGACGGTCGACCAGTCCGCACTGGGGGCGGCGCTCCGGTATGCGGCCGTGGACAAGGACGCGGTGATCGTGGCCGCCGCCGGTACCAGCGGTGCGGCCGGCTCGGGCGGCGGTGGTAGCTCCTGCGACTCGAACCCGCTGACCGACCTGAGCCGTCCCGACGATCCACGCAACTGGGCCGGCGTCACGTCGATCTCCATCCCGTCGTGGTGGCAGCCGTACGTGTTGTCGGTGGCATCCTTGGCGCCGGACGGGCAGCCGTCGAAGTTCACCATGGCCGGTCCGTGGGTGGGTATCGCCGCACCCGGGGAAAACATTCTGTCCGTGAGCAATGGCGACGGCGGTGGCCTGGCCAACGGACTGCCCAATGACCACCAGCAAGTGGTGCCCATCAGCGGCACCAGCTACGCGGCCGGCTACGTCTCCGGCGTCGCCGCGCTGGTCCGCAGCAAGTATCCCGGCCTGAGCGCGGGCGAGGTGGTGCGCCGCATCACCGCCACCGCCCACAACGGCGCCCGCGCCCCGTCCAACATCGTCGGCGCCGGCGCTGTCGATCCGGTGGCGGCGCTGACCTGGCAGCTGCCCGCCCCGCAATCAGGGGCGCCAGCGGCGAAACCGGTTGCAGTTCCACCGGCACCGAAGCCCAAGGACACCACACCCCGCAACGTCGCATTCGCCGGAGCCGCAGCGTTGGCATTGCTGGTCGGCATCACCGCAGCAACTGCGGCGACGGTGCGCCGGCGAAAGGAGCCGATCCCGTGAGCCTCAACTCGATTCCGCGCCCGGGAAACGGGCGGATCGCCGTGGCGCTGCTGGCGATGGTGCCCGCGGCGATGGCTTATCCGTGGCAGTCGACCCGCGACTATTGGCTGATCGGGATCGCCGCCGTGGTGGTGATCGTCCTGTTCGGCTGGTGGTGCGGACTGCACTTCACCACGATCGTGCGTCGCCGGCTGGCCATGATGCGGCGACGGCGGTCGGGCGCCGATCCCGCAACCGAGGTACGCACCACGGCGCTGCTGCGCCTCGGTCCGCCGGCCCCGGGCCTGGAGGTGCTCCCGCTGCCGTTGATAGCCGGGTACCTGGACCGCTACGGCATCCGCGCCGACGCCGTCCGAATCACCGGGCATCTCAACGCGGCGGGTGAGCGGGAGCTGTGGCTCGGGATGACGGTGTCGGCCGCCGCCAACCTGGCGGCGCTGCAAGCCCGGTCACCGCGAATCCCGTTGCAGCAGACCGCCGAGGTCGCCGCGCGCCGGCTCGCCGACCACCTTCGCGAAATCGGTTGGGACGTCGGCATGGTTGCGCGTGACGACGCGCCGCGGTTGCTGGCTCGAGCCGATCGCGAAACGTGGCGGTGCATGCGCCACGGCGACTCCGATTGCCTTGCCGCATACCGGGTCAGCGTGGATGCCGCATTGCCCGAAACATTGGCTGCCGTGTGGTCGCATCCGGCGCGTGAGACCTGGGCGGCATTGGAGATCGGCACCGGCGGTCGACCGGGCGGCCCGCCCACGGTTGCCGTCGGGTGCGCGTTCCGTACCGATACGCGTCCCGACGGCGCGGCGCCGCTGGCCGGACTGACTCTGCAACGCGGCAGCCAGTGGCTGGCGCTGGCGGCATTGGAGCCGTCGTCCACCCGGCGACTCGACGGACACACCGACGAGCCCGACGGCCTGCTGGAGCGACTGGTGTGGCCGACCCCGTCGGCTTGGGCGGGGCACACGTCGCTCACCGAGGCCGCTAGTCGAACATGAAACTGCGCAGAAACAGCGTCATCCGCCGCAGGTAATCCAACTGGCTCACATGCATGACGTGACTGCCGGGGAACCAATGCAGCGCGCAGTGATCCCAGTGCTCCCACAGCGTTACGGCATGCTCGGGCGGAGCCATCCGATCGCCGAGGCCGGTGATGATCATCCGGCGGTGCTTGGGCAGCAGCGGCCGATAGTTCAGCGGGCCGTGGTAGGCCAGCCCGGCGCTCAACTCGTCACGGCGGATGCGCGACAGGCACAGGCCCAGCCGGACCAGCCTGCTGGCCGGAAACCATTCGTCGAACAGTTTGCCCGGGCTGACCACCGGGCAGTTGGGGATGACGGCCTCGAGCCGGTTCTCCACCGACGCCACCAGCGCGGACGTGTAGCCGCCCAGCGATATTCCGGTCAGTGCGATGCGCTCGACGCCGGTGTGGCGCAGATAGTCCACGATGGAGCGAAAGTCGTACACCGCCTGGGCCATCGCCTCGGCGAAGCCGCTCAAGCCGCCGGCGAAGAAACCGAAACCGCTGAACGGCGAATGCCTCTCGGCTCGCTTGCCGTGAAACGGCAAGGTGTACAACAGAACATCGTAACCGGAACGGTAATACCACGGCAGTGAGAAGAACAGCCCGTTGAGCAAGTACGACGAGCCCATGAAACCGTGGATGACACACAGCGTGGGGCGCGGCCCGTCGTCATGGCGCCAATGCTGCGCGCGTACCACGTTGTTTGCGGTCAACCCGCTCCACTGGGTGCGCATGGTGGGGTTGACCGCCCGGAAGCCGCTGGCGAACGAGATGTCGTCGACGGTGCCGCGCGCGATCCACTCGGCGAGCGGGCTGGCGCGCCGCGACGAAATCTTGGGCAGATCCTTCGGTGCCGGAAACGACTTCGCCGGGTCATGTTCGGCGGCCAGTTCGGCGTAGAAGTTCAAGTTGCTGCGTTCGCTGCCGGAATTGAGCCGCAGCAAAGCGGTGGCGACGACGGCCGGTGCCACCGTGGTGGACAGCACCGACGACGCCGCGGTGCGCAGCGCAATATCGCCGACCGCCGACGACTCGACGACGATGCGTTGACGCAGCGAGAGCGCAGATCGTGGCGGTAGCCCTTCGGCGCCGGCGTCGGCCCCGGGCACGTCGGGAATCGGGACCGGCGGATCGATGGGATCCGCTTCGGACATCCCCGAAAACTCCGACATCCCATCGATGGTATCTCGCCGATATCGCGAGGTGCCGGCGAATTCGACAGTGTCGTCAATTTCTGGGGCAACACGGTGCGCGTCCGGACCCCATCGGTAATAGGTTGTTCCATAACACCCGATTGGCGACGGTGTTGATCAGGAGGACCGACATGTGGGATCCCGACGTCTACCTGGCCTTTGCGGATCATCGCAGCCGTCCGTTCTACGACTTGGTGTCCCGGGTGGGCGCCAAGCGGGCGCGCCGGGTGGTCGACCTGGGTTGCGGCCCCGGCCACCTGACCCGGCACCTGGCGCGACGCTGGCCCGAGGCGACGATCGAGGCTTTGGACAGTTCACCGGAAATGGTCGCCGCCGCCCGGGAACGCGGTATCGACGCGACGACCTGCGACGTGCGGAACTGGAAGCCTCGGCCAGACACCGACGTGGTGGTCAGCAACGCGGCACTGCACTGGGTGCCCGAACACTCGGAACTGCTGGTCCGCTGGGCCGGCGAGCTGGCGGCCGGATCCTGGATGGCGGTTCAGGTGCCGGGAAACTTCGATACCCCGTCGCACGCCGTGGTGCGGACCCTGGCCCGGCGAGAGCCGTACGCAAAGCTGCTGCGCGACATACCGTTTCGGGTGGGAGCGGTGGTTCATCCGCCGGCGCACTACGCGAATCTGCTGATGGACGCCGGATGCAAGGTCGACGCCTGGGAGACCACCTACCTGCACCAGCTCACCGGTGAGCACCCGGTGCTGGAATGGATCACCGGCACCGCGCTGGTTCCGGTGCGGGAACGGCTGGACGATGCGGGTTGGGAGCAGTTCCGCCAGGAGCTGATTCCGCTGCTCGACGACGCCTACCCGCGCCGCGCGGACGGTACCACGATCTTCCCGTTCCGCCGGCTGTTCGTCGTCGCCGAGGTCGGGGGAGCACGCCGCGGCTCGTGAGCTTTGGCGAAGCCGTATCGGCGGTCGGCGATCGCCCGTCGCGCTCGTCGAGACCCGGTTGGCCGTGTCGCGTTTCGCACAGCCCGCGTCGACGCCGATCCATGAGCGATTGCCGTCACATCCGTCACATGGGTTTCCAGGCCGCGGGTTGTCGCTGTCAGCGTTGGGCGGCTACGCCCCGGTGACGGAGATGAGATATGCCGAGCGTGCGCTGGCGGCGTCGACTGTGCGCTGGCGGCGTCGAGCGTGCGCTGGCGGCGTCGAGGGTGCCGCCAGGGCGGCCAATCGCGGATGTTCCCGCCCTACAAGCACACTCAAAGCCGTCACGGCACAGTCGATACGGCGGCATGACAGCCGACCCGGTGAGCAGTGAGTCATCGCCCGAGCACCTGCCGTCACACCAGGTTTGAGCGACAGTGGGGGCATCGACGTGCCGAAAACAGACGCCCAGCTGTGGGTACTCAGCCAAGGTCGCGCTCCAGGACATCGATGACCAGCAGCATTGTGGTCACCTTGAATCGAGTGAGGCGGGCCCAATGACCCGAGGAGGCTGGTGTGGCCAATGTGGCTGGTGCGAAGCGCATTCGATGGCCGTGCTATTGGCTGGCCGGCGCGGCTTCTTCCTCGATACCGCGGTCGGCCGCTATCGGCGACCTGCTGCTGGGCGCGGTTCGATGGATCCGCAGATACGTTTCGGTGTAGCGCTCCGCAATCCGGGTACCGGCGAATTCCGACGGGATCACGTCGCCGGTGCGCTGACGCCAATCGTGAAGCCGGACAGCAAGATCCGCTGCAACCGCAAACACCTTCGCGGCGGCGTCACCGGTCAGCAGATTCGTGGTCTCGGTGGGGTCGGCGCGCAGATCGTACAGTTCCCGTTGCGGTCGCGGTGACCTGACGAACGGTGCGACGGCCATCCCGGACGGGCTTTCCTCGATATCCCACGGCAGATCCAGTAACGGGCGGGGCACATAGTTCTCGATGTAGCTGTATTCCTTTGTGCGGATTGCGCGTATCGGATCAAACGAGTCGTGGTAGGTCTTGGTGGTGTACACATGGTCGCGAACCGGCCCGGCGACGGTGTCGGCCCCGAGCAAGGAGGCCGCGTGCGACAGGCCGTCGGCATCGGCCGGGATGTCGACCCCCAGCAGGTCCAGCATTGTCGGTAACAGGTCGACGCCGCTGAACAATTCGTCGTAGACGCGCGGGGCAACCTCCCGGCGGGTGGGCGGACGCACGATCATGGCGATGCCGGTCCCGGCGTCGTAGAGGGTGGATTTGGCACGCGGAAACGCCGGGCCGTGATCGGTCAGGAACACCACCCAGGTGCTGCCGTCCAGCCCGGTTTCGGCCATCGTGTCCAAGATTCGCCCGACGGCGGCGTCCGCGGTGGTGATGGCTCCGTAGAAATCGGCCAGGTCCTGGCGCACTTCGGGGGTGTCGGGGAGATAGTCGGGGACGTTGACACCTGCGCTGTCTGCCGGTTCGTAGCGTTCGTGGGGGTAGGGCCGGTGGGTTTCGAAAAACCCCGCCGTTAGCAGGAACGGCTGGCCGGAAAGATCCGGCACGCAATCCTGCAGCCACTCCCGCACCTTTTCGACCACATATTCGCAGTAGGAGTTCGACACGTCGAATTCGTCGAATCCCAGCCGGGCCGGGTAGGACGTCTCGTGTTGCATCCCGAAAAGAGCTGAGTACCAACCCTGCTCGCCCAACAGTTGCGGCAGTGTCCGGACTCCACTGCGGTATTCCCAGCCGTGATGGGCCAGCCCCACCAGCCCATTGGTTTGCGGGTAGCGACCGGTGAACAGCGATCCGCGCGACGGCGAGCACAGCGGTGCGGTGGCGTGCGCCCGGGTGAACAAGATCCCCTCGGCGGCAAGCTGGTCCAGTCGCGGGCTGAGGACATCCGGGTGACCGTAAACACCGAGGTAGCGCCCCAGGTCGTGCCAATGCACGATCAGCACGCTGTCGTTGCCGGCTATGCCGTCATTGTGTTCACCCGTCACCGTCTGCCGCCTCTCGAGCATGCTTGCGGCGGCGACGATACCCGGTGTCGACCGAACCGGCGAGGTTCAAGCCTGTCCCCAGCGGTTCTCCCAGACGAACTCCGGGAGTGGCCGCGCGACGGCCCAGCCGTCCAACTCCAGCGCCGGCCGTTCCGGAAACTCGGGCACCGGGCCCAAACACAGCACTGCCACCGGTTCCGCATCGGGGGGGATCTCCAGCAGTGCCGCCAACCGTCGGGGATCGAACAGCGACACCCAACCCATGCCGAGGCCTTCGGCGCGAGCCGCCAGCCACAGATTCTGGATCGCGCAGGACACCGACGCCAGATCCATCTGGGGTAGTGTGCGCCGGCCGAAGATGTGCACGTCCCGGTTGTCGCACAGCGCCACCACCAGCAGCTCGGCGCACTCGAGAATGCCCTCGACCTTGAGCGCAAGAAACTCCTCGGCCCGTTCGCCCAGGGCGTGTGCCGTCCGCGCGCGCTCCTCGTCGACGAGGGCGTGGATGTCGTTACGCAGCGCCTCATCGGTGATCCGGATGATCCGCCAGGGCTGCATCAGACCGACACTGGGCGCGGCGTGTGCGGCGTGCAGCAACCGAGCCAGCACCTCTTCGGGCACCACGCTGCCGGGCACGAAGCGGCGCATGTCCCGACGTTCGGAGATCACGCGATACACCGCCTGCCGCTCGGCGGCGGTGAACGCGAATTCGGTCACCCGGTCATCGTAGAAAAGGTGCGGCCCGCGCGGCCCGGATCGGGGACTACCCGGATCAGGGACTGTAGGTAACTCCGACCGCGCGGAACACGTATTCGGGCGGCACGTCGAAGGCAAGTGACCGCAGCGGCAGCCGAGCCAGTACGTCCTCGCCGATGTCCGTTTTGAAGTGCAGCGACAGCTGGCCGTGGAACCGCGGGTCGACATCGGCGACGTCGAGATCCAGTTGCAGTCCCGTCGACGAGATCTCGGCGGTTGCGGCGCCGGTCTGCGGCGCGTCCCAGCGCACGTCGACGGCCCGGCCGGCCAGCTTGGGCAGCGACGAGAGCGTTCCCAGCACCCGCTGCTCGGTGAACGCCAGCGCGCCCGGGTAGCTGGCAATGCTGTGCGATACCCGCAAACCGGGAATTGCGCCGGTGAACCGCCTGGTGACCGCGACATACTCTTCGAGGTAGATGAGTCCTTCGGCTTCTAGCTGATCCCGCAAGTCGGCGGGTAGCTTGCCGATGCCGAACATTCTGCGAAAAATCACCGCCATGAGGCCAGTATGGGCCCGCTCGGGCCGGGCTGCACCGTCGCCTGGTATCCGTTGAACGTGATCCGTCGCCCGATCAGCGTGGCCGTGATGCTCGCGGCGGCTGCGACCGTCGGCTACGCCCTTTTGTGGGTGGGGCACCGCCAGGACTGGGGTTGGGTGCACGGCCTGGATTGGTCGTTGTTGAACGCCGCGCACGACATCGGGATCAAGCATCCGGC
Organism: Mycobacterium innocens; assembly: GCF_900566055.1. Lineage (GTDB taxonomy): Bacteria > Actinomycetota > Actinomycetes > Mycobacteriales > Mycobacteriaceae > Mycobacterium > Mycobacterium innocens. The sequence continues at coordinate 27,087 of NZ_UPHQ01000011.1, forward strand.
CTGGGTGGACTTCTGGGTCGGAGTGTCGTTCGTGCTGGGCCCGATCCCCATGCGGCTGATCGGCATGGTGATGGCGGTGGTTGCGGCGTTGCAGCACAAGGTGCGGATGGCGCTGTTGCTGTTGGCCTGTTTGCCGCTCAACGGATTGGTCACGATGGCCGCCAAGGATCTGGCCGGGCGGCCACGACCGGTGACCGAGTTCGTCGCCGCGCCATCGACCTCGTTCCCCTCCGGACATGCGCTCGAGTTGACGGCAAGTGTGCTTGCGCTGCTGATCTTCCTGCTGCCGTTGACGAGTCAGCGGTGGGTGCGCGTCGTCTCGGTCGCGGTGGCCGCGCTGGGTGTGTTGACGGTCGGCACCGCCCGGGTGGCTTTGAATGTGCACCACCCGTCGGATGTGATCGCGGGATGGTTGCTGGGATACGTGTATTTCCTGGTGTGCCTGTGGGTGTTTCGGCCGCTACCGGTAACGGGTGCGGAGCCGGCCCGGCTTGCCGAAGCCCGCTGACGCCCTGCGGCGCGGTGCTTTTCGCAGTGTCTCGGCGCAGTGATCCAACCGGTACTAAACCTTTACTTGACCCTGAGGTTTCGTCCCCTTGACGATGAACCGATGCACCGACTGGGAGCTGTACTGTGTGCTGCGGTGTGCCTGGCCGGAGCGGCCCTGGGATTCGCCCCGGTGACCGTCGCGGCGGGCAATCCGTGGTTCGCGAACTCGGTCGGCAATGCCACCCAGGTGGTTTCGGTGGTTTCGACCGGCGGCTCTACCGCGAAAATGGATGTGTACCAGCGCACCGCCGCCGGTTGGCAGCCCCTCAAGACCGGGATTCCCACCCATGTCGGTTCGGCGGGAATGGCGCCGCAGGCCAAGAGCGGTTATCCGGCTACCCCGATGGGCGTCTACAGCCTGGACTCGGCTTTCGGCACCGCGCCCAATCCCGGTGGCGGACTTCCGTATACGCAAGTCGGACCCAACCACTGGTGGAGTGGGGACGACCACAGCCCCACCTTCAACACGATGCAGGTGTGTCAGAAGGCTCAATGCCCGTTCAACACCGCCGAGAGTGAGAACCTGCAGATCCCGCAGTACAAGCATTCGGTGGTGATGGGCGTCAACAAGAACAAGGTGCCCGGCGGCGGTGCCGCATTCTTTTTCCACACCACCGACGGCGGACCCACAGCGGGATGCGTGGCAATCGACGATGCCACGCTGGTGCAGATCATCCGATGGTTGCGGCCCGGCGCGGTGATCGCGATCGCGAAGTAACCGGGGCCGTCAGTCAGCCAATGCGCGGCCCGGTCGCACGGTGAACCCCAGGTTGGCCACCGACATCGTCGCCTCGTAGGTGCGGTCGTATCCGGTGGCGCTGATCCGCCAACCGTCGGCAGTGCGCCGATACTCGTCGCGGTAGAACGCCGCGCCGATCAGCATGAAATTGGCTTCGGCAACGATGACGCGATCCTGCAGATACCAGCGGCCCGTGGCGGTGTCGCCGGTCACCGTGATCTCCGGGTGCGTCACCCGGTGTTCGGTGATGATGTTGGGCCCCAACGCCGAGCGCATGTATTGCACCACGTCGCCGCGGTTGGAAAAGTGCAGCTCCTTGCCCAGCGACGACCCATAGTCGCCGCGCACATCCTCGGTCAGGGTGTCGGCGAAGTCGTCCCAGTGCTTGGTGTCCAGGGCCCGCAGATAGCGGTACTTGATCCGTTTGATTGCTTCGACATCCTTGACATCGGCGACATCCGCGACATCCGCCGCCAGGGCCGCCAGGTCTGCAGGGTTCATCACGTCATTGCAGCACGTTCGCCGCCGACATTATCGTCGGGGCATGAGCCGATCCCGCTACGCCGGGTTGTCCCGCGCTGAGCTGGCAGTCCTGGTGCCCGAACTGTTGTTGATCGGGCAGCTGATCGACCGCTCCGGCATGGCGTGGTGCATCCAGGCGTTCGGTCGCGAGGAGATGCTGCAGATCGCGATCGAGGAGTGGGCCGCAGCCAGCCCGATCTACACCAAGCGCATGCAACAGGCGCTGAACTTCGAGGGCGACGATGTGCCCACCATCTTCAAGGGCCTGCAACTCGACATCGGCGCTCCGCCGCAATTCATGGATTTCCGCTTCATCGTCCACGATCGCTGGCACGGCGAATTCCGCCTCGACCACTGCGGTGCGCTGCTCGATGTCGAACCGATGGGCGACGAGTACGTCTTCGGCATGTGCCACACCATCGAAGACCCGACCTTCGACGCCACGGCCGTGGCCACCAACCCGCGGGCGCAGGTCCGGCCCATCCACCGGCCGCCGCGGGTGCCGCCCGACCGGGATCCGCACTGCGCGTGGACCGTCGTGATCGACGAGTCCCACCCCGAGGCCCGGGGCATCCCGGCGCTGGACGTCGTTGCGCAAAGTAAAGCTGCCCGTTGGGAATTGGCGGCCATCGACTCTTCCGGCGACGGACTGGCCGACTATGCGGGCCCGCTGCTGTCCGATCTTGACTTCGGTGCCTTCTCCCACTCGGCGCTGGTGCGGACAGCCGACGAAGTATGCCTGCAAATACACCTGCTCTACCTGTCGTTCGCCATCGCGGTCGGCAAACGCGCCGGCGCGGACACCGAACTGGCCCGGTCGATCAGCACCCGCCAGTTGATCGGGATAGCCGGGCTGGCCGCGGAACGCATCCACCGCGCACTGGCCCTGCCCGGCGGATTCGACGGCGTGTTACGGGTATTCGAGTTGCACCCGCTGTTCAACCCCGCCGGCTATATCGAGGCCGAGACGGCGGAGGACAGGTTGATTCTGCACCGCTCGCCGGGGCACGACGACGCCGCATGGATTTCGCTGTGCACACCCGAATCCGGACAACCGCTGCAGGCAATCGCCACCGCGGTCGACCCGCACGTCGCCGTCCGGGTCGGCGGGACGAACACCGAGTGGACCGCCGAACTGGTGAAAACCGAGACCCCGGCATCCGAATTGCCGGAGGTGTTGGTGGCCAAGGTAAGTGGCGGGTCGAGCTTCGTATTCCAGCTCAGGCGTTCGCTGCCGATAACCGCGGTCTGACCCCACGCCGTATGTCAAGGCGATGGCTGTACCTTTTCGGTGACGACACGGCATCGACCGCATACCAATGAGGTTGGGAGCGAACCCAATACGGTATGCCCGCGGCTATGGTTGACCCTGGCCTTCGACCCTATCGACGAAAGTATCCGCTCTATGTACGACCCGCTGGGGTTGTCGATCGGGACCACGAACCTGGTTGCGGCAGCTAACCAAAGCAGTCCGGTCGTCCGTCGCGCTGTGCTGACGCTGTACCCGCATTGCGCCCCGAAAATCGGTGTGCTCGGCGGTAACCCGGACGTGGCCGAGTCCGGCACATTGATGAGTGGGTTTGTGCAACGCGTCGGCGACTCGGTTGCCCTGGTGTCGCCGGACGGGTCGGCTCACGATCCGGATCTGCTGACGGTCGAGGCGCTGGACGCGATGGTGGTCGCCGCCGGGGCGGACGCGAGTTCGTCGGAGATCGCGATCGCCGTCCCCGCTTACTGGAAACCCGGAACTGTCCAAGCGCTGCGCAACGCCCTGCGCACGCACGTCGGCTTCGTGCGTAGCGGTATGGCGCCGCAGCTGGTCCCCGACGTAATCGCGGCGATGACGGCGGCGAACACCGAACTGGCTATCCCGGCCGGTGGCGTGGTCGGTTTGCTCGATTTCGGTGGCTCCGCCTCCTACGCCACTTTGGTGGAGACCGCGTCCGATTTCGAACCGGTAGGCGCCACACTGCGTTACGAGGATTTCTCCGGTGAACAGATCGACCAGGCGATACTGCTGCATGTCATCGACCGGCTCGGCCACGACGACATCGATCAGGCCGGCACCGCCGCGGTCGCCCAGCTCGGACTGCTGAAGGAACAGTGCCGAGAGGCCAAGGAGCGGTTATCCACCGACGCTGTCACGGAATTGGCTGCAGAGCTGGCCGGAACCAGCACTACGTTCCGGCTCACCCGGGACACGCTCGATGACCTGATCCAAGATCGGCTGACCGGTTTCATCTACGCGTTCGACGACATGCTGGCGCGCAACAAGGCGAGTTGGACCGACCTGGCGGCGGTGGTCACCGTCGGCGGTGGCGCCAGTATTCCGCTTGTCACTCAACGCCTTTCCTTTCACACCCGGCTCCCGGTGCTGACTGTTTCGCAGCCGGCCTGCGCGGCCGCAGCCGGTGCGCTGTTGCTGGCTGCCGGTGGACGAGAGCTGGACTTCCGCACTCGCACGTCCGTCGGGTTGATGGCCAGGGCTGCGGCCGCGTCCGGTACCGCCCTGATCGAGTTGCCCGCCGGCGACGTGATGGTGATCGACCAGGAGGCGGTGACCGATCGCGAGCTGGCCTGGTCGCAAACGGACTTCCCGGGCGACGTGCCGGTGCGGTTCGAGGGTGACTCGTACAACGAGGACGGCCCGTGCTGGTCGATGCGCTTGAACGTGATCGAGCCGCCCAAAGAATCACCGTGGCGCCGGTTGCGGTTCTCTCAGCTGCTGATCGGGCTCTCCGCGGTGGTGGCGATGACCGCGATCGGCGGTGTGGCATTCACCTTGACCGGCGTCGAGCGGCGCCAGGCTCCCGTGGTGCCCAGTGTGGTGCCGCCGCCCGCGCCCTCCGTGTCGCTGCGGCCGAGTGCGGCGGTGCCCAGCCCGGTCAAGCCGCCGCCCAGCTCGGTGCCGGTGCCCAGTGCGGCACCGGCCCCTACCAGTGTCGCGCCGCCACCACCGCCATCACCGACGTTGACGGCGCCGCCGCCGACGTCGACGCTGGCGCCGTCACCGGTGGTGACCACGACAACCGCGCCTCGGCTCACCACCACCACGAGTCCCCGGCCGACCAGCACCACCATGGCGACGCCGACCACGACGGCCGAGCCCGAGGACACCACGACCGAAGAAGCACCGACCACTACCTCGACGGTGAAGATGACCACGGAATGGTTGCACGTCCCGCTGCTGCCCGTGCCGATACCGATTCAGGTGCCGGCGAATCAGGCTCCGCAAAACCCGGCGCCGCAGACCCAGCAGCCTCAAGGGCCGCAAAACCCGTTCGCGAGTTCCGGCACCCCCTGAGCCGACTCCGCGCCTGGCAGTCAGCTTTGAGCTTAACCAGAACGGGTCCGCGACCTGCTGGACGCGAGTAGTGTCCGAATTGGGCACAACTTTATATAAGCGCCAGCTATTTGGATGTAACTAGTCGCACCAGCAATGCGGCGTGAGGATTGTCGACGGCGGCCGGCACGGTACGCTCGTCCGCCTTAGACCCCCATGGCTAGTTACCACATGGCCTTGGAGGGCCAGATGGACATCGTACTTGGGGTATCAATGGAGCCCTCGGCGGTCCGCTTGGTGCTGATCGAAGGCGAAAACGCCGATGGTGCCACCGTCGAGGAAGAGAGCTTCGAGGTCGCCGTGTCGCCGGACTCGGCGAATTCGGCGGCGGCCGCCGAGGCGATTGCGGCCATTGTCGGCACCCGCCAGGGCGCGGCCGAGGGCGGCTACTGGTTGACATCGACCGGGGTGACGTGGATCGACCCCGGCGGTGCCGGTGCGCTGCGTGACGAGCTTGCCGCCCGCGACATCGGAAGCGTCATGTTGGTCTCGCCGTTGCTCGCTGCGGCCGCCCTGGCACAGACCGTCGGCGCCGCGCTCGACTATCAGCACATCGCGATGCTGTTCGTCGAGGCCGGCAGTGCGACGATGGCAGTCATCGACGTCACCGACGGTTCGATCGTCGACCTGCATCGGCAGTCCCTTGGCGCCCACAGCGCCGTAGCGACCGAACTGGCGCCGATGGTCTCCGGTCTGGACGCGGCGGGTTCGCGGGCGGACGGGGTGTTCCTGATCGGTTGCGGGGTCGACATTGTCCCGGTCAAACCCGTGCTGGAGGGCGCGACATCGCTGGTGGTGAGCGTCCCCGAGGAGCCCGACATGGCGCTGGCCCGCGGCGCGGCGCTGGCGTCGGCGAATGCGCCGCTTTTCGTGTCGTCGACGGCCGCGCTGGCCTATGCGCTGGACCCGGGCACCGGCGAAGTGAATCCGCGCGCCCTGAGCCCGACCTACTTGGACGTCAGTGCTCATGCCCATCCCGGGCAGGGTGCCCTGGCCTACAGCGCCCTCGACGACGAAGACGACGAGATCGCTGGACGCCGCCGGCCGGTGAAGCTGGCCGGTAGCGCCCTGGCCGCGGCGGCGGCCCTCGCGGCCGGGCTGATGGTGATCTCGTCGGATATCCGGCCGATGGCAGCTCCGCAGCCCAGCCCGCCCGAGGGCGCGGTCACCACGGCCCCGGTCCAGGCGGGGCCGGAGACACCGCCGCAGGTGCAGTTGCCTGCTCCCAGCTCTGCGCCGGCGGCGCCGCCGGAGGCGGCCCCGCCTCCGGAGGCAGCTCCGCCACCGGCCTCGCCGGCGCCGCCTCCGGTGGTTGCCCAGCCGCCCCGAACGGCGGTCGATGCGGCGCCGGCGAGGCC
>NZ_UPHQ01000288.1 GCF_900566055.1 Mycobacterium innocens
CCGGCCACATCCAGCCGGGCCAGCATCGACCACACCGCAGCCAGATCCCCGAACTGCTTGTGCTGGCTACGGATCGGCTGCCCGGCCGGCGTCTCGGACAGCTTCGCCATCACCTCCTCCGCGCTGCCCAAATACTGCTGAGACACGATGCGCGGCTTGCCCTGCACTCGAGCCGATTCCACCAGGTAGTAATAGGTCTGCTTGCCGCGTCGCTTACCCACGATCGACGCAATATATGGGTAATACACTCCAAACCCACAAACCTCAAGCACCACAACACAAGACACGCCGCTCAACCACGAAGGCCGGAAACTCCCGCTAGCGCTAGCGAGCGCCGGCCGGCACGTGAATGTTCCTGGCGCCCTTGGCATTGCGCAGGCCGGAACAGTTCACGCAGCCGACGCAGCCGACACAGTCGGTACAACGCACACATCCGACACAGGCCACGCATCGGGCGCAGGCGATGCATGCCAGGCATGCCACGCATTCCCGGACGGCGATGCACAACACACTCAGCGCGCTCGCAATCACTGCGACACTGCCCGCGATAGCCGCCGACCCGGCGACCGCGACACTACCCGCGGTGGCGACCGAACCCGCTACTGCGACACTGCCCGCGGTTGCGGCCGACCCGGCGACGGCGGCGCTACCGGCGGTCGCGATGGAGCCCGCGACCGCCACGCTGTCGCTACTGGCCAGCGAACCGACGATGGTGTCGGTATCGGCGGTGACCGCCGAGTCCCAGGGAATTACCATGCACCCATCTTCGCAGTTACCTTCCCGGTCCGGCGGCGCTCGGGACCTTCGGCCTTGCACATGGTGACGTTGGACCGGCGACGGCGCGTGCAGCCGGCCGTATCGTGACCGCAGCGATCAACTGGGAGAGGTAGCCTCCGGGTTCTTCGCTAGGCGACAACCGGATGCCCTACCACCGTGTTGAGCAGCAGCGCGCGTTCCCGTTCTCGCCGCACCTACCGCCGCTTGGGGACCGATATCCGAGCCAGGTCCTCCGCGATGACCAGGTCGCCGGCGAACACCTCGGCCGCCTCGTCGCGGTAGCGCCGGGCGTCGGTGTATCGCTGGGAGAAGTGCGTCAGCACCAGCCGCCGCACCCCGCACTCCGCTGCCACCCGCGCCGCCTGCCGCGCGGTCAGATGCCCGTAATGTGCGGCCAAGTCCGAGTCTTCGCTCAGGAACGTCGCCTCGATCACCAACAGGTCCACGCCCTCAGCCAGAGCGTAGACCGCGTCGCACAACCGGGTATCCATGACGAAGGCGAATCGCTGGCCACGGCGTGCCTCACTGACTTCTGACAAATCGACAGTGCGCCCGCCGATTTGGACCGACCCGGCCCGATGCAACTCGCCCACCGCGGGCCCTGCGATGCCAAAGCGCGCCAACAGTTCGGGCACGAACCGTCGACCGTCGGGCTCGATCAGGCGGTAGCCGATCGCATCGACGGAATGATCGAGCTTTCGTGCTTCCAAGACTCCGAACGCTCCCGTCGCCACCGGGCCGTCTTCGGCAACGGGCTCCGCGTGCACGTTGGCGCGGTCGTGGAAAATGCAGGCGTGGTGCAGCCGCGCGAAGAATTGTCGCCCCGAGGCCGGGAAGTAGGCGTGCACCCGGTGTTGTGCGTCGTCCAGCGACAACCGCTGCACCACGCCGGGCACGCCCAGGCAGTGGTCGCCGTGAAAGTGCGTAATACATAGCCGCGTCACGGCGGTGAGGGGCACACCGGCGAGCAGCATTTGCCGTTGGGTCCCCTCGCCGGGGTCGAACAGCAGCCGCTCCTCGTCCCAGCGCAGCAGGTAGCCGTTGTGATTGCGGTGTCGGGTAGGCACCTGACTTGAGGTGCCGAGCACAATCAGCTCCCGGACCGACACAGTCCGAGACTACGGCCCGCGAAGAATTTCGTCGCCCGCCACAGTCAGGCGCCGCAGGCAGAAGCTGGTGACATCCGGCGGCTTCGTCCTATCGTCGAGCGGTGACGATCAGCTACGACGACGCGTTACGGGATCAGATCCGGACACACCTGGCCGGCCACGACCGCCGCGCGGTGACCGACCCGACCAAGCGCCATGCTGCCGTCGCGGTGGTGCTGGTCGACTCCGAGGTCGGTGAGGACGGGGTGAATTCGGTGCCGGTGGCCGAGCGGTTCGCCGGCCGGCCACCGCCCGAGTCAGGCTTCGACAGCCGTATGGTAGACGCGTCTGGTGGTGCCGCTTTTCTCTTGTGCCGCAGAGCATTTCGCCTCACTTCCCATGCCGCGCAGTGGGCGCTGCCCGGAGGCCGGGTGGATCGGGGGGAAAGCGCGGTCGATGCCGCACTGCGGGAACTCGACGAAGAGGTCGGCATCCGATTGTCCGACTCGGCGGTGCTCGGCCTGCTCGACGACTACCCGACGCGGTCCGGATATGTCATCACCCCGGTGGTGATCTGGGGTGGCGGGCGGCTGCAGCCCCGCCCCGCACCTGAGGAGGTGATGGCGGTGTACCGGGTGGGGCTTCACCAACTGCAGCGCGACGACTCGCCGCGATTCCTCGCAATCCCGGAGAGCCCGCGGCCGGTCGTGCAGATCCCGTTGGGTAATCACCTAATCCACGCACCCACGGGTGCGGTGCTGCTGCAACTGCGGTGGCTTGGCCTGGAAGGTCGCCCGGATCCGGTCGACGAGTTTGAGCAACCGGTATTCGCCTGGAAGTAGGCAGCACGCCGCCGATCGCCCACAGCACGGCTTCGGTGCGCTCTTCGTCTGAAATCCATGGCAGCCCTGGGGTTTGCGAACCCCAGGGTTTGCCTCACGGCATCGGCATGACCCCAGCCACACCAAGCATCAATATGATGCCCGGCAACAGGTTCGTCACCTGGTGCGCGACAATGCTGGCCAACAGGCCACCGGAATACAACCGCGCAAGCGCGATCGGGATCGCCACCACCACCAACAGCGGAGCCCGGGTGAACTCGAGATGAGCCAGCGCGAACACCACGGTGGTTACCACCAGCGCAGCCCACCGCCCCCAGCGTCGATCCACCGCTCCCCACAGCAGCCCCCGAAAGATGATCTCCTCGCCCAGCGGCCCGACGAACACCACAAGCGCAAACACGGCCACCGCCCATGGCCAGGACGCCTGGACGCCACTGAAGACGCTGGCGACAGCGGATTTCGCGCCGGGCCCGGCGACCGAGGCGTAGAGCACCGAAACGGGCACCGTGACGAACAGCCCGCCGAACCCGAACAGCAATCCCAGCCCCACACCGTGCCACGACCATTGCAGCTTCAGGTCGGTGCGCGGACCGTTGCCGCGCAGCTTCGTGATGAGCAAGGCCAGCCCGGCCGCGATCACGGTCGGGGTTCCCACCGCCAGTGCAAGCATTCCCGCAGACAACGGGCCCCTACCGGCGAGGACGACGACGAATGCGGCCGAGGCCAGCAAGTAGACCAGCCCTACCAGCAAGAAGGCGCCCAGACCCCAGCGAGGTACGGAATCGGAAACCGGTGCCGAAAACCCTGACGGGCCGGGCGCAGCCGTCTCATCGACGCGATCTGTTTCCACGGCCGTGACGCTACCGCTTCAGGTCACAGCAGGCACGTCACGGCCTGGACGGGCAGCGGGTCCGCCGTCACGCCAAGCATCGCGCTTCGCACAGGGTCTGCGAGTCGAAAGCACCGGTGATTACCCGGCACGCCCCGGCCGGGCGGCTTCTTCAAGCAGATCAGCGGCCAGGGCAACGCTTTTCGCCGGTGCGATCAGTTGCGCGGCGACCTCACGCGCCCTAGCGAGGCGTTGCGGAGTGAGGATGGAACGCAGGTCTGCGACCAGCGTGTCTTGGTTAATGGCCGAAAACACCCGTCCCACACCGACTCCCAGCTGATTGACCCCGGCTGCCCAGACCGGCTGGTCGAGCCAGAGCCACAGGATCAACGTGGGGATTCCGGCCCGCATCCCCGCGGCCGTGGTGCCGGCACCGCCATGGTGAACGACTGCGCGGCAGCCCGGAAAGACGGCCGCATGGTTCACCACGTCTACGATCTTCACGTGGCCGGCATGGGCGATGCCGCGGAAGTCGTTGACGCCGCTGCAAATCAGTGCCCGCTCACGTAATTCGGCACAGGCGCCATTGATCATGGCAACCGTCTCGGCGGGGCGTTCGATCGGTGTGCTACCGAAGCCGAAATAGATGGGCGGTGTCCCCGCAGCCATCCAGGACAAGACCTCGTCGTCGGCGCCCGTCGGCAACTGCAGCGTCAGCGCGCCGACGAAGGGCTGCCGGCCACGCGGTGCTACCCAATCGGCTGCCGATCCCGGTAGGCAGAGTTCGTCGTAGGCCTGGATTTCCAGCATCGGTGGTGGTTCGTCGGCCCCGGGTAGCGGTAGCCCCAATGAATGCCGTTGGGCTTCGTCGACCGCCGTGGTGATCAGCGGCGACATCCCGCCGGAAGCCCACAGACGTGCCGGAAAGAGGTGCAGCGCTGCCACTGGAATATCGTGGTATTCAGCGACATTGGCGGCCAGGCGTTGTTCGTTAAAGCTGGCCAACAGCAGATCGGCCCCAGCCGTCAGGGCCGTCAGGGCCGCGCTCTTGTCTGCGCTAACCTGGCTGACATGCTCGATCACTTGAGACAGCAGGCCGATCGGATTGCGGGGCTGGGCCACGAAGTCGCGGACCAGATCCATGGCGGGATTCATCTGCTCGCGCGAGTCCGGCCCGTAGGCCACGGCAGCGAGGCCCGCTGATTCGACAAAGCCCACCATGTTGGGCGGCACCGCCATACAGACGTCGTGACCGCGCCGCAGCAGTTCGCGAGCCACGGCGGTGCAGGGTTCGACATCGCCGCGGCTGCCATAGCTTGCCACCACGACCTTCATCGCGGATACCTACCGTGCGGCGGCTATCGGATGGGCAATCCGGTCAGCGCCCGCGAGATCACCAGGCGCTGAATCTCACTGGTTCCTTCGAAGATCGTGAAGATCTTGGCGTCACGGTGCATCCGCTCGACCGGGTAGTCGCGGGTATACCCGTTGCCGCCCAGGATCTGGATGGCCTCATCGGTGACGTATACGGCCGTCTCGCTGGCCACCAGCTTGGCCATCGAGCCCTCCGCGGAGTCGAAGCTCTGATTGTTGCGCGCCATCCAGCCGGCCCGCCACACCAGCAGCCGGGCCGCGTCGATCCGGCTCTTCATGTCCGCCAACTTGAATGCCACCGCTTGGAATTCGCCGATCTTTCGACCGAATTGCTCGCGCTGGCAGGCATATTCGAGGGCATATTCGTAGGCGGCGCGGGCCACGCCCACCGCCATTGCTCCCACCGTGGGCCGGGTGCGTTCGAAGGTCTTCATCGCCGCCTGACCGCCCACCGAGGCGCCGGACTTCGCCCGAGCGATCCGCGCCTCGAACTTTTCCCGGCCGCCGAGGATCAAGTCTGCGGGCAGTCGCACGTCGTCGAGCATCACCTCGGCGGTGTGCGAAGCGCGGATGCCGTGCTTCTTGAACTTCTGCCCCTGGGCAAGGCCTTTGGTGCCCGGCGGGATGATGAACGTGGCCTGGCCGCGGGTGCCGAGCTCCGGATAGACCGACGCCACCACGATGTGCACGTTGGCGATACCGCCGTTGGTGGCCCAGGTCTTGGTGCCGTTGAGCACCCACTCACCGGCCGCCTCGTCGTAGCGGGCGCGGGTGCGGATGGCGCCGACGTCAGAACCCGCGTCGGGTTCCGACGAGCAGAACGCGCCCAGCTTGGGATCGTCGGCCGTGCCGAACATCTCGGGCAGCCAGCGGCCCAGTTGCTCCGGAGTTCCGTTGCCGGCCAAGGCTGCTGCGGCCAGGCCGGTGCCCATGATCGACAGCGCGATGCCGGCGTCGCCCCAGAACATCTCCTCGAAGGCGGTCAGCATGCCCAGTCCCGTCGGCTCCGCGGCCTGCTGCCCGAAGAAGTCGGGGGAGTACAGGCCGACCTTGGCCGCCTCCTGGATGACCGGCCACGGAGTCTCTTCCCGTTCGTCCCACTCGGAGGCGGCCGGGCGGATCACTTCGGTCGCGAACTCGTGCACCCAGTCGCGCACCTGTATCACGTCGTCGCTCAGTTGCAGTGAGAATGTCATGGCTCTACTCCTGAAATAGTGTGGTGCTCAACGGGTGTCGGCGTACTGCGCGAGGACGCTTACCGTCTGGTTGACCCATGCCTCGAAATACCGATCGTCATCGACGTTTCCGGGGGTTCGGCCGGTCAATGCCTGCAGCGTGGCGGCGTGGGACAAGGACGCGATTGCGACGGCGGCGGCCGCTTCCGGGTCGGGTATCCGGGTGCGACCAGAACGATTGGACGCGGCCAATTCGTCGGCGAACCGCTGATAGGCATTGTCGGTGATGACTTGCCAGGTCTTCTCGTCGAGATCACCGAGTGCATCGGGCTCGCGCAGCATGACTTTGAGTAGGTCTTCGCTGTGTTTCAGGTTGTTCCAGATCAGCCGGCCAGCAGTGCGCACCGCCTGCTCGACGCTGTCCGGTTGCCCCGCGTCGTACTGCTCCCGCGCGGCCACGATGCTGTCGATACGGTGCGCTACCGCGGCCTCGAGCAGTTCACGCTTGGAGCCGAAGTGCTTGTAGAGCGCGCCCGATCCGGGCGCCAGGCCGGACGCCCGCTGGATATCGGCAACTGAAGTGGCCGCGTACCCCTTGGCGGCAAAAAGCCTCAGTGCTGCCGACAGCAAACGGTCGCGTCCCGAGACGGGCATAGTGAGAGAGTACTCACTCACCTATGGTGGCGCAAGCATTCTCGTCGGCCGACCCGACGCCGCTTCCCGGCGGCGCACTGGAAGAAGGTCTGGAGCACCAACCCGGGCCCCGATTCACACCCAATCTGTTGCCGGCCAGGCCGTCATCGCGGACTCGCGGATCCATCGACAGGCGGGCATCGGCCCGGTCGCCGGTGACCAACGGCCCTGTCGCAGGGCGAACGAGTGGCCAATGATCGCCTCGTCGTGTGGAGAAATTCCATGAAAAGCAGAGTTGGGTGTTGCCGGACGCAGGCCCCAGTAGCCGGCTGTCCGGCGATCGATCCTCTAGATCTGGGCTTCTGCGTTGTACGCCATGGCGCTGATTTCGCTAGCACTGTCGCTCTTCTCCAAATACATCTTGGTAGAGAAGAATGGTTTACGGAAACGAATGTAATATCATCGCAACAAGTTATGATCGCGGTTCGGCTACCCTAACGGTACATGCCGCAGTTAGACGGCTTATCAGGATTGGCGATTATGGGTAAATGGCGTTTATTGGTTGGGATTATCTTGATCGCAACGATCATATCGGCGATATATTATTTGATCGGCGGTAGCGAAGTTGGTCAGCGGCCGCAACGTATTGGCTACCATCTTCAGCTGCCGCCCGTGCGTCTCGACGGCCCGGTCTCGTTGGAATCAGCTATGCAAAGTCGCCGGTCGGTGCGGGAATATGCAGACGAGCCGCTGTCGCTGGACGAAGTCTCGCAATTGTTTTGGGCGGCCCAGGGCATCACGCACGAAAACGGTTACAGAACAGCGCCTTCAGCCGGCGGGCTGCATCCGCTGGAAATTTATCTGCTGGCTGGCGCAGTAAATGGTCTCAGACCTGGCATCTATAAGTATCTGCCATCCGGACAGCAACTGCTGGGGGTGTCCAACCAGGACCAACGGGACGACCTCTACCTGGCTGCTTTGAAGCAAGATCCCATCCGGCAGGCACCGATTGTAATTGTTTTCGCTGCGGTCTACCAGCGCACACAGGTCAAATATGGTGCTAGAGCGCCGCGCTACGTACATATGGAGGTCGGGAGCGCCGCCCAAAATGTGTACCTGCAGGCCACCGCGCTGGACCTGGGAACCGTCTTTATCGGCGCATTCTTGGACGACCGGGTAAACGCAATCCTCGGCTTGGCGGAGGATGAGCAAGCGTTGTGCTTGATGCCAGTGGGGATACGGCGGGCTCTGGAGTAAAGAAGACAGCGAGGTTACTTCACCACCGGCGGCCTTCTGGAGGCGTCGGTGCAGCTTCATTCGCAGCCGGCGCAGCATACCGATCGCTTGCTATGCCTGGCCGCACGCTGGACGAAGAACTCCGGGACGTATCCGGTTCATGAGCCCATTGCCGATTTGGAGGATCTCTCGGAGGTCGATTTCGAAGCGCCCGCCAGTTGGGGCGAAGCCGACGTCAGAGGTGATGCAGCTCTGGGGCACTGAAGGTCGCCCTTGCGCCCGCGGACTGCGAGCGATGTCTGTCCTGCCGCGAGGGGCAGCATGCTGCATCCGAGGGCCAGCGTCCATCCTTGGATACCGATCGCCTGGATCTGTAGCGCCTTGGCTAACACGGGAATGGTGAAGGCGGCCGCGATCAGCCCCAGGCAGAGCGCCAGTGCACACCAGACCAGCCGGTTGCGTGTGACAGCGTTGCACAACACCGCGCTGCGGGGCCCGCGCATGTTGAAAACATGCCATAACTGGGCCAGTGCGATGGTCACAAACGACACCGTTGCCGTTGTCGCAGTGTCGTATTCAAGCCAATACCGGGCAGCGACGAACGCCAACAGGGTGCTTACCGCGATCGCCACTCCATAGCCCGCCATCATGCGCCACAAACTGGCCGAAATGATCGGCTCTTTCGGGCGTCGCGGCGGTTGGTCGAGCACGTCGCCCTCTCCTTCGCCGGTGGCCAATGCGAATGCCGGAAACACGTCGGTCACCAGGTTGAGGAACAAGATCTGCAGGGGCAACAGCGGCAACGGCAGCCCGCCGACCACGGCGAGCCCCACCACCAGCACTTCGGCCAGATTGCAGGAGAGCAGATAGACCGCGAAGCGGCGGATATTGTCGAAGATGACTCTGCCCTCGTGCGCGGCGATCACGATCGTCGGGAATCGGTCATCGAGCAGCACCATGTCGGCCGCATCGCGTGCCACCTCGGTGCCTCGCTTACCCATCGCGACGCCGATGTCGGCCTTCATAAGAGCCGGCGCGTCGTTGACGCCGTCACCGATCATGGCCACAACTTGGCCTTCGCGTTGGAAGAGGTCAATGAGGTCAAGTTTCTGGCGCGGGCTTACCCGCGCAAAAACCTGCGTGCGCGCTATCCCATTGGGTACCGACTCGGGCGCGTCCTTGAGGCGAGACAGCTCGTCACCGGTCGTGACGACAGTGTCAGTCGCTGCGATGCCGACCTCCCTTGCGACGGCCATCGCCGTGCTGGGATGGTCACCCGTGGCCATGACGACGCCAAGGCCCGCTCGGCGCAGCGCGCCTACCGCGCTGGCGATGTCATCCCGCGGCGGGTCACGAAATGCCACCAACCCGACAAACACCATCCCACTGCTGAAGAGTTGCTGCGGATCCACGCACGCATGCTCGGCGAGCCCGAGCACACGTAGCCCGTCAGTCGCCAATTCCTGGGCCACGGCTAGCCAGTGCGCCTTGCGGTCGTCATCGAACGGCTCCGCCGCGACACCGATGCGATCCGCCAGCGCCAGCACTACTTCGGGCGCCCCCTTCATCGCAGCGAAATACTCGTCGTGATCACGATGCACGGTCGCCATCCATTTGGTAGCGGGGTCGAACGGATACTCGGCGACCTCCGGGTACAGGGTCAGCTGATCGCCGCGACTCAACCCCCCGAGCGCACCGGCCTGTAACAGCGCGACCTCCATCGGATCACCGTTGCCGATCTTGGTTTCGACGTCGTAGTCGGCGTTTCCGCACAACACCCCAACCAACAACACACGCATGAGCTCCGCATCAGCAGACGGGTCGACGGGCAAACCCCTGGCGAGCACGGTGTTGGCCTGGTAGTCGAAATCGAACCCACCGGTGACGGTGACGACGCTGTCAACGACCATACGATTTTCGGTCAATGTGCCGGTCTTGTCGGTAAGGACTACCGTGGTCGAGCCCAGCGTCTCCACCGCCGAGAGGTTCTCCACCAGTGCGCTTTGTCGCGCCATGCGCAGCATTCCGCGGGCAAGAGCAAGCGTGGCCACGATCGGCAGGCCTTCCGGGATCGCCGCCACCGCAAGTGCGATCGAGGTCTCAATCATCAGCGGCGCCGGCTTGCCGTTGAGTAGCCCTGCTGCCGCCACGACAGACGCTAATACCAAGGTCAGCCAGATGAGCTGGCGCGACAGGCGCGCCAGGTGATCTTCCAACGGCGACCTCCCCTGATGGGCCTCCTCGACCAGCTGGGTGATGCGGCCGACCTCGGTGGACAGCCCGGTGCCCACCACAATTCCTTCGCCACTACCGCCGACCACATGAGTGCCCTTGAACAGCATCGCGGCGCGGTCATGAAGGGCCGCCGCCTCCGGGTCTGGCTCCGCGGTCTTGTGAACCGGCACCGATTCGCCGGTCAGTGCCGACTCATCGACACTTAGCCCCGCGCTGTCCGCGCATCGTAGGTCGGCGGACACGACGTCACCCGCCTCCAAGAGCACGACGTCGCCGGGCACCAACGCATCGGCGTTGACCACCATGGACCGGCCGTCTCTGCGTACCCGAGCGCTGCGCCCGCCCAGCGCTCGCAACGCCTCCATCGAGCGCACTGCCCGGCGCTCCGTGGCGTAGCCGATCGCCGTGTTGATCAACAGCACGATGGCGATCGCAATCGCCTGTTGCCACTCACCGAAAGAAAATGACACGACCATCGCCGTTGCCAGCAGGACCACCACGGGGCTTGCGAACTGGCGAACCAGCAGCATGAAGTTGGAGACCGGTCGACGTGTCGCAAGGAGATTAGGGCCGAACAGTTGTCGGCGCCGCTCGACCGCGGTCTCATCAAGGCCGACCTCCAGGTCGACACCCAATTCACCAGCAACATCTACGACCGCCGAGGCATGCGGGTGCTGCGGCAACAACTCTGTTGAAACCAATGCTGAGCCCATCATTTCGAGCGTGACATCGCAGACGCCGCACCGTCAGGAGGCAAAGGTCACACAGCTCAGCGACCACCGCCGATGCTCGGCCATCAGGGAGGTCCGGTATGCCAACGATGGCCCCCAGTGCCTGTCTTATGACTAGCCGACGGGCGAGTGCTCACTTCCGGGCGCCGCCCAGAACCGGGCCAACGTGACGACCACCATCTCGCGGGACGCTGCCCACGGTCCGGCCAAGCATTGATCACATTATGACCCTGTCGGGCCATCTCTCGTCTACACCCGGGCGCCACTGCCCCATGAGTTAGGGACCAATGCCTCCTGTCCCGACCGCGATGGTTGCCTAATGTCAGCGGGTACCGGGACGACACGCTCGCCCACGACGTGCCGTAGTCATGGGCTCCATCAGGGAGGTCCTCATGCCAGATTCGCACGTCCACCCCGGAATTGTGGTTGGTATCGATGGCTCGCCATCGTCCACAGCGGCGGGCCAATGGGCGGCAACGGATGCTGAGATGCGCAACGTGCCAATTCATTTGGTGCATGTCATCGCTCCGATGGCTACCTCGGAGGGGTGGTCAGGCCTCCCGATACTCGCCAACTATGCGGGTTGGCAAGAAGAACGCGCGTGCGAAATCATCGAGCAGGCCGACAAGGTCGTCGCTGAGGCCACCTCGACAAGCCGCGCCCCGCATGTCACGAGCGAGGTGCTGCACGCCGCGATTGTGCCCGCCCTGGTTGACCTATCCAAGAGTGCCGACATGGTCGTGGTCGGCTGCCGCGGCCAGGGCGGTGTGGCCGGCGCGCTGTTGGGATCGGTTAGCTCCGGACTGGCCCCACTACGCCCATTGCCCGGTCGCCGTGATCCACGACGAAGACGTGCTCACGGCGCGCTCGCCGCAGGCGGCGGTGGTGGTGGTGGGCATCGACGGCTCACCGACCTCTGAGTTGGCCACCGATATCGCGTTCGACGAGGCATCGCGCCGCGGCGTGGAATTGGTGGCACTGCATGCCTGGAGTGATATGGGTCCGCTTGACTTCCCGAGTACCAACTGGGCGCCCATTGAGTGGCGCAACATCGAGGACCAGGAGAAAGAAGTCCTGGCCGAGCGTCTTTCTGGACGGCAAGAACGTTATCCCGATGTCGTCGTGCACAAGGTCGTGGTGTGCGATCGGCCGGCGCCCCGTCTGCTCGAACAAGCTAAGCTAAGACCGCTCAGCTATTGGTGGTGGGCAGCCATGGCCGCGGAGGGTTCCCAGGAATGCTGCTCGGCTCGGTCAGCAGGGCGGTCGTCAACTCGGCGCAGATTCCGGTGATCATCGCCCGCAGACCTCAAACCCATTGAGGCCGAGCCGGAGCGGAATTCGCGGGGGAAGAAGATGATGAGCTGTTGCTGCGGAGTCCGCCCCTGAGCTTCGTGGTGCCGGCCCTACTGAAAGCTGATTTACAACCAGCTGGGGCTGTACCGCTGGGTCGATGCGGCGTCGCGTTGTAAACGACCCGCTTTGAACCGCACAGATTCACGACCTGACAGAAGCCCAGGCTTTGGGTGTATGACGGCCGGTTCGACACGCCCTGGTGCGCTCACGCGGGGCGGTCGAGCTGGAAACGGTCGACGGAGGCCCTTCGAGAATTTCGGGGCTAGATGAGTAATTCCCAACTGCGCGCGGAGTGTGCATCGGCTGCGCCGAGTGTGTACTGGCGGGTGTGTCCCGAACGTGGAAGGGAGTTCGATGTAGGTAGAGCTTTCCGAAGCGGTGCTGTGCAGGAGATGAGGGATTGTCGGCCCTTCGGAGTCGCCCTGCGGGGGGTGGCTTCAAACCGCCACAT
>NZ_UPHQ01000231.1 GCF_900566055.1 Mycobacterium innocens
CCCCCGGCCCCGCCGCCACCTGCAACACCGGAATCACCACCGGACCCACACCCGGACCCGAAATCCCCAACTGCAACGACTCCCCCGCGCCGCCCACACGCAAATCCAACGACGGACCAGTAATCGTGATC
This sequence comes from Mycobacterium innocens, assembly GCF_900566055.1. Classification (GTDB taxonomy): domain Bacteria; phylum Actinomycetota; class Actinomycetes; order Mycobacteriales; family Mycobacteriaceae; genus Mycobacterium; species Mycobacterium innocens. The sequence goes on from NZ_UPHQ01000231.1 coordinate 132, forward strand.
GGATCCACCACAATCGGCCCAATAGTGCCGCTCAAATTATTACCGTTCAGATGCAATGTCGGAATGGTGAAGCTGCCGATCACGATGTCGCCGAGGTGGCCGGTGATGGGGATGTTGAGGGGGACGTTGACGTCGAGGTTCAGTGAGATTGCCGGGATGGTCAGGGTGTAGTCGAAGCCGGCGTGGCCTTGGCCGTCACCGCGCCAGAAGAAGCCGTTGTTGAGGTTGCCCTGATTGAACCCGCCGGTGTTGACATCGCCGGTATTGGCGATCCCGGTGTTGAGGTTCCCGGGGTTAAACCAGCCGGTGTTGGTGTCCCCGGCATTCCACGAGCCGGTGTTGGAGGCCCCCACATTGAAACTGCCCGAGTTGTAGGAACCCGCATTGCCCACCCCGGTGTTGAGCAACCCGGCGTTAAACACCCCGGTGTTCAACCGGCCCGGGTTGAACAACCCCGTATTCAACTCACCGGAGTTGCCCACCCCCCAGTTCCCGGTCCCGGAGTTGAACAACCCCACATTCCCGATGCCCGAATTGAACAACCCCACATTCCCACTACCGGAATTCCACCCCCCGAATCCGACCTGACCATCACCACTCAACCCGATCCCAACATTATGGCTACCGGTGTTCCCGAACCCGAAATTGCCGATCCCGGTATTCCCGAAACCAAAGTTGTAATCCCCGGCATTCCCCAACCCGACATTGTACGACCCCAGATTCCCCGGCCCGAAGTTATACAACCCGATATTCCCCGAACCCACATTGAAACTCCCCAGGTTCCCCGACCCAAAGTTCCAACCACCCAGATTCCCAAACCCCACATTACTACCACCAACATTGCCCCCACCCACATTCCCATCACCCACACTCCCAAACCCAACATTGCCCACCCCCACATTCGCCAACCCCGCATTAAAAACACTCACCCGGTCGGTGCCCTGGAAGAACAACCCCGACACGTTGTCCCCGACATTACCCACACCCGAGGTCGACAGACCCAACATATTGCTGTTATTGATCCCCGACAGCAGCTCACCCTTGTTGATGAAACCCGACACCAGATTACCCAAATTCTGATAACCCGAAGTCAGCGACCCAACGTTCCACCCACCCGACACACCACTCCCACTATTGCCGAAACCCGACCCGCCACCCACACCCGAATTAAAGAAACCCGACGACGGCACACCCGTAGTGTTCCCAAAACCCGGAGCCGCCGCCAGCTGGAACACCGGAATCGTCACCGGCCCAATACCACCCGCCACATCCGCCGACAACGACGTCGTATTATTGCCCACCACAACATCATTAAACGTAATCGGATTGATGGTGATCCGCGGAATGGTGATTGCACCTATTTGATCACCAATGTCCACTCCTATGGAAATCGGCAAAGACGGTAGGTCGAAGCTGAAACCTAGGTCGGTGCCCGGGATGTTGAAGTGGATGGTGGTGCCACCGGTGGAGCCGAGGAGGGTGAAGTGGGCGTTCACCGGGATGCTGGTGGTGCTGTCGCCGATTCCGTGCAGGGTGATGGGGTTGACGGTCAGGCCCGCGATGTTGCCGGTGATGGGGATGTCGAGTGTGCCGCCTAGTCCGAGGGTGAGGGGGATGTTGGGGATGGTGATGGTGTAGTCGGCGGCGATGAGGCCCTGGCCGGTGCCGC
>NZ_UPHQ01000048.1 GCF_900566055.1 Mycobacterium innocens
CGCCAACCCCGCCTGCGTCATCGCCGAAGCCCCCACCACCGCCGGCTCCACCGCAAACACCATCACCCAGGACCTCCGACTCACACCCCGCAGACAATCACCGACCCACCCTAAATTAATCCGCTCCCACCACCCTCGCACTCCATCAAACTCATACGCACCCGCGCCCAACGCATCGCCACCGAACGCCGCCACAACCGCACCGCCCGCCTAAGCCAGCGCGCCGAGTCCGCCGGAAATCCCGGACCCGCCCCACCCGACGACGAACCCCCACCGTTCTGACGCGGGACTACCTCGAAGGCCGAGGCTCAAGGACGCCATCAGCTATGAGATTTGGCCGGTGGCACTTCTCTCTCGATGCCATTTCGTCGAGTATTGGCGGCATGGATGTCAAGGAAGTGCTGCTGCCGGGCGTCGGTCTGCGGTACGAGTTCACCAGCCACAAGGGTGAGCGGATCGGCATCATCGCCCGGCGCACCGGCGATTTCGACATCGTCCTGTACACCGCGGAGGACCCTGACGCATGCCGGCCGGTCTTCCGCCTCAACGGCGAAGAGGCCGACACCGTGGCCGCGATTCTCGGTGCACCGAGAATTGCCGAGCGGTTCACCGAGCTGACCCGCGAGGTGCCCGGGCTCGAGGCGGGTCAGATCTCGATCGAGCCCGAGAGTCCGTTCGTCGGCCGGCCGCTGGGCGACACCCGCGCCCGCACCCGCACCGGCGTTTCGATCGTCGCGATCGTCCGCGGCGACGACGTGGTCGCTTCGCCCGGCCCCGCGGAAACGCTGCGGGCGCGCGACGTCCTGATTGTGATCGGCACCGAAGAGGGCATCATCGGAGTCCGCCGGATCGTCGACAAAGGCTGAGCCGGTGGATGTTTCGGAGGCGCTGCTATTCGAGCTCGGCGCCCTCTTGGTCATGCTTGCCCTGCTCGGCGCACTTGCCCGTAGGTTCGCATTGTCGCCGATCCCGGTTTATCTGTTGGCGGGCCTAGCGCTGGGTAAGGGCGGCATCCTGCCGGTGGCCGCCGCCGCTGACTTCGTCAGCACCGGCGCACCCATCGGCATCGTGTTGCTGTTGCTGACCTTGGGCCTGGAGTTCTCCGCGACCGAATTCGCCAGCAGCCTGCGTCATCATTTGCCGTCGGCCGGCGTCGACATCGTCCTCAACGCCACGCCCGGCGCGGTGACCGGCTGGCTGCTGGGGTTGGACGGCGTTGCCGTACTGGCGCTGGCCGGCGTCACATACATCTCGTCGTCGGGTGTCATCGCGCGACTGCTCGAGGACCTGCGCCGCCTGGGCAACCGCGAAACCCCGGCGGTGCTGTCGGTGCTGGTGCTCGAAGACTTCGCGATGGCCGCCTACCTGCCGATGTTCACAGTGCTGGCATTGCGCGGCAGCTGGCTGGACGCGCTAGGCGGGACGCTGGCCGCGATCGGCGCCCTTCTTGCGGCGTTCGCCGCGTCCTACTACTGGGGCCATCACGTCGGCCGCCTGGTGGCGCACCCCGACTCCGAGCAACTGCTGCTGCGGGTCTTGGGCATCACCTTGCTGGTTGCGGCGCTGGCCGAATCGTTGCACGCATCCGCTGCGGTCGGCGCGTTCCTGGTGGGCCTGACCCTGACCGGGGAAACGGCCGACCGGGCGCGCAGGGTCCTGGGTCCGCTGCGCGATCTGTTCGCCGCGATCTTCTTCCTGGCGATCGGGTTATCGGTAGGCCCCAAGGAGCTGCTCCCGATGCTTCCGGTGGCCGTCGTCCTGGCCGCGGTGACCGCCGCGACCAAGGTGCTGACCGGTATGTACGCCGCCCGCCGTGACGGAGTGGCACGGCGCGGCCAGTTGCGAGCGGGCACCGCGCTGATCGCTCGAGGCGAGTTCTCGCTGATCATCATCGGATTGGTCGGCGCGTCGATCCCCACGGTGGCGGCGTTGGCAACCTCGTACGTCTTCATCATGGCGATCGTGGGCCCGGTCGTGGCGCGGTACACCGGCGGGCCGCTGCGGGCCGCCGCCTGAGACGAAGTCCGTCAGCCGATGTGCAAGGCGACGACCAGCCAGCGCGGGCCGCCGCCGGCGGTCACCCGTTCCACACGACAGGCGATCGCGTGGATCCGGTCTCCGCGGCTGTAGCTGCCGAATGCCTCCGCCGCGGTGTCCGAGGACCCGACCGGTTGCAGTCGAACCCGGCGCAACACCGCGGTCCCGTGCTGACCGGCCACCGCTTCGCTGACCGACAGCACCGCGTCGACCAGGTTGGGCGCCAGCAGCGAACGCAGCTGCGTGGCGGGACGACGGCGGTCGATGACTTCGAGCACCCGGCGCAATGCCGCATCGGTGAACACGGCCGCCTGGCGCATGGGCACCGACATGCCCTCGTTCGTCGGCTGCTCGCCGCGGGGCCGGCGAGGCCCCCGTAGACTGCGCTGGCGTAAGGGTGGGTGCGTTGATTGTCGGCACCGGGGGATGGTTCCCGTGGGCGGTTCGTACTCGACTACCGGGACAACGGCGAAAGTCGGACGATGAGGCGGGTCGACAATAGGACTGATGCTCAACGGGCACTCTCCAGATCAAAACAGGTCAAACGATGGCAACGAGAAGATGCGGACCGCGCGCCTGCTGGAGAGTGGCAAACACACTGCCGGTCATCATTGCACACACCACGCCGGCGTGTACCCGCCCCGTAATGTGGCCGCGTCGAGTGGTTACCGTGAGCCACATCGGTCCAACCGCCAGATTGGGGACGAATTGACAAGGAGGACAGGGCCGTAAATGGTGACCCGGTTGTCCACGACGGACGCGTCTTTCTATCGGCTGGAGAACACCGCCACCCCCATGTACGTCGGGTCGCTGATGATCCTGCGCCGGCCGCGGGCCGGATTGAGTTACGAGACGCTGTTGGCCACCATCGAACAGCGGCTGCCGCAGATACCGCGTTACCGGCAGAAGGTACGCGAGGTGAAGATCGGCATGGCCCGCCCCGTGTGGATGGACGATCCCGAGTTCGACATCACCTATCACGTCAGGCGCTCGGCGTTGCCGTCGCCGGGCAGCGACGAGCAACTGCACGAACTCATCGCGCGGCTGGCTGCCCGGCCGCTGGACAAGTCGCGGCCGCTGTGGGAGATGTATCTCGTCGAGGGGCTGGAAAAGAATCGCGTTGCCCTCTACACCAAGTCGCACCAGGCCCTGATCAACGGGGTGACGTCACTGGCCATCGGCCACGTCATCGCCGATCGGACGCGGCGTCCACCGCCGTTCCCCGAAGACATCTGGATACCGGAACGCGACCCCGGCCACACCCGGTTGGTGCTGGGCGCCATCGGTGACTGGCTTATCGGGCCGGGAGCGCAGCTGCAGGCCGTCGGATCCGCGGTCGCCGGCGCGGTCACCAACTACGGCCAACTCGTCGACGCGGGCCGCCGGGTTCTCGATGTGGCGCGCACCGTGGCGCGCGGCACCGCACCCAATAGTCCGCTCAATGCCACCGTTTCGCGCAATCGACGATTCACGGTGGCGCGCGGACGGCTCGAGGACTATCGGGCGGTACGCGCCCGCTATGACTGTGACATCCACGACGTGGTGCTGGCCGTGATCGCCGGCGCGCTGGGCAACTGGCTGATGTCACGCGGTGAGACGGTGGCACCGACGGCGACGGTGCGCGCGATGGCTCCGCTGGCGGCGTACGTCGATGACCAACTCGATTCGACGGGTCCCGGCCAGGCCATGAGCCAGGTGACGCCCTTCTTGATAGATCTGCCGGTGGGGGAGGGCAACCCCGTGGTGCGGCTGTCCCAGGTCGCGCACGCCACCGAATCGAACCCGACGGCCGCCAGCCTGGTGGACGCCCGGACCATCGTCACGCTGTCCGGCTTTGCGCCGCCCACCCTGCACGCGATGGGTGTCCGGGTCGCGACCAGTTATTCGGCGAGGTTGTTCAACCTGCTGATCACCAATGCCCCTGGGGCGCAATCGCAGATGTACGTCGCGGGCACCAAGTTACTGGAGGCTTACGCGGTGCCGCCGCTGTTGCACAACCAGGCGCTGGCCATCAGCGTGACGTCCTACAACGGCATGTTGTATTTCGGGATCAATGCCGACCGCGACGCGATGAGCGATGTCGACCTGTTGCCCGGCCTGCTCGGCCAGTCGCTCGAGGAGTTGCTGGAAGCGTCTCGCTAATTGTCGGAGTGGAAATGGCTTGTGGAGATACCATCCGATGTTGTGAGCACCGCGATAACCAACGGCGCACCGGCCAAGACGGCGAAGCCGAAGAAGAAGTCAAAACCGCCGGCCAAGCGCAAGCTCCCGGCCAACGTCTACCATGCCGAATTATTCCGGCTGCAAACAGAATTCGTGAAGCTACAGGAGTGGGTGCGGCATTCCGGGGCGCGCCTGGTGGTCGTCTTCGAGGGCCGCGACGGAGCCGGCAAAGGTGGGACCATCAAGAGGATCACCGAATATCTCAACCCGCGCGTGGCCCGCATCGCGGCGTTGCCCTCGCCGACCGACCGGGAACGCGGGCAGTGGTATTACCAGCGCTATATCGCACACTTGCCCGCCAAGGGCGAAATCGTGCTCTTCGACCGGTCGTGGTACAACCGCGCCGGCGTCGAAAAAGTCATGGGATTCTGTACGCCGCAAGAGCATGCGCTGTTCTTGCGGCAGACGCCGATCTTCGAGCACATGTTGATCGACGACGGGATCTTGCTGCGCAAGTATTGGTTTTCGGTGTCCGATGAGGAGCAGTTGCGGCGCTTCAAGGCCCGGCGCAGCGACCCCGTCCGGCAATGGAAGCTCAGCCCGATGGACCTGGAATCGCTGTACCGGTGGGAGGATTACTCCCGCGCCAAGGACCAGATGATGGTGCACACCGACATCCCGACCAGCCCGTGGTATGTGGTGGAATCCGATATCAAAAAGCATGCGCGGCTGAACATGATGGCCCACCTGTTGTCCACCATCGACTACCGCGACGTGGAGAAACCGAAGGTCAAGTTGCCCAAACATCCGTTGGTGAGCGGCAACTACCAGCGCCCGCCGCGTGAATTGTCCAGCTACGTCGAAGACTATGCGGCGACGTTGATCGATGGTTAGCGCGGCGATCACGCGGGCCCGGCGACTGAGCCCGTGATGCAGGTCTACGTCCCGGCCACCCTGGCCATGCTGCGGCAACTTGTCGCCGATGGTTCGCTGTGGCCGGTCAACGGCACGGCCTTCGCGGTGACGCCGAAATTGCGGGAGTCATATGCCGAGGGCGACGACGACGAACTTGCGGAAGTGGCTCTGCAGGAGACCGCGCTGGCGTCCCTGCGTCTACTGGCCGACGACGGAGGCGAGGGTCTGCCGCCGCGACGCGTGGTTATTGCCGCCGAAGTGGATGACGTCACGTTGCGCCCCGATCTCGACGACGCCGTCGTCAGACTGACGGCGCCGGTTGCGATGGATCGGGTCGTCGCCGCGTATGTCGACAACGCCGCCGCCGAACCGGCCGTCACTGCGGCGATAGCCGTGATCGACGCCGCCGATCTCGGCGACGAGGACGCCGAGCTCGTTGTCGGTGACGCCCAGGACCACGATCTGGCGTGGTATGCCAACCAGGAGTTGCCGTTCCTGCTCGACTTGCTTTGACAGCGTATTGCCAGGTGTCCTGCGACGTCGGTCCAAGACTGGCTGCGCTGTCGGGTAGTAGCATCACTGCACCGTTCGCAACGCTCCCGATGCCACAGGAGTGGTCATGAGTACCGCCGCTGACCGTGCCCGTCAGCTCGACCTGGTTGCCCGGCTGAAGTCGGCCTATCCCGAGCTTCCGGACGCCCCCACTCCCGACCTGCTCGACCACGATCGCTTCTGGGCGTACATGAAGACCAACCATGACGTCGGCGGTGAGCCGGACGCGCCCATGAAGTACGAGAACAAGCAGTACGAGTACTGGGAGCACATGACGTATGTGCTCTGCGAAGTGCTTGCGTGGCGCGGCATTTGGCTGTCGGAGGAGCGCCGGCGGATCGGCAACGTCGACGTGGGACGCGCGGTCTATCTCGGCTTCCCCTACTACGGTCGCTGGCTCTGGGCGGTCGCGCGGGTGCTGGTGGAAAAGCATCACATCAGCCTGGGCGAGCTCAGTGAACGAATGGCAGCGGTCAAGGCTCGCTATGCCGGCGGCCTCGACGGGAAAAAGCTTGAGGCGCAACCGAAATCAGAAGGTGACGGCGCCGGCGTGATCCGCAATGCGCACCACACCCACGCGGTCGGCAAGGGCGATCCGCAGGTGTATGGCGGTCGGGCCGGGCGGCCCAGGTTCCGCGTCGGCGACCGGGTGGTGGTGCGCGAACTGCCCGCGTTGTTGTATACCCGCACCCCGGAATACGTACGGGGCGCCACGGGCGAAATCGCATCGGTCGCATACGAAAGCCCGGCCCCCGAGGACGAGACGTGGGACCGTCCCGACGCGCAGCCGGAGTGGTTCTACATCGTTCGGTTCAACCTGTGCGAGCTATGGGACGGCTACACCGGGACCACAACCGACACCCTGCAAACGGAGCTTCCCGAGCGGTGGCTCGAGGCAGCCAGCGGGTAGGAGTTTTCGACATGACCGACCACGACCACGATCACGACCACGAGCGAGCGCTTGCCCCCACGGTGGACGAAGTCACCGACTTCGAGGTACTCGAGATCGCACTGCGCGAATTGTGCATCGAGAAGGGCATTTTCACCGCCGAAGAGCACCGGCACTTCACCGAGTTCGCCGAACAGATCAACCCGACGCCGGCTTCCCACCTGGTGGCGCGCGCGTGGCTCGATCCCGAGTTCAAGCAACTCGCGCTCACCGATGCGATGGCCGCCAGCAAGGAGGTGGGCGTCGACTGGCTGGAACCCACCGGGTTCGGTACGCCCAGCGACTTTACCGCGTTCCAGATTCTCGAGGACACACCGACGCTGCACCATGTGATCGTCTGCGCATTGTGCTCCTGTTATCCGCGGCCGATTCTCGGCAACTCTCCGGAGTGGTACCGCACCCCGAACTATCGCCGGCGGATGGTCCGCTGGCCACGTCAGGTGCTTGCGGAATTCGGGCTCTATCTGCCCGACGACGTCGCTATCCGAGTAGAGGACTCCAACCAGAAGCACCGCTTCATGGTCATGCCCATGCGCCCGGAGGGAACCGAGGGCTGGGACGAGGATCAGCTGGCCGAGATCGTCACCCGCGACTGTTTGATCGGTGTGGCACTGCCCAAGCCAGGTGTCACGAGCAACGTCATCACTTCCACCAGGTCCGCGATACATCCAGCCGGGTGACGGGCAGAAGATGAGGCCACAGGATCCGATCGAGCAGCGCACCATCGCGCCGTTGCAGCAGATCGTGGAACGCAACCAGGTCTGGTCGCGGATGGCCGAAAAGTACGGCGTGACCAATCCCGTGCCCCCGTGGAAGACCAGCCTGGACGGCCTGTGCGACGCCCTCGACCGCGCCGCCTGCAGCGCGGACATCCCCGATTTCAAGCAGCGACGAGATGAGGAAGACATCCTCTCGGCCAGCCGGTATTCCAGCCTGCCCTACCCGGAGAACCAGCTGGTGTCACTGGCCCATTCACTGGTCGCCCGTGGGGTCATCGATGAAGCAGAGCTGGCACAACGGCTGTCCGACATCCGAAAGCGCCTGGAAGCCTGACCGGCTCCCGGTTACCGGGAAACACCGGCCACAGCCGCTTATAACGTCTGCAACCCCGCTAGACCGTCCTGTGACGCAACTTGCACATTCGGGCCTAGCTACGCAACCGTAAGTTACGGTACCGTAGCCTTATGAGGCGGGCCTGAGCTTGCCCGCTACCCAGGCGGAAGCCAACGGCCGCGCCGCAATCAGGAGCTTCGCATGAGTAAGAAATACGCGGTGGTCAACGCCAAGGTTGCCGACACCAGACGGCCCACTGTCGCCGGGGCAGACCGGCATCCGGGCTGGCACGCGCTGCGCAAGATTGCGGAGCGGATCACGACGCCGCTGTTGCCCGACGACTATTTGCAGCTGGCCAATCCGCTGTGGTCGGCGCGGGAATTGCGGGGCCGTATCCTCGAGGTCCGCCGCGAGACCGAGGACTCGGCGACGTTGGTCATCAAACCGGGCTGGGGCTTCAGTTTCGACTATCAACCGGGCCAGTACATCGGCATCGGCCTCTTGGTCGACGGGCGCTGGCGCTGGCGCTCGTATTCGCTGACGTCGAGCCCCGTCGGGACGTCCGGATCCGCGCGCACCGTCACCATCACCGTGAAGGCGATGCCCGAAGGCTTCCTGTCCACCCACCTGGTGGCCGGTGTCGAACCGGGGACCGTGGTGCGACTGGCCGCCCCCCAGGGAAACTTCGTGCTGCCCGACCCGGCGCCGCCCTCGATGCTGTTGCTCACCGCCGGGTCCGGGATCACCCCGGTGATGTCGATGCTGCGAACATTGGTGCGCCGCAACCAGATCACCGATGTCGCACATCTACATTCGGCACCCACCGAAGCTGACGTGATGTTCGGTGCCGAGCTGGCCGCCCTGAGCGACGATCATCCCGGCTACCGGCTGAAGGTGCGCAAGACCCGCACCGAGGGCCGTCTGGATCTCGCCCGGCTCGATGAGCAGGTGCCGGACTGGCGCGACCGGCAAACCTGGGCGTGCGGGCCTGCCGCCATGCTCAACCAGGCCGAAAAGGTCTGGGCCGCAGCCGCCATCAGCGACCGACTGCACCTGGAGCGGTTCGCGGTGTCCAAGGCGGCACCCGCCGGCGCGGGTGGCACGGTCACGTTCGCCCGCAGCGGCAAGTCTGCGGCGGCTGATGCCGCGACATCGGTGATGGATGCGGGCGAAGGTGCCGGTGTGCAGATGCCTTTTGGATGCCGCATGGGCATCTGTCAATCGTGTGTGGTCGACCTGGTCGCGGGCCACGTGCGTGACCTGCGGACCGGTCAGGAGCGTGACCCCGGCACCCGGATCCAGACCTGTGTGTCGGTCGCCTCGGGTGACTGTGTGGTCGACATCTAAAGCTACCCGCTGGTAACTTACGGATACGTAGCCTACGATGGCGTAGGTACGGATTCGATCCAGAGACGTACGACGTAGGGAGAAGAAAATGGCGATAACCGACGTCGACGCATTCGCGCATCTCACGGACGCCGACATCGAAAACCTTGCGGTTGAGCTCGATGCCATCCGCCAGGACATCGAAGACTCTCGTGGCGAGCGCGATGCCCGCTACATCCGCCGCACCATTGCCGCCCAGCGTGCGCTGGAGGTGAGTGGCCGGCTGATGCTGGCTGCCGGCTCGCGGCGCAGCGCATGGTGGGCAGGCGCGGCGACCCTGGGCGTGGCCAAGATCATCGAGAACATGGAGATCGGCCACAACGTGATGCATGGCCAGTGGGACTGGATGAACGACCCGGAGATTCACTCCTCGACCTGGGAGTGGGACATGACCGGGTCGTCCAAGCACTGGCGTTACACCCACAACTTCGTGCACCACAAGTACACCAACATCCTGGGCATGGACGACGACGTCGGCTACGGCATGCTGCGCGTCACCCGGGATCAGCGGTGGAAGAAGTACAACATCTTCAACCTGGTGTGGAACACCATTCTGGCGATCGCGTTCGAGTGGGGAGTTGCGTTGCAGCACTTGGAGATCGGCAAGATCTTCAAGGGCCGCGCGGACCGTGACGCCGCCAAGATCCGGCTGTGGGAGTTCACCGGCAAGGCCGGCCGCCAGCTGTTCAAGGACTACGTCGCGTTCCCGGCGTTGACTTCGTTGTCACCCGGCGCGACTTACAGGTCCACCTTGACCGCCAACGCGGTGGCCAACGTGATCCGCAACGTGTGGTCCAACGCCGTGATCTTCTGCGGTCATTTTCCCGACGGCGCTGAGAAGTTCACCAAGACGGACATGATCGGCGAGACCAAGGGCCAGTGGTACCTGCGCCAGATGCTGGGCAGTGCCAACTTCGATGCCGGGCCCGCATTGCGGTTCATGAGCGGCAATCTGTGCCACCAGATCGAGCACCACCTCTACCCCGACCTGCCGAGCAACCGCCTCGCCGAGATCTCGGTGCGGGTGCGCGAGGTATGCGACAAGTACGACTTGCCTTACACCACAGGCCCGTTCCTGGTGCAGTACGCCAAGACGTGGCGCACGCTGGCCAAGCTGTCGCTGCCCAACAAGTATCTGCGCCACAATGCCGACGACGCGCCGGAGACCCGCAGCGAGCGGATGTTCGCTGAGCTGGAACCAGGTTTCGCAGGCATTGATCCGGCGAGCGGGCGCCGTCGTGGTCTCAAGAGCGCGATTGCGGCGGTGCGTCGTTGGCGGCGCGGCAGGCTTATCGAGATCGGCCCGGCCACAGAGGATCTGGCGGCCTAAGCTCCGTTGCCAGCGTGAAATCACTGCGAAATTTTGGCCTTTTTCTCGCAGCGAGAACACGCTCGGCGCGTGTTACCACCGCTCGATGATGGTGGCGTTGGCCATGCCTCCGCCCTCGCACATCGTCTGCAGCCCGTAGCGCCCGCCGCGCTGGTGCAGCGCGTTGACCAGCGTGGTCATGATGCGCGCGCCACTGGCCCCCAGTGGGTGGCCGATCGCGAGGCCCCGCCGTTGACATTCGCCTTGGTCAGATCGGCGCCGGTGTCGTGTGCCCAGGCCAGCACGACCGGCGCGAATGCCTCGTTCACGTCGAACAGGTCGATGTCGGCCAAGGTCAAACCGGCGCGGCGCAGCACCTTGTCGGTGGCGGGAATGGCCCCGGTCGGCATGTAGAGCGGGTCGGAGCCGACTACCGTCGCGGTGTGGATGCGGGCCAGCGGGCGCAGTCCGAGGTTCTTGGCCTGAGGCTCTCGTCGGACGCGAGCCCGACGATCGGGATCAGCTCGTTGTCGAAGAGCCCTTCCTTGGTGGCCCGAGCCGCCTTCTCGTGGCTGGTCGCCCGAGAACTCGTCGAGCTCAGTACGAGAAAAGCCCCACCGTGCCGCGATCAGCTCGGCGCTGATGCCTTGCGGCACCAGGCCTTGCGGGTAGCGGCGGGTCATGGCGTCACCCAGCGGGTTGCTGCCGTGCAGTACCGAGCCGCCCATCGGAACGCGGCTCATCGACTCCACGCTCCCGGCAACGGCCAGGTCGTACGCGCCGGACTGCACGCCCTGGGCGGCGAAGCCGATGGCCTGCTGACTGCTGCCGCACTGGCGGTCGATCGTGACGCCGGGAACCGACTCCGGGAAGCCGGCGCCCAACGACGCGTTGCGTGCGATGTTGACGGCCTGGTCACCGACCTGGGTGACGGCACCCGCGATCACGTCGTCGATCCGGGCCGGGTCAACTCCGGTGCGGGCTACCAGTTCGCGCAGGGTGTGCGCCAGCAGGTCGGCGGGGGCCACGCCATGTAGCGCGCCAGTGCCCTTGCCCTTGCCGACCGGGGTGCGGACGGCTCCGTCGATGACGGTCGAGGCCCTGGCTCATGGTTCCTCCTCATGGGTAGCTGAGTATCTGTAGGTATACTCAGCTATACCAGGCTGGGTATACTCAACACAACCTGGTTCGGAGGGTGATCTTCGTGACAATGCTGGAAGGCCCGCTGGCCGACCGCGACGGTTGGTCGGCGGTCGGTGCGTGTCCGATCGAGAAGACGATGTCGGTCGTGGGCACCAGGTCCGCGATGCTGATCATGCGCGAGGCCTACTACGGCACCACCCGGTTTGACGACTTCGTCCGCCGCGTCGGCATCACCAAGGCGGCGGCCTCGGCCCGGCTGGCGGAATTGGTCAACCTCGGACTCCTTGCCCGGCGACCTTATCGCGAACCCGGGCAGCGCAGCCGCGACGAGTATGTGCTCACCGACCCCGGTTTCGATTTCATGCCGGTGGTCTTTGCGATGTTCCAATGGGGCAAGCGGCATCTGTCGGGCGGCGACCGGCTCCAGCTGACCCACTTGGGCTGCGGCGCCGCTGCGCAGATCGAAATACGATGCAGCAAAGGGCATCTGGTACCGCCCGACAAGCTTGGTATTCGGCTGGTCACGTCTCCCTGAGTACTGCGAGCAGTCGGCGGGCGGCGGCAACCCGCCGCGCGGCAGGCCCGGACAAGCTGTCAAGTGCGCATCCGGGATCGGCCGGCGGCCCCATATGCCCACAGCCGCGCGGGCAGTCGTGAATCGCCCCGGCCAGATCGGCGAACGCCAACAGCACGTCGTCAGGCTGGATGTGTGCCAACCCGAACGAGCGGATCCCCGGGGTGTCGATCACCCAGCCCCCGCAATCCAGCGGCAACGCCACCGACTGTGTCGAGGTGTGCCGGCCCCGGCCGACCTCGGTCACCTCCCCCACCGCCCGATCAGCTTCCGGCACAAGGCGATTGACCAGCGTCGACTTGCCGACTCCGGAATGCCCGAGCAGCACGGTGATCTTGCCGTCGAGCAAGTTGGCCACCGCGAGCAAGGGATCGTCACGGCCCGCGACGACCATCGTGAGGTCCAGGTCGGCGAACTGCTCGGCGAACGGTTCGGGTGGGGCCAGGTCGGTCTTGGTCAGGCACAGGATGGGCGCCAGCCCGCCCGCGTAGGCGGCGATCAGTGCCCGGTCCACCAGGCCGGTGCGCGGCGGGGGATCGGCCAGCGCGACCACGATCAGCAGTTGATCGGCGTTGGCGACCACCACTCGTTCGGTGGGGTCGGTGTCATCGGCGGTGCGGCGCAACACCGTTCGTCGCGGACCGCGGCGGACGATGCGGGCCAGCGTGTCCGGCCGGCCGGACAGGTCGCCCACCACGTCGACGTCGTCTCCGACGACGATGGGAGTGCGGCCCAGCTCGCGTGCCCGCATGGCGGTGATGCGACGATCCGGGTCCCCGCCCGGCACGCAACCCCACCGGCCGCGGTCGACGCTGACCACCATGGCGGTCTCGGCGTCGGCATGTTCGGGACGTGTTTTGGTCCGCGGCCGCGAACCACGGCCGGAACGGACCTTGACGTCGGATTCGTCGTAGTCGCCGCGCCTCAACCGCCGGGCTCCCCGAGCATCTCGGCCCATAGCCGCGGAAACTCCGGCAGCGTCTTGGTGGTGGCGCCGATGTCGTCCACCTCGACGCCGGCGACCCGCAGCCCGACGATCGCGCCGGCCATCGCCATCCGATGATCCGCATAGGCGCGCCAGAGACCGGGTCGCAACGGTGCCGCGGTGATCACCAGGCCGTCCGACGTCTCCCGGCAGTCACCGCCCAGGCGGTTGATCTCGGTGCTCAGCGCGGCGAGTCGGTCGGTCTCGTGGCCGCGCAGGTGGGCGATGCCGGTCAGCCGCGACACCGATCCCGGGGTGGCAAGCGCCGCCAGTGCGGCTACCGACGGCGTGAGCTCACCGACGTCGCGCAGGTCGACGTCGAACCCGTGGTAGGCGGCGGGCCCTCGCACCTCTAACATTGAATCCGTATGCGAGACAACGCTATTCAATTGTCGCAGGATACGCAGGATGTGGTCGGCGGGCTGGACGCTGTCGGCCGGCCAGCCGGTGATACGCACCGTGCCGCCGCTGACCACGGCCGCCGCCAGGAACGCGACCGCGTTGGTGAGATCAGGTTCTACATCCCACTGGCGTGCCTTGACCGCGCCGGGCGCGACCCGCCAGCGATTCGGAACCGAGTCGTCGACGTCGACGCCGGCCTGGCGCAGCATCGCCACCGTCATCGCGATGTGCGGTGCCGACGGCAGCGCCGCACCGGTGTGCTGCACGGTCAGTCCCTCGGTGAACGATGCCGCGGACAGCAGCAGGCCCGACACGAACTGTGACGACGCCGATGCGTCGATGGCCACCGTGCCGCCGGTGACCGATCCGATTCCCTGGACGCGGAAAGGCAGACCCGCACCATCGACCTGAACGCCCAGACCGCGCAGCGCATCCAGCAGCGGTGCGATGGGCCGGGCCCGGGCCTGCTCATCGCCGTCGAACGTGACCAAGGCTGCGCTCAGCGCCGCCAGCGGCGGCACGAAACGCAACACCGTGCCGGCCAGGCCGCAATCCACTTGGGCGTCGGGACCGGGGTCCAGCCGGCCTTTGACCGTCAGTTCGGAGCCCGTCCCGTCGACGCGCAGGCCCAGAGTTCGCAGCGCGGCGATCATCAGATCGGTATCCCGGCTGCGCAGCGCGCCGCTGATCGTCGAGGGGCCGTGGTCTTGCGCGGCCGCCAGCGCAGCCAGCACCAGAGTACGGTTGGTCTGCGATTTCGAGCCCGGAATGGTCACCGTCGCGTGCACCGGTGCCGGCGCGGACGGGGCCCGCCACGCCTTCAGGGGCTCGGTGCTGCTCACGACTACATCCTGCCGTGTCGGCGGTTGTCGTGGGTACCAGGCACCATGGGACTCATGTGCGGACGATTCGCGGTCACCACCGATCCCGCCCGGCTGGCCAAGAAAATCAAGGCGATCGACGAAGCCGCCGGCGCCGGGTCCACGGCCGCGGCGCCCAACTACAACGTGGCGCCGACCAACACGATCATGACGGTGGTGTCGCGCCACAGCGAGCCGGACGACCAGCCATCGCGCCGGGTGCGGCTCATGCGCTGGGGCTTGATCCCGCCGTGGGCCAAGGCCGCGCCGGACGGCGCGCCCGACACGAAGGGTCCGTTGCCGATCAACGCCCGCGCCGACAAGGTCGCCACGTCCCCCGCGTTCCGGAATTTGGCGCAGCGCAAACGCTGCCTGGTGCCCATGGACGGATGGTACGAATGGCGCGCCAATCCCGATGCCGCGCCGGGGCGCAAGACCGCCAAGACCCCGTTCTTTGTGCACCGCCGCGACGGCGACCCGGTGTTCATGGCCGGATTGTGGTCGGTTTGGAAGCCGGACAACGCTGCTGCGCCCCTGCTGAGCTGCACGATTATCACCACCGACGCCGTGGGGCAGATGGCCGAGATCCATGACCGGATGCCGCTGATGCTGGCCGAAGGCGACTGGGATGCCTGGCTGAATCCGGACGCGCCGCTGGATCCGGCGTTACTGGCCCGTCCGCCGGACGTGCACGACATCGAGCTGCGTCAGGTGTCGACCTTGGTCAACAGCGTGCGCAACAACGGGCCGGAACTGCTAGAGCCCGCCGAGCGGCAGTCGGAGCAGATGAAGCTGCTGTAGTGCCGAATATGAACCCCGCGTCGCGCAGTTCCGCGGCAGGCCGTTGGCCCTTCATAGCCAATTTCAAATACGCCGATGCCGCGGACTGACGATGCTACCGAATCGGTCGCAGCACCGCGGGGAGTCTGGCGCAGCTCAAACCTGAGGTCAATGTTGTCTACCGAAGACAGGCTCGCTACCTGACGACGACTTGCGGCACCCGCAGCTATGCGCGAGCAGACGCAAAATCGCACTATTCCATGGGGATTTGGGCGATTCTATGTCTGCTCGCCCAGCAGACGACGAAAACGACGAGCACCTGCGCGAGACGCTGCGCGTGTTCCTGGGTTGCGGCGCCAGCTACAAGACGGCCGCCGCGGAACTCAACATGCACTTCAACACGGTGAAGTATCGAGTCGGCCGCGCCGTCGCCCGGCGGGGCCGGGACATCGGCGGCGACCGGCTCGACGTGGAACTGGCATTGCTTGCCTGTCACTGGTATGGCGCCGCGGTGCTGCAGCCGAAATAGCCCGGCCGGTCGCCGGCTCAGCCCGCGGCCGGGGCGGTGAGGGCGTGCACAAAGGTGATGACCGCCGGGACGAGCACGGGGAACAGGATGAGAACGAGCATTCCGGCGATGGTCAAGTACTGCATGTTGTGACTCACATTTCTTCCGCTGTAGTGCAGAGGTGAAAAAGGTTGCTTCACTGCGTGATCCGGGCCCCGGTGACCGAATTCGAGATCAGTGCTTGGTCAGCGCGCGCTGATCCGAAAAACATACTGACTGCGCCCGGGCGGATGAATGTCGTCAATCGACGAAGTTGCGACCCGGCTTTGTCTTCCGGCGACAAAGCCGTTGCGGCGGGTGCGCTGTCAGGGCAGTCGCCGCTGGATTTCGAGGGCCAGACACAACTCGGCGAGATCCGTTGGGCGCGAAAGTAACCGGTCGGTCAGCTCCTCGAAACGGCGCAGCCGGTGCCGCACGGTATTGGGATGGCAGTAGATGGTCGCGGCGGCCTGGCTGGCAGAGCCGCCCGCGTGCAGCCAAGCCTGAAAAGTGTCGAGCAGCACCGAGCGCTCCTCGGCCGGCAGTGCATCCAGCCGGCCGAGCACCGACGACCTGACCTTCGCCATGACTTCCGGGGCGCTGACCGCCGCGACCGCGAGCGGGGCGTCGTCGAAGACGGCAACGAGCGAGTCGCCCGACGGCTTTCCGGTGACCGCCAGCCGGGCGCAGCGCAACGCGTCGCTGGTTTCGGCGAGTTCGTGATACGGCTGGCTGATCCCTACGCGCGCGGTGGCGGACTGCCGCAGCACCTCGACAAGTACGCCGAGGGCCTCGACCGAATCCCGGCCCCGCAGATGGACAATGCCGACCTGTAATTCCGGCAACAGCCGCCACGCCGACCGGATGTCGCGGGCCGAGAGCTTGCTTTCGATGGTGGGCAATCCCGACTTGCCGATCGCCGGCAGCTCCGCCGCCACGACCACGTACGGCCCCGAAGTGGGCAACCTCAGCAGGTCGGCCGTCTCCCAGAGACTATGACTGTCGGTGATCCGCCGCGACAGCAGCGCTTCGACCAGCGCCGAGCGCTCTTCCTCCAGCTCGAGGATCTGGGTGGTCAGCTGTTGGCGGTAAGCGCTGGCCATCGCTTGCGTGAAGGTGTCCTGCGCCAGGAACACCCGCGCGGTGGCATCCAGGATCGACTCCGTGGGCATGCCCGCGGCTCGCCCGGCGGCCAGGGTCTGCTCCCAGATGAATCGGAAACCGATTCGATAGGCGGTCATCACCGCCGGCAGCGGCACCCCGGCCAGAGCGCGGATGGTGCCGGTGTGCTCCGCGGGCGAGACGTCCGCATCGGCGTCGCCGGCGAGTGAGTCGAAGATGAACGTGAGGTTGGCCACGCAGCTTTGGAGTACTTCGTCCTTGGTGACCACGGTGCCGTCGCGATATGCGTCGATCTCCCGGCACAGCAGATCCGCCATCGCCTCGCCCAGTTGCGGGGCGCGCCTGAGCATCAGCTTCCCGAGTTCGATGATGTGCGGATCGGGTGTGGCGCCATGCCGGACGCCGGCTGGATGTGTCGCCGCGCTCATCCTGTGAACTTTATGCCCCAACCGGTTGCCGATGTGCGCCGTCACAGCGAACTGCCCCGACTGTTGTGTTCGCGGACATTGTGACGCGAAGCCCCCGCAATGACCATGGAAACAACTACCCAAGCACCTTCGGAGGCACCTGATGGCCACCCTGAGCGCCAACCTCGTCGCATCGAAAGACCGCCACTCCCAACGCATTGTGTTGCGTTGCGACGATCTGCAGTTCACCTTCGGTGAGCTCGACGCCGCCGCGGCCCGGGTGGCGACGCTGCTGGAGCGGGCCGGTGTCGAGCCAGGTGATCGGGTGGGCGTGATGTTGCCCAATACCCCGGCATTCGCCATCGTGTTCTACGGGATCATGTACCGCGGTGCCGTCGCGGTCCCGATGAACCCGTTGCTGAAGGCCCGCGAAGTGTCGTTTTACCTGTCCAACAGCGGCGCCAAAGCCCTGTTCGCGACACCTGCCTTCGCTGACGAGGCCAGCACGGGCGCCGCCGAGGCAGGCGCACAATGCTGGCTCGTGGATGACCCCGGACTGGCCGCGCTGATCGCAGACCTACCCGCCCAAGACAGCCCCGTGCACCGTGACGACGACGACGTCGCGATCATCTTGCACACCTCCGGAACGACCGGAAAACCCAAGGGCGCCACGCTCACTCACGCAAACCTGGGCCGCAACGCCGAGGTCAGCGTTCGCACCCTGATCGAAACCGGGCCGGACGACGTGGTGATGGGATGCCTGCCACTGTTCCACGTCTTCGGTCTCACCTGCGGCCTCAACGCGGCCGTAGTCGCGGGTGCCACGTTGACGCTCATTCCCCGGTTCGACCCGCGCAAGGCGCTCGAGGTGATCGAGCGGGACGCGGTCACCGTCTTCCAGGGGGTGCCGACGATGTACTCGGCATTGCTCAGCGTGGCCGACGAGGTCAAACCGGAGGCGACGCAGACACTGCGGGTCTGTGTGTCCGGTGGCGCGGCGCTGCCCGTCCAGGTCCTCGCGGAGTTCGAAAGGGTCTTCGGCTCAGCCGTTCTCGAGGGTTACGGACTCTCCGAGAGTTCTCCGGTGGCCGCGTTCAATCATCCGCACCGGCCGCGCAAGGCCGGGTCGATCGGCACGCCGATCGAAGGGGTCCAGATGCGGGTCGTCGACCCCAGTGGAGCCGAGGTCCCGGCCGGCGGAACCGGTGAGATCCAGATCCGCGGCCACAACGTGATGAAGGGCTACTGGCACCTGCCCGAGGCGACCAAGGCCGCGATCACGCCTGACGGGTGGCTGGCCACCGGGGACGTCGGACGCGTCGACGACGACGGCTACTTCTACATCGTCGACCGCACCAAAGACCTCATCATCCGCGGCGGCTACAACGTCTATCCCCGCGAGATCGAGGAAGTGCTCTACGAGCATCCGGCGGTGGCCGAAGCCGCCGTCATCGGCATCCCGCACGACTCCCTGGGTGAGGAGGTCGGTGCCGCAGTCGCGCTGAAGAAAGGTGCGGTGGTCAGTCCCGACGAGCTGCGTGACTACGTCAAGGACCGAATCGCCGCTTACAAGTACCCGCGCCGGGTCTGGCTCATCGATGCGCTTCCCAAGGGGCCCACTGGAAAGGTCCTCAAACGCGAAATCACCGTTCCAACAAGTGAAAGCACACGATAACCATGGCCGAATCTCCGAAACCAACCAGCACGCCCGACGAGTTGGCCGCACCGCTGGACCTGCTGCTCACCAGCGCCACCCGGCCGTTTGCCAGCCGGATGATGCCCGACACCACCTGGGCCCGGCTCGGTGGCAACCTCGCCCAGCGCCCCGGCGCCGTGGCCGGGCGCGCCGCCACGCTCACCCGTGAGCTTGGCGCTATCGCGGCGGGGAAGTCGCACCGTGCCCCGGCGCGGGCCGACAAGCGCTTCAGTGACGCTGCCTGGCAACAGAATCCGCTGCTGCATCGGGTCATGCAGGCCTATCTGGCCGGTGCTGAGACGGCCGAAGGGTTGCTCGCCGACGCTGAGCTGGATTGGCGCGACCAAGAGAAGATGCAGTTTGTCGTCGACAACCTGGTGGAGGGCTTGGCGCCCAGCAACAACCCGCTGATCAGTCCGCTCGGCTGGAAGGCCCTGATCGACACCGGTGGCCTGAGTGCCCTGCGGGGTGTGAAAGCCTTTGTCCGGGATATGCTTTCGAAGCCACGGGTGCCGTCGATGGTCGAGCCCGACGCCTTCGTGGTAGGCGAGACCGTCGCCATTACCAAAGGGGCGGTGGTGCTGCAAACCTCGATGTTCGAACTGATCCAGTACACCCCGCAGACGGCCAAGGTACGGACGATTCCGTTACTCATGGTGCCGCCGGTGATCAACAAGTTCTACATCATGGACATCGCACCGGGACGCAGCATGGTCGAGTACTTCCTGCAGCAGGGCCAACAGGTCTTCGCGATTTCGTGGCGTAATCCCCAGGCGCGCCATCGGGATTGGGGTTTCGACGCCTACGGTGGGGCGATCGTGGAGGCGATGGACGCGGTCCAGAATATCGCCGGGACCGACAGCGTTCACCTGCTGGCAAGCTGCTCGGGCGGCATCATCGCGGCGATGACGGCGGCCCACCTCGCCCATATCGGTGAGGGCGATCGGGTGGCTGGGCTTACGTTGGCGGTCACCGTGCTCGACGAGACCCGTGCCGGTCTTGCGGTCGCGGCCATGAGCGATCGCGCCGCGCAGACCGCCATTCGGGTTTCGGCCAGGAAGGGCTACCTGGACGGGCGCGACATGGCCGAGATGTTCGCCTGGCTACGACCCACCGACCTGGTGTGGCGGTATTGGGTGAACAACTACGTGCAGGGTCGCAAGCCGGCGGCTTTCGACGTGTTGTTCTGGAACGCCGACACCACCAGGATGGCCGCGGCACTGCACCGCGACATGGTGCTCATGGGGCTACGGAACGCGCTGGTGACCCCCGGCGAAGTCACCATGCTCGGCAGCCCGGTCGACCTGGCCAACATCACCTCCGACGCATATGTGATCGGCGGCGTCGCCGACCACATCTCCCCGTGGCAGGCGACCTATCGCAGCGCCCGGCTGCTGGGCAGCAAGGACAATCGTTATGTCTTGTCGACCAGCGGTCACATCGCCGCTCTGGTCAACCCGCCCGGCAACCCGAAGGCGTCGTTCCGAACGGGTCCGGTCGACGGCGAGGATCCCCAACACTGGCTTGACGCTGCTCAGCAGTTCGCGGGCTCGTGGTGGCCCGACTATGTGAGCTGGCTCGCCGAGCGCAGCGGTCCGGAGGTCGACGCGCCGACGGCGCTTGGCGGACAGGGTCTGCCACCGCTCGGCCCGGCACCG
This sequence comes from Mycobacterium innocens, assembly GCF_900566055.1. GTDB lineage: Bacteria > Actinomycetota > Actinomycetes > Mycobacteriales > Mycobacteriaceae > Mycobacterium > Mycobacterium innocens. The sequence goes on from NZ_UPHQ01000048.1 coordinate 20,539, forward strand.
GGTACCTATGTGAAGGAGAAGTGAGCCATGGCTGACACCCACCTCCCGAGCGCACACGGCGACGAGAGCTACGTCTCCGCGGGCGGTCAGCGGATCCGAGTCAACGTACGCCAAGGAACCGGCGTGCCGTTGGTGCTGTGCAACGGCATCGGGGCGAGCCTGGAAGTGCTCGATCCGCTGGTGGAGGAACTGGACTCCACGGTCGTCAGATTCGATGTTCCCGGGACCGGCGGATCACCCATATCCGCTCTGCCTTATGGGTTTCCCTATCTCGCCTGGGTGTTGGGCAGGCTCCTGCGCAAGCTCGATCTCGGGGTGGTGGATGTACTCGGACTGTCCTGGGGAGGCGCATTGGCGCAGCAGTTCGCCTTCCAGAATCCGCGCCGATGCCGTCGCCTGGTATTGGTCGCCACGGGCACCGGGGTGGTCATGGTTCCCGGCCACCCCCGGGTTCTGACGAAAATGCTTACCCCGCGCCGCTTTTCGGATCCCAACTATGCGGCATCCATCGCCGCTGAACTCTACGGTGGTACCGTCCGTGCCCACGGCGACGACGTGGCGCAACTGTTCGTGCGGCAATTGCGTGCCGGATCGAAGATCGGCTACCTTCACCAGCTGCTCGCCGGTTCGGTGTGGACGAGTCTGTTCGCGCTACCGACGGTGCGCCAGGAGACGTTGATCGTGGCGGGTACCGATGATCCGATCATTCCGGTTGCCAACGCTCACATCATGAACACCTTGTTGCCTCATTCGCGGCTGCACCTGCATTCCGGGGGTCACATCGACCTCGTGCACAACGCGGTCGAGCTCGCTCCCGTCATCGAACGGTTCCTGGGCTGAGACGGTCGCGCGGCCAAGTCCAGGCGCACGCAGCGACACCCGGTGTTGCCGATCCGGCCAGGCGGGATCAAGGCTGGACGTATCCGGGCGGGTTGACCTCTTCCACCCACAGGTCGACGCCGAGCTTGGCCCCCGGTATGCAGTTGTATACCGACAAATCGGTGACGCCGGATTCCACCAGAACGTCCTCGCACAGCACCGAGTTGCCCGTGTATTCGCGGGAAGGCTTGTTGAGGATGACGTAGGCCGCATCGGCATACACCTCGGGCTTACGGGCCCGCGCCATCGCCTCGTCGCCGCCCAGCAGGTTCTGCACCGCAGCTGTGGCGACCAGCGTGCGTGGCCACAACGTGTTCGACGCGATCCCCTCGTCGCGCATCTCCTCGGCGATCCCCAGCGCGCACAGTGTCATGCCGAATTTGGCCATCATGTAGGCCGTCGGCTTCAGCCACTTCTTGTCCAGCAACACCGGTGGCGACAGCGTCAGAATGTGCGGGTTCTCCCGACCCTTCATGTGTGGGATACACGCTTGCGACACGGCGTACGTGCCGCGCACCTGGATGCCGTTCATCAGGTCGAAGCGCTTCATCGGGACTTCGGTGATGGACCCGAGGTTGATCGCCGAGGCATTGTTGACGCAGATGTCGATGCCGCCGAACTGCTCGACGGTCTGGGCGACCGCAGACTCGACCGAATCTGGGTCACGGACATCCCCCACGATCGGCAGGGCCTGACCGCCGGCTTCCTCCAGCTCTTTGGCGGCGGTGTACACCGTGCCCGGCAGCTTCGGGTGGGGTTCGGCGGTCTTGGCGATCAAGGCGATGTTGGCACCGTCTTGTGCGGCGCGTTTGGCGATCGCCAGGCCGATGCCACGACTGGCGCCAGAGATGAACATGGTCTTGCCGTTAAGGGACATGGCGTCACATTAACGTGACCGGCGACCCATCCGAATTGCGGGACGTCCGCGGCGCGCCTCGGTAGCTCGATGAGCCTCCGGGGCCCCGCCGGAGGTGTCGGCGGGCGTCCCGTCCGGCCGCCGGCGAACCGTCGGAGGTGCGGCTCGGAAATAGTGTGCCTGCTCACGCCGTTGATTGATGCGGTCCTTGCGGCCGTCCGGCGATAACAAGAATCAACGGACCGAGGCAAATGCCGTCGGTCGCGACCTCTACATTGGGGGAAGGGAGCCTGGTGTCAACTGCGACGAGCCTGCTATGTGAGGAGCAGTTGGATCGCTTCCTTGCGAATCCGGCATGGCCTTTGACGCTGTCCGGTGACACCGCAACCGAAGGGACCGTGTTAATCAAGATGGCCGACATCGATGGCGAGACCCGGTCGGAGGTTCCCGGTCCCCAGCCGCATGCGGAGACGGACGAGCAACTGACCGCGCGCTTCGAGCGCGACGCGATTCCACTGCTCGACCAGCTATATGGTGGCGCGCTGCGCATGACACGCAATCCGGCCGATGCCGAGGACTTGCTGCAAGAGACCATGGTGAAGGCCTACGCGGGATTCCGTTCTTTTCGGGAAGGCACCAACCTCAAGGCTTGGCTGTACCGGATCCTGACCAACACCTACATCAACAGCTACCGCAAGAAACAGCGTCAACCCGCGGAGTATCCGACCGAGGCGATCACCGACTGGCAACTGGCCGCCAACGCCGAGCACTCCTCGAGCGGGCTGCGTTCGGCTGAAGTCGAGGCGCTCGAGGCGTTGCCGGACTCCGAAATCAAAGAGGCGCTGCAGGCCTTGCCGGAGGAATTCCGGATGGCGGTCTACTACGCCGACGTCGAGGGTTTTCCCTACAAGGAGATCGCCGAGATCATGGATACCCCGATCGGGACGGTGATGTCGCGGCTGCACCGCGGTCGACGTCAGCTGCGGGCCCTGTTGGCTGACGTCGCCAAAGAGCGGGGCTTTGTCCGCGGTGACCAATCCCACGAGGAGGTGTCGTCATGAGCGATGTAGTCAGCTCAAGCGACTCGAGCCCGGACCGCGAGGACTCCCATGGTTACGTCGGCTGTGCCGAGGTGATTGCCGAGGTATGGACCCTGCTCGACGGTGAGTGCACAGCCGAGACACGCCAGAAGCTACGCCAACACCTCGAGGACTGCCCCGGCTGCCTGAAGCATTACGGGCTGGAGGAACGGATCAAGCTGCTGATAGCAACCAAGTGCAAAGGCGAGAAGGCACCCGCGAGCCTGCACGAGCGGGTGCGACTGGAGATACGCCGGACAACCATCATCCGTCGTAGCGAGTAAGGATTGCCCGGCCGGGCCTGATTGCCCGGCTCCTCCTCAGACCGCTACGCGGTCTGCATCGTCGCCGCGCTAAGCCTGATTGCCCGGCTCCTCCTCAGACCGCTACGCGGTCTGCATCGTCGCCGCGCTAAGCCTGATTGCCCGGCTCCTCCTCAGACCGCTACGCGGTCTGCATCGTCGCCGCGCTAGGAGTTCGGGCGCTTGCCGTGGTTGGCTTTGCTGTACTTGCGGTCGCGCTTCTTTCGGCCACGCTTGGCCATCACCGAACCTCCGTATCGAGCTCAGAAGCGGGCAACTCGGGCCCGCGGTTGGGGTCCAGTGTCTCACGCTGTCACCGACGCGGCTGCGGTAGCCCGCGCGCCGCAACCCTCGCAGGCCTTATGGTTCGATATACATGAGCTGATCACAGCCCGATAGACCCAGCAGTCAGCATGGGAAATGGCCGGAACGAGTGGGGTGAAGATGTCCGAGGATGTTCGCGCCGAGATCGTGGCCAGCGTGCTCGAAGTCGTGGTTAGCGAAGGTGACCAAGTCGGTAAGGGTGACGTCGTGGTGCTGTTGGAGTCGATGAAGATGGAGATTCCCGTCCTGGCCGAGGTCGACGGCACCGTCAGCAAGGTGAGCGTGGCCGTGGGCGATGTCATTCAGGCCGGCGATCTCATCGCGGTGATCAGTTAGCCGTTGGACCCATACCCGCCAACCGGGAGCGACTCGGGAGTTCTTGATGTCCACTCTCGGTGATCTACTGGCCGAACACACGGTCCTGCCGGGCAACGCCGTCGACCACCTGCATGCGGTGGTGGGGGAGTGGCAGCTCCTTGCCGACTTGTCGTTCGCCGACTACTTGATGTGGGTTCGTCGCGACGACGGCGTGCTGGTATGCGTGGCGCAATGCCGGCCCAACACCGCGCCGACGGTGCTGCAGACCGACGCGGTGGGCACCGCCGTCGCCGGCGACAAGCTGCCGCTGGTTGCGGAGACTTTCACGTCAGGCGCCGCCAAATGGCAAGGCGATGCCGAATGCCATTCGGGCGAACTGCCAGGCCCCAACGTTGCGGCCTCCCCGGTGCGGTATGGCGGCCGGGTGGTGGCGGTGCTGACGCAGCATCAAACGGCGGTGGCGGCACAACGAGCGTCCGGTCACCTGGAGACGGCCTACCGGGAGTGCGCTATCGACCTACTGCACATGCTGTCCGAAGGCACATTTCCCGACGTCGGGGACGTGGCTATGTCGCGTTCGACTCCGCGGGCAGGTGACGGCTTCATTCGGTTGAACGTCGACGGTGTCGTCGCGTACGCCAGCCCCAATGCGTTGTCGGCCTACCATCGGATGGGCCTGACCACGGAATTGGAGGGACACAACCTCGTCGAGGTCACCAGGCCGCTGATTTCGGATCCGTTCGAGGCCGAAGAGGTGGCCGAGCATGTGCGCGACCTGCTGACCGGCGGGCCCAGTATGCGGATGGAGGTCGACGCCGGCGGTGCCACGGTGCTGCTGCGGACGTTGCCGCTGATGGTCCACGGCGCAAGCGCCGGTGCCGCCATCCTGATCCGCGACGTCACCGAGGTGAAACGGCGAGACCGGGCCCTGATATCCAAGGACGCGACGATCCGGGAAATCCACCACCGGGTGAAGAACAATCTGCAAACGGTAGCGGCGCTGCTGCGGCTGCAGGCCCGGCGGACCGCCAATGCCGAAGGTCGGGAAGCTCTCATCGAGTCGGTGCGTCGGGTGTCGTCGATCGCTTTAGTCCACGACGCGCTGTCGATGTCGGTGGACGAACAGGTGAATCTCGACGAGGTCATCGACCGGATTTTGCCGATCATGAACGACGTGGCGTCGGTGGACCGGCCGATCCGCATCAACCGGGTAGGTGCCCTCGGTGTGCTGGACTCCGACCGCGCGACGGCCCTGATCATGGTGATCACCGAATTGGTGCAGAACGCGATCGAGCACGCGTTCGACCCTGCCGCTCAAGGTGGGTCTGTGACGATACGAGCCGAGCGCTCGGCGCGTTGGCTCGATGTCGTGGTTCACGACGACGGACGGGGTTTGCCCGAAGGGTTCAACCTGGAGAAGTCCGACAGCCTCGGTTTGCAGATCGTGCGGACGCTGGTCTCAGCGGAGTTGGACGGTTCCTTGGGTATGCGTGAGGCTGCCGAGCGCGGAACCGATGTGGTGTTGCGGGTGCCGATCGGGCGGCGTGGCCGGTTGATGGTGCAATGAGCGCGCAACAATACGGCCCCGACATTTGCCGGGGCCGCACAGCTGTGCTACCGAGTCGTCAGACTCCGCTGCGGGCCTTGGTCCGGGCGTTGCGGCGCTTCAGCGCGCGCCGCTCGTCTTCGCTCATGCCGCCCCAGACGCCCGAGTCCTGGCCGGTGTTCAGGGCCCAGCTGAGGCATTCCGTGGTTACCGGGCACCGATTACAGACCAATTTCGCGTCAGCGATCTGCGCGAGCGCCGGGCCGCTGTTCCCTACCGGGAAGAACAGCTCCGGATCTTCGTCACGGCAGACCGCCTTGTGGCGCCAATCCATTAGTCACTACTCCTCACTAAATGCGCAGCAAGGCGCACGGGCGTATTTCCTGGCTTAACGCGTGCACAAGAAAGGTATCCGTACCCCTACATGTCTCTGCATGCAACCTTTTGATCGTTTCACAGGCTCAACAGATGTCAATAGTGTTACCTGAGCGCGTGGGCTATCTCACTTTGACGTTCTCTTACCAAAGCCCTTACTCATTTGTACTACACTGCCTCCCGATTGCGCCCCACATTTGCGTCCCAAGGCTGTCACAACTTGGATCGCCGCAGGTCAGAACCATTTTTTGGGGGGCGGGGCTACCACCGCCAACGCGTCGGGAACCGCCCGGAAGGTCATGGTTTGACGCTCGCCGAGGTAATCCCCGTCGATCTGACAGGCAACTGGCGCCGCGGTGCTGGTGACTCGTACGCAAGCCACGTCATCGTCGGTGATGAGGTGCTTGAACTCGAACTTCGGCCTCTTGGCGAACATCTGCCGAACGATGCGCAGCGTCGGGATCGTTTTCACGGTCGTGAGGGCGAACACGCCCAGGCCGGACTCGAAGGTGCAGCCGGGGTTGGTCCACACCGGCCGGTCGTTTGCGTAGGTCCACGGACTCGAGTTGGACACGAAGACGAAGCTCACCCCGGGAATCGGCTCACCGCCCGGAAGTTCCAGCGTAAGAACGGGTTCGCGATTCCGGTAGCGCAGCACGGCGGGAACCGCGGCACGGATGTAGCGCCAGGCCGTGACTTTGCCACCCTTGCTGCGTTCGGCCTCGACGGCCGCTACAACCTCGGCGTCAACGCCCATTCCGGTGTTGAACACGGCCCACCGGTCACCGCAATCGATCAGCCCGATGCGGCGCCACTGTGGACGCCGGCCGTAATCGTCGAACAGCTGGATGAGCTGGTTGGTGGCAGCAATCGGGTCGCGCGCCATCCCCAGCGCTCTGGCCAGGACGTTCGCCGAGCCACCAGGTACCACTGCGACCGCCGGTATGGGGCCCGACGGGGTCGATCCCGGGCGGCCCAGCATGCCGTTGACCACTGCGCTTACCGTGCCGTCGCCGCCGTGCACGACAACCACGTCCACCCCGGCGGCAACGGCCGCTTGACCGAGTTCGGCCCCGTGACCGCGGTGGCTGGTGTGCTCGACAGTGAGTTGCAGCCGGCTCTTGAGCGCGTGGGCGACCAGGTCGCGGGCGGCCGGTGTGATGGAAGTGGCGGTGGGGTTGACGATCAGCACGGCGCGCATGAGGCATGAGCCTAGGCCGTGCGACGATGCGGGGCGGTGGGGCCCGTTGAGGAGCGCGGCAATTGGGCTGTGCCGTGCGACGATGCGGGGCGGTAACGGAGGCAAAATGTGTGCCCGCGGGTATAGAGACTCAAGTGGAAATTGCGACCTATGTGACGGGATGGGCGGACGGTGGCCCGCCCATGGCCCAGCCTGGGCGGGCCGACGGTCCGCCAACGCTGCTGTGACTACGCTGAGGGCTGTGACTTTTCGTGCCCCGACTACCGTGCGCGGCGCCGGACTGATCGTCGTGGTACAGGGCACAGCGGCCTTGGTGACGGCCGCGGTGTTGGTGGTGCGCGGCCTTGCCGGGGCCGATCAACACGTGGTCAACGGGCTCGGAACCGCGGTCTGGTTCGTGCTGATTGGTGGCGGGGTGCTGGCCGGCGGCAGCGCTCTGGTGGTCGGCAAACGCTGGGGCCGCGGCGTGGCCGTGTTCACCCAGCTATTGCTGCTGCCGGTGGCATGGTATCTGAGCGTCGGCTCGCGGCAGCCGGCGTTCGGGATCCCGGTAGCGATCGTGGCGCTGACGGTTCTGGTACTGCTCTTCAGCCCTCCAACGCTGCGCTGGGTGGCCGGCAGCGATCACCGCGGTCCAGCCAACGCAACCAAGTCCGGCCCGGACAGCCGATAGTTGGTCCACTCGCGCTGCGGCTGTCCACCGATCCCGTCGTAGAGGGCTACGGCATCGGAGGCATCGAAGGCATCGGAGGCATCGGAATTCCAGTTCAGCACGGCCCAGGACAGCCGCGTGTAGCCGTTGTCGAGGCATTCACCGGCCAGTGTGGCCATCAGCCTGCGGGCCAGGCCACGGCGGCGAAAGCTTGGCCGCACATAGAGATCTTCGGCGAAAGATGCCGGCGACACCGTCCCAGGTGGAGAAGTTCAGAAACCACAACGCCATCGCGGTGATCTGACCGTCGCTGTCGACGACGTGTCCTCGAACCGTCGGGTATGGGCCGAAAAGCGCTGTGTACATTTGCTTTTCGGTGACAGTGCATTGATCGGCGGCGCGCTCGAATTCCGCGAGATCGTGAACCATGGCCACGATATCGGCGATGTCGTCCGGTATGGCGCGGCGGATGTTCTCGGTCACTGCTGCACTCCCAATGCAGTCAGCATCGTCGCGAATTTCGTTGTGGTTTCCTCAACTTCGTCATCAGGATCGGATTCGGCGACGATCCCGCCGCCGGCGTGCGCGATCGCGGTCCGACGATCCGCTGACAGCTGAGCGCAGCGGATGGACACCACCCAGCGGCCGTCACCGCGCGCATCGCACCAACCCACGGTGCCCGCGTAGAAGCCGCGGTCGCCTTCCAGCGCGGCGATGAGCTCGCCGGCGGCGCTTGTCGGCACTCCGCCGACGGCGGGCGTGGGATGTAGCGCCAGCGCTAAATCGATTGCGGTAGTGGTGGTGTCGCGCAGGTGACCGGTGATTGGTGTGCATAGGTGCCAGACCGCCGCGGTGCGGGTCAGTTGGGGCTCGGATGCGATTTCCAGGTCGTCGCAGACGGGTTCCAGGGCCGCGTACATTGTGTCGATAACCAACTGATGCTCGTGCCGGTTTTTGGCCGAGCCGGCCAGCGCAGCCGCATTGGCGGCGTCGATTTCGGGGTCGGCAGCGCGGGGGGCTGACCCGGCGAACGGCTGGCAGCTGACCCGGTCACCGGATCGCGCGACCAGCAGTTCCGGACTGGCGCCCACCAGAGCCGACCCCAGATAATCGTCGCCGGCGGCGCTCAGGTCGACGAGATAGCCGTAGGACGCCGGGTCGGCCGCGACCAACCTGCGCAGGATGACGCGGGCGTCCAGCGGAGCGTCGGCGGTAAGCCGCAGTGCCCGGGCCAGCACCACCTTGCGCAGCGGATTATCAAGTGCAGCAAGCTGATCCCGCGCATAGCTGATTCGGGCGCGGTGCTCGGCGAGCGGCGGAACGGCGGAGCTGATGTGAACCGCCGACAGCGCGCCGGTTGGCCAGCCGGGCAGCGCCTCGAGGCGCTGAACGCTCGTCGGCTCCATCAACGCGGCCGGTTCGCTGACGTCGAAAGGCAACGCGCCCAATATCATCGGCGCAGAACCGGAGCGCAGCGCCGCTTGCGCCGCCCGTATGTCGCGGTAACGTGTCCGCACCCCGTCGGCGACCAGAGTTCGTCCGGGTCCGCACAGCGCGAAGGGCGGCTCAAGGGGGCTCAATTGCCGGGATACCCCTTCACTCCGAGCGCACATAGCTGGCGTATCCCGTGTTCGAACCCGCAGATGCTGACCGAAGCGGTGTGCATGTAAAAGCGGGTGCCCTCGACGAGCGGTAGCTCGACCCAGCGGGTAATCACCGCCCGCGAAAAGTGGCTGTGGCCGACGAACACGACGTCGCGTGACGCCAGGTGTTCCAGTGCCAGCGCGACAGCACGGTCAGCGCGCTCGCTGACCTGCGCGACGCTCTCACCGTCGGGGCATCCGTGCGTCCACACCAGCCAGTCTGGTTCGACCTGGCGGATCTGGGCGGTCGTCAGCCCCTCGTAGGCGCCGTAGTCCCATTCGGCGATCAGTGGAGATATCTCATCGACCGTCAGCCCGGCCAACTCGGCGGTGGTCAGCGCCCGTTTACGTGGGCTACTGATCACCAGTGGGTTGTCGAGATCGAGTTCGCCCAGAGCCTTTCCGGCCAGCTCAGCCTGTATCCGGCCGGCTTCGGTCAGCTCGATATCGGTTCGGCCGGTGTGCTGGCCCGAATCTGACCACTCGGTGTCGCCGTGGCGGACCAGCAGCAGCCGGTGCTCGTGTATGCCCATGCCGACCGATTGTGCCGGACGACATGCCGGACCCGTCGCCCCTACCAGACTGCCGGGTACGTGCCAGGATGGCACTGTGACAGAGACCCGGGTACTGGCGGTGGCCAACCAGAAGGGCGGGGTGGCCAAGACGACGACGGTCGCCTCGCTCGGCGCGGCGATGGTGGATAAGGGTCGGCGGGTGCTACTCGTCGATCTGGATCCGCAGGGTTGTTTGACGTTCTCGCTTGGCCAGGACCCCGACAAGCTACCGGTGTCCGTGCACGAGGTGCTGCTCGGGGAAGTGGAGCCGAACACCGCGCTGGTGACCACCATGGAAGGAATGGCACTGCTGCCGGCCAACATCGACTTGGCCGGCGCCGAAGCGATGTTGTTGATGCGTGCCGGCCGGGAGTATGCGCTCAAGCGGGCGCTGGCCAAATTCTCCGACCAGTTCGACGTGGTCATCGTCGACTGTCCACCGTCGTTGGGGGTGCTTACGCTCAACGGACTCACGGCCGCCGACGAAGTCATTGTTCCGTTGCAGTGCGAGACGCTGGCACACCGTGGTGTTGGACAGCTCCTGCGCACCGTTGCTGACGTTCAGCAGATCACCAACCCGAATCTGCGGTTGCTGGGGGCACTACCTACCCTCTATGACTCCCGAACCACCCATACCCGCGACGTGCTGCTCGATGTCGCCGATCGCTACGGCCTGCCGGTGCTGGCCCCGCCGATTCCGCGCACGGTGCGCTTCGCCGAGGCCAGCGCATCGGGCTCGTCGGTCATGGCCGGGCGCAAGAACAAGGGAGCGGTGGCCTATCGCGACCTGGCCCAGGCGCTACTGAAGCACTGGAAGTCGGGCAAGCCGCTGCCCACATTCGCTGTGGAGCTTTAGATTTAGCTGCGCGAACAGACGCCGAATCGCATCCCAAGAGCCGGCACTGTGCGATTGTGCGTCTCCTCGCCCATGGCGACGGGCGCCGGGTTCAGCCCAAGGCCACCACGGAGTCGCCACGCTGCTCGATCACCCTGGATCCCACCACCACCGGGATCACCGCCGAGCCGCTCGGCTGACGGTCCACCGGGATGTAACGGTTGTTGGCGCCGCTGACCGGATCGTAGACACCGATCGCGCCGGTAACCGGCACGATCAGCTGACCTGCCATCATCACCCCGGGTCCTACCGGCGCCGCCGTCTCGCCGGCGGCGATGGTGTAGCGCTGGGTCAGTTTGCCGCCGTCGAAAACCAGCAGTGCATCGCCGGTCCACCAAGTCACCAGGTTGCCGCTCTGCGACACCGTGGCCTCAGGTGACGGCGGCTTGGGCAGCAGTGTGCTCGCCACGGTGGTCCCCGTCTCGTCGATCACGTCGACTCGTGGCTGCGCGCCGGATTCACCGGGCAAGTACACCGCGGTGTTGTTCTGCGAGACGATCAGCACCCGAGCGCCCGATCCCGGCCGAATTCCGGGTTCAGGCACGATCCGCTGTTCCGGCTCGTCCTCTTCCTTGCCCGGGCGTAGCAGGACCAGCCGCACATCGGCCTGGTTGGCGCAAGCCTCGAGAACTGCCACCGATGACGAACTGGCCGCGGCCGATTCCAGCGTGCATCCGGAGTGCAGACCCCGGTTTGACGGTTTCACCCGGGCGTCGGTCTCGCCATAGGACAGCATCCGGACCATGTCGGATCGCCACAGTTCCAGGCGGGTATTGCCGGCCGACAACACCGTCGTGCCGTCGGAGGATAGGCGAACCCGCGGGTCGGCGTAGCTGCTGCGGGCGGGACCGCGGCGTCCGGTCGACCCGTCGATGGTACTGACCTGACCGCAACCGCGGTCATCGCGGTAGACGGCGACGGCGTAGCGGTAGACCCAGGTCACCCCGCACAGGTCGGTGTCGCGGGCGTAGCTCCAGAGCGTCTCACCGGTGGCCGGATCTCGCCCGTCCACGTGGTGTCCGTCGCCGGTGACCACGGTCCCGCCGACCGCGACGGGTACCCGGCTGGCGGGGCTGGGCGCGCTCCAGAGCTGCTTCAGTGTGCCCGGGACTTCCCGGGCCGGCGTGGGGTTGGGCACCGGAGTCGCGGCCGGCCGGCTGATGGTTGCCCGGGCGTCGCTGGTCCACCAGATCAGTGCCGCGGCCACGGCGACGACCACGACGATGGCCGCGGCGGCCAGCACATCGCCCCTGGCGCGCCGCTCCGGTTTGACCATGCTCGAGCGTCGGCCTCAGTTGGCCGGGGCGGTGGCGTTGTCCGGGACGCAGGCGGGCTTGCGGCGTCGACGCCGGCGCCGGGTGCTCCCGGCGTTCGCCGAGGGGGAACTCGACCCGGAACCGGACCCCGGCTCTGCGACGGCCTCATTCGCCGGGCCCGTGGCGGGGTGTCCGGTGAGCGGTTTGCCGCCGCGGGTACGCTGCCGACGCCTCGCGCCGGAGCGAGCGGTTACCGACTGCTGGCCTTCTTGATCGGTGGCGCGGCGCTTGGGCTGCGATCCGCGCCGGGGACCGACGGTGGGCGCGGCCTCGGCCGGGATGGACAGCTCGGCATACAGGTGCGGTGAGCTGGAGTAGGTTTCGGCGGGGTCGGGAGAGCCCAGGCCCAGTGCCTTGTCGATCATCGTCCAGCGGTCCAGCTCGTCCCAGTCGACCAGGGTGACCGCGACGCCGGTGCGTCCGGCCCGGCCGGTGCGCCCGATGCGGTGGACATACATTTTCTCGTCTTCGGGGCACTGGTAGTTGATGACGTGGGTGACGTCGTCGATGTCGATCCCGCGTGCGGCCACGTCGGTGGCGACCAAGACGTCGATCTCGCCCGCGCGGAACGATTTGAGCGCCTTCTCGCGGGCCACCTGCCCGAGATCACCGTGCACGGCGCCCACCGCGAAACCGCGTTCGTTCAGGTCGTCGGCAACCTTCTGGGCGGTGCGCTTGGTGCGGGTGAAGACCATCGTCGCGCCCCGCTCCCGGGCTTGCAGAATCCGGCTGACCAGCTCCACCTTGTCCAGGGCGTGGGCACGATAGACGAACTGCTCGGTGGTGTCGTGCACGGCCAGGGAGTGCGGTGCCTCGGCTCGGATATGTGTCGGCTGGACCATGAAGGTGCGGGCCAGGGTGATGATCGGGTCCGGCATGGTCGCCGAGAACAGCATCGATTGCCGCTCGGCCGGGATCTGCCGCAGGATGCGCTCGATGTCGGGTAGAAAGCCCAGGTCCAGCATCTCGTCGGCTTCGTCGAGCACCAACACCGATAGTCCGCCCAGCTGCAGGTGGCCCTGCTGGGACAGGTCCAGCAGCCGGCCCGGGGTCCCCACGACGACGTCCGCGCCGGCGCGCAGCGCCTCGACCTGGGGCTCGTAAGCACGCCCGCCGTAAATGGAGACCACCGCCAACCGACGGGTTTCCTCGGCGGTGAGGTACTTGGCCGCGGTGGCCAAGTCATCGGTTACCTGCAGGCACAACTCTCGGGTGGGCACCACCACCAGGGCCCGGGGGGTGCCGGTGAGCGGCCGCACTGCGGTGTCGGAGGTTATGCGCTGCAGCAGTGGCACGCCGAACGCGTAAGTCTTGCCCATGCCAGTTCGGGCTTGGCCAATCACGTCTTCGCCGGCCAGTGCCAATGGCAGGGTGAGTTCTTGGATAGCAAAGGGGTGCTCAATGCCCTTTTCCCGCAGTGCGCGCACAATTCCGTCGCGGACTCCGAGTTGGGCAAAGCTGTGTTCGGTTGTGCTTTTAAGTGCAGTCATTAGGGGGGTGAAGAGCCTTTCGGTGACGAGTATCGGACTGGTGTCGGTACTTCTTTGTCGCGGTTCATCGCGCGCACGAGTTCCGACTCCGATATGTCGCCGAGAGGCCGGCCCGCTGCTCGATCTGGGCGGGCGCAGCTACGTGCACGCACATTTCCCGGTAGTAGCAGCACAGATCCAGCCACTACCAAATCCCATGATAGCTGGTTGGCCAACTGCCAGCGGTGTGCGAGTGATTCCGGCGACTAGAGTGTTGCCATGACTTCGCCCACATCCGCCGATCAGGTGGCCGATTCGACCAGGCCACGGTTACCGGCGGACCATCCCGGCGTCAACGAGTTGTTCGCGCTGCTGGCCTACGGCGAGGTGGCGGCCTTTTATCGGCTGACCGACGAGGCGCGGATGGCGCCGAATCTGCAGGGGCGGATCTCGATGGCCAGCATCGCGGCCGCCGAAATGGCTCACTACGAGCTATTGCGCGATGCCCTGGAATGTCGGGGTGTCGACGTGGTACGGGCGATGTCGAAGTACGTGTCGGCACTGGAGAACTACCACCGGCTGACGATGCCGAGTACATGGTTGGAAGCCTTGGTGAAGACCTACGTGGGTGACGCGCTGGCCGCGGACTTGTACCTACAGATCGCCGACGCACTACCCGACGAGGTTGCCGACGTGGTGCGGGCGGCGTTGGCTGAGACCGGGCACTCCCAGTTCGTGGTCGCCGAGGTACGTGCGGCAGTCACCGCCAGCGGCAAACAGCGCAGCCGGCTTGCGCTGTGGTCACGCCGACTCCTGGGCGAGGCAATCACGCAAGCTCAATTGCTGCTGGCCGACCACGACGAACTGGTCGACTTGGTGGTAGCGGGCTCCGGTGGCCTGGGCCAGCTCAGCGCCTTCTTCGAACGTCTGCAGCAGACACACGACCAACGGATGCGCGAACTCGGCCTGGCCTGACCGCTGTCAGCGAGTGCACGTCGCCAGGATCGAGTTGGTGGTCGACGCCACGACCGGCTGACCCTGGGCGTTGACGATCACACAGTTGAGGCGACTGTAGATGCTGGTCGCGACCACCGACTCGGTCTGCACGCCGGGGTTCAACACCACCATCTTGGTCCACGGCAGCGCCACATTGAACTCGGTGACGGGAAAGCCTCGCTCGTCGGTGTAGACGACGTTGACAATGTCGAGGAGTTGCTTGGTCCCGGTCACGCTGTAGAAGACGGCACGGGGACTCAGCGCGGCCGACGGCGGTGTGCCCGGCTGTGGCGGCGCGGCGGTCGGGATTCGCGTCGGCGCAGCGCTGGGAATCGTCACCGTGGTGACGGTCTCGGGGGCCAGTTGCGGCGCCGACGTGCTGGGCCGTGCGCTTGTACTCGGCGGGGGACTCGGTGACGTGCTGGGTGGGGCCGTCGTCCGCGGCGTGGTGGAGACCACCGTCCGGGGCGTTGGCGCTCCCACTGGCGCCCCCACCGTCGCTTTTGTCGTGGCGCTGTCGCCGCTGTTGATGATGACTGCGGTCGCGACGGCGCCGAGCGCCACCACCACGCCGAGGATTGCGGCGACCGGACGCCACCGACTCTCGGTCGACCAGACCAGCTCGCCGTAGCCGTCGTCCTGGTAGCCGTCGTAGTAGCCGTCGTCGTCGTCGTCGTCGTCGTAGTCGTAGCCGTAGTCGTCGGCTTCGGCGGCATGGCTTACCTCGTCCGGGTAGTCCCGGACGTCACGAGAGTCTCGAGAATCTCGAAAGTCACGAGAATCCCGGTACAGGATGTGATACATGTTGCTGATGAGGCTGATGTTATCGACGCCCACGGCAACGGCCCGGTGCCGGTTGGCGTGTCGAGCCGAGTTAGACCCAATCGTGATGATGGCGCTAGGGGCTGGGGGTGCGGTCGGCGCCGAGAGCGTCTACTAGCCTGCTGACTGAGACGCCTGCGACTTCAATACCAACGGAAGGGGCCCCCGTGGAGGTCAAGATCGGTATCACGGACAGTCCGCGCGAGCTGGTCTTCGCCAGTACACAGACCCCCGATGAGGTCGAAGAACTCGTCAGCGCGGCGTTGCGTGAGGATTCGGGTCTGCTGAGCCTCAGCGACGACCGGGGCCGTCGGTTCCTGATCGATGCCGCCAAGATCGCCTATGTCGAGATCGGCGTCGCCGACGCCCGCCGGGTTGGGTTCGGAATCGGCGCAGAAGCCGCGCGGAGCTAGGAGCGGGCAAGCGGCACGTGCGACAGACCGCCCCAGGCGAACTGCACGGTACCTTCGACGGCGTCCGATTTGGAAATGGGGCGATCGGAATCCAGCCAGTACCGGGCGCAGTCGACGCTCATGCCGACCAAGCCCACCGCGATCATCCGGGCGCGGTGCGGGTCCAGGCCCGAGTCCTCACTGATCAGGGCGAACACCGCGTCGATGCATGATTCGGTGGCAACGCGCACCTGCGCGGCGACCTCGGGCTCGGTGACATAGTCGTTCTCGAAGATCAGCCGGTACCCCTGGCCGTCGTGATCGATGAAGTCGAAGAATGCCTGCACCGCCGCGTGTAGGCGTCCGCGGTTGTCGGTGGTGGTGCGCAGCGCCTGCTGGACGCCGCATACCAAGTTGTCCACATGCCGCTTGAGTACCGCCAGATATAGTTCCAGCTTGCTCGAAAAGTGCTGATACAGAACAGGTTTGCTGACACCTGCGCGGTCGGCGATCTCGTCCATCCCGGCGGCGTGGTATCCGCGGTCGACAAAGACGTCGCTGGCCACGACAAGCAACTGGCCACGGCGCTCATCGCGGGGCAGCCGATTGCCTTTGCGGTTCTGGGCCGAAACCTCCACCGGCCGCATCCGGTCGGCCGATCTGACGGCACGCCGTTGTGCAGCTTTGGCGAGATCGCTCATCGGTCCTCAATCTGATCGTGCTGATTCGCGGGCAACTTGCCATCCCCGCGCCCGCACGGTTTATCGCAAGACATTACTACCCGAGGCGCCCGCCGATCCGAACAGACATCCAAGCAGACATTGTCGACGCTGGTTGAAGGGGTCCGGCGGGCGTATTCGGGCGCGCCAGGGGTGGCAGTCACGGCCGACTGTGCCATCCTGGGGAAATGACGTCCACCCGCCCGCCGGGCGGCACCGCTCGGGTGCCGGTGCTGCGCGAGCCGTGGCGTGAACCGCTGCGGGCCCAGCGTGACCCGCTCGGGCAGGCCGCCGGACGGCCGCGCGTTGACCGCGACAGGCCGCGCCAATGGCGCAAACAAACCTGGCTGGGGCGGTTCGTGTCGACCTACGGTTGGCGCGCGTATGCGTTGCCATTCCTGATGGTGCTCACCGCCGTGGTGGTGTATCAGACGGTGACTGGGACGACGTCACCCAGGTCGGCGGTGGCCGCCACCACTCATGACCCGCCCTCCATCGGTTCGGTGGGGACGGCGATCATCGATACGCCGCCTCGCGGTCTGGCCGCATTCGATGCCAACCTGCCGGCCGGAACACTGCCCGATGGTGGCCCCTTCACCGAAGGGGGCGAAAAGTCGTGGCGCGTGGTTCCGGGTACCACGCCGCAGGTTGGGCAGGGTACGGCAAAGGTCTTCAAGTACACCGTCGAGATCGAGAACGGGCTGGATCCGACGATGTACGGCGGCGACAGCGCGTTCGCCCAAATGATTGACCAGACGCTGGCCAATCCCAAAGGCTGGACCCACGATCCGCAATTTGGGTTCGTCCGGATCGACGGAACCGACAAGGCAAAGCCCGACTTCCGCATTTCCCTGGTGTCACCGTTGACGGTGCGTGAAGGGTGCGGTTACGAGTTCCGGCTCGAGACCTCCTGTTACAACCCGTCTTTCGGAGCGGACCGGCAAGGGCGCGTCTTCATCAACGAGGCTCGCTGGGTGCGCGGAGCCGTCCCGTTCGAAGGCGATGTCGGGTCCTACCGGCAGTACGTGATCAACCACGAGGTCGGCCACGCCATCGGGTACCTGCGTCACGAGCCTTGTGACAAGCAGGGTGGACTGGCGCCGGTGATGATGCAGCAGACGTTCTCCACATCTGACGACGATGCAGCCAAGTTCGACCCCGAATGGGTGAAGGCGGACGGCAAGACTTGCCGATTCAATCCCTGGCCATACCCGATCGCCTGACCACGGGCCCGGCGCTGCCACCGCACGCTCGACGCTCGAAAAGCCGGTGCAGCGGGCCGATGACGCGACCCCGGGAAACAACACCGCCGGCGTGGGTGTTGATCTGATTGCCGTCGATTCGGACAGCTGCTGTGATGGGTGTTAGACGATGCCCTGACAGTGCCCTGACAACCTGCACAGAGGAGATGTTCGGTGTCGACATCGCTGCCGCCCCTAGTTGAGCCCGCACCGGCGCTGAGCCGTGAAGAGGTGGCCCGTTACAGTCGCCATCTCATCATTCCCGACCTGGGTGTCGACGGGCAGAAGAGACTCAAGAACGCACGGGTGCTGGTAATCGGGGCCGGTGGGCTCGGATCACCGACGCTGCTTTATCTGGCTGCCGCAGGCGTCGGCACCATTGGCATCATCGACTTCGACGTCGTCGACGAGTCCAACCTGCAGCGCCAGATCATTCATGGCGTCGCCGACATCGGACGGTCCAAGGCCCAGTCGGCACGTGACTCGATCGTCGCGATCAATCCGTTGATCGACGTGCAACTGCACGAGTACCGGCTCGAGCCCGGCAATGCCGTCGACCTGTTCAGGCAATACGACCTGATCCTGGACGGCACCGACAACTTTGCCACCCGGTATCTGGTCAACGATGCCGCGATACTGGCCGGCAAACCGTACGTGTGGGGTTCCATTTACCGCTTCGAGGGCCAGGTGTCGGTGTTCTGGGAGGATGCGCCCAACGGGCTGGGGCTCAACTACCGTGACCTGTACCCGGAGCCGCCGCCCCCCGGCATGGTGCCCTCCTGCGCAGAAGGCGGCGTGTTGGGCATCATCTGCGCCTCGATCGCGTCGGTGATGGGGACAGAAGCGATCAAGCTGATTACCGGGCTCGGTGAGACACTGTTGGGCCGGTTGATGATCTACGACGCGCTGGAGATGACCTACCGCACGATCAGGATCCGCAAGGACCCGTCGACGCCCAAGATCGCCGAACTGGTCGATTACGAACAGTTCTGCGGCGTGGTGTTCGACGATGCCGCTCACGCGGCCAGCGGATCGACGATCACCCCGCGGGAATTGCGCGCGCTGATGGATTCCGGCAAGAAGCTGGCGCTGATCGACGTCCGCGAGCCCGTGGAGTGGGACATCGTGCATATCGACGGAGCGACACTGATCCCGCAGTCATCCATCAAGTCGGGTGAGGGTCTAGCCAAGCTGCCCCAGGACCGGATGCCGGTGCTCTACTGCAAAACGGGTGTGCGTTCCGCCGAGGCGTTGGCCGCGCTGAAGAAGGCAGGTTTCTCCGATGCGGTCCACCTGCAGGGCGGAATCGTGGCGTGGGCCAGGCAAATGCAGCCCGACATGGTGATGTACTGAGCCGGATACCGACCGCTGGTCCAGACGGCCGGTAGTGAACCCATTTGTCGGGCTCCTCAGCGGGTCGTGTCGACCCGCTCGGATATGGCGGGTCGCCCGACTAGGCTGACCCGTGTGAGTGTCGAGCCACCGCCCGAGCACGTACTGGCGGCGTTTGGTTTGACCGGTGTGCAGCCCGCCTCGTTGGGTTCCAGCTGGGAAGGCGGCTGGCGGTGTGGCGAAGTGGTGTTGTCCATGGTGGCCGACCACGCCCGCGCGGCTTGGTCGGCGCGGGTGCGCGAAACCTTGTTTGTCGACGGGGTCCGGTTGGCCCGGCCGGTTCGCTCGACCGACGGCCGGTATGTGGTTTCCGGCTGGCGGGCAGACACTTTCGTCGCCGGCACTCCGGAGGCCCGACACGATGAAGTCGTCTCGGCGGCGGTACGCCTGCACGAGGCCACCAGCAAGCTGGAACGGCCACGCTTCCTGACCCAGGGGCCCACGACGCCTTGGGCGGAAGTAGACGTCTTCATCGCCGCCGACCGCGCGGCATGGGAGGAACGGCCGCTGCAGTCCATTCCGCCCGGTGCCCGGTCGTCTTCACCGACGGCGGATACCGAGCGATCGATCGATCTGATCAATCAGCTTGCCACGCTGCGCAAGCCGACCAGGAGCCCCAACCAGGTGGTGCACGGGGATCTGTACGGCACAGTGCTTTTCGTGGGGGCAGCGGCACCCGGGATCACCGATATCACGCCGTACTGGCGGCCCGCGTCGTGGGCGGCAGGGGTGGTCGTCGTGGATGCGCTGTCGTGGGGAGAGGCTGACGACGGGCTCATCGAGCGGTGGAGCGCGCTGCCAGAATGGCCACAGATGTTATTGCGCGCGTTGATGTTTCGGCTGGCGGTGCATGCGCTGCACCCGCGTTCCACAGCCGAGGCGTTTCCCGGTCTGGCCAGCACCGCGGCGCTGGTCCGGCTAATGCTCTGACAGCCCGGGTGGAAACTCGTACCGCACCTGGCCCAGCGGGACCCTGCCGTCGGTGCTGAGCACACCTTCGGCACGCAACAGCTCCAATTGCCGCGTGGTCAAGTGCCGCGCCGGACGTCCGGAGGCGGTGATCACCCGGTGCCATGGCAAATCCGCGGAGTCGGTCCGCATGATCCAGCCGACGATGCGCGGACTGGAAAGTCCCGCCACCGACGCTATGTCACCGTAGGTCGCGACCCTGCCGGGCGGTATGGCGGCAACCAGCGCACGCACCCGCTCGATCTCCTCGTCGGTCACCGATGCCATGGCGAGGGCGTTGCCAGCTGCTGGCGGATCAGGGCGGCAACCTCGGCGGGCTTGGCTTGCGGCACCATGTGTCCGCAGTCGAATTCGTGCAGCACAAGATCGGCTCCCAGCCGTTGCCCGAGGACGGCGACGAGCTCGTCGCTGACATACCGCGGATCCGCCCGCCCCGCACGCACCAGCGTTGTCGGGGTTCCGGCTGGAGGCAGCACGATGTCCCGAGCGAGCTCGCTCCAATAACACACCATTGCCGGCAGACTCATCCGCCAGCTAAACCGTCCGCTCGGCAACGCGACGAGGTGCTCCGCGAGTTCGGCGTCGAGCACAGCGGGGTCCACATCGGCCCAGGCTCCCGTCGCCTTCTCCGCGCGCGCCGCGGCCGGGTGGGGGTAGTCGGGGAACGCCACCATCCCATCGACCACCTCGCGTACCCGCGATCCATCCAGACCGACCGCCGGATCGAGCAACACCAGCGCTGCTACCAGATCCGGACGGGCCACCGACAGCCGCAACGCGACAGCACCGCCGAACGAGTGTCCGACCACCACAACCGGTCCGTCGGCCTGTTCATCGACCAGTGCGGCCAGCGCCGACACATTGGCATCGATGGTCCACGGGGCCGCCCACGATGACCTGCCGTGACCCAGTAGATCAGGTGCGGCGATGGTGACCTCGGGCAAGCGATCGGCCAAGAGTTCCCAGCACCGCCCGTGCTCGGTGACTCCGTGAATCGTCAGCACCTGCACAGGGCCGGAGGGACCGTAACGGTGGACGTGGAGGTCGGCAGTCACGTGTCGATGGTGTCAGGCCAGATCACTGCGGGCCGTCGAAGGGGCTCGGGGCAATTACATCAGCGGCGCGCTAGCTGGCTGTAGGTCGTGTCAAGTCATAGGTGGTGCGTGGGGCATTGTCGCCGGTGGTTGCTGGCGTTAGAAGACCTGGCCGGAGTGCGCGGTGTGCTGTGAGGAGTGCCGAGCGCCCACGCTGACTTATGCGACCTCACACGGTTGGTGGGTCATC
>NZ_UPHQ01000229.1 GCF_900566055.1 Mycobacterium innocens
ATACAGTTCGGTCAGGAGGGCATCGAGGTCTGTCTTCATAACTGTCCATCGGTGCCCTCCAACCACATCCTTCACAAGCCGACACGCCGAGAGTGCAACCACTGCGGCGCCGCTCGGCGTGTCGCCGCCGCCAGTACACACTCGGCGCAGCCGATGCACACTCCGCGCGCAGTTGGGAATTACTCATCTAGGTGAATTACGGGGCATTACTGGTCATTACCGCTACGACGCCTTGGCCTGCGGTATGTAGCTGAGCCACTTGTCGATCTGAGCCGCAGCTTCGGCGGGGTCGACACCGGCGGGCAGATCGGCGAGCGCCTGACGGGCGGCGGCGTGGACCAGCGTGCCGAGCGCCTGCTTCTGCTCGCTGGTCATCGGCCCGGCGGCGACCGGCTCCGGCGCGGCTTCGGCGACCGGCGCGGCCTTCGCGGCGTCGAGCCGCGCCTTGGCGTCGAGCGCGAACGTGTCGGCGGGGTCGATCTTCCCGGCGACCTTGGTCACCTCGACCGGCACAACCTTGCGCTGCGAGTTCCTGACGACGCCGTTGTTCGCTGCCTTGTCTGCTGCGGCCCCGGTCTTGTGCCACGACCACGCGCCCCAGTTGTCGGCACCGTCGTCGGCGCACAGCAAAGCATGGGTGTAGCGCATGGTGGCGCTGGTGCGGGGGAAGGTCTCCCCGTTGGGAGCGGTTGCAGTGTAGGTGATCCGGGCGGGCATGGCGTCTCTTGACGGTTGTCTAACTAGGGTGTAAGACGACCATAGACCGCCGTCTAGCAAACCGTCTACCAACCTAGGTAGACGCCCGATACGGGGCACATCGGGCGTCGCGAAGGGGTGTGCCCTACCTAGACGCGCCCGCCGATACCGGGTAATTGCCTTGCCGCTGAACGAGTCTCGATGGTCAGACGCGGCGGCTACCTCCGGCGTTC
Organism: Mycobacterium innocens; assembly: GCF_900566055.1. Lineage (GTDB taxonomy): Bacteria > Actinomycetota > Actinomycetes > Mycobacteriales > Mycobacteriaceae > Mycobacterium > Mycobacterium innocens. The sequence goes on from NZ_UPHQ01000229.1 coordinate 930, forward strand.
CACCCGGCCAGCGGGTCGTAACCGTCGGCGCTGCCTTGCGGCTCGGCCTTCGCCTCGGCAGTCTCCCGTGCGGCACGCTGGGCAGCGGCGCGAGAAGCCAGTTCGGCCAGAGCCGCCGCCACCGACACGCCCTGTAGCGCAGCGGCATCGGGTTCGGCGTCGGGGTCGTCATCGTCGGACCCATCGGAATCGGGGCTCTCGTCAACGCTCGCAGACGAAACCATCGGGATCGGGTCATCTTGTGACTCAGGCGCTTCCACGGGCTCTACGCCGCGCTTGCGGTCCAGCACTGCTGCCCACTTCCGCAATTCGTCGGGGCTGAGTGCGCCGAGTCCCACGGCCTGCCGGGCGACATCGCACTGCAACTCCCACAGCGGATCGCCGTCGCCGACGACGGAGCCGACAAGTTCCCGTAGTTCGGCAACTGCCTGCTGTTGCAGATCGGTCGGCGACAGTCGGCCTTGCGCGGCGTCGTCGGCGACACTCAACGCCGCCGGGGTCACGTCGCGCTTGGTGGAAGTGCTCACTGCTCGATCTCCTTCGGTTCGATGACTTCGGCGTCGACCACTTCGAGCAGCCGGGTACGCGCCTCGGCGATGATCGCCGCCGGGGTCTGGGTGACGGTGACGTCGAGCTTGTCGGGTGCGTTGAGCCCGTAGAGCCGCGCCAACTCGGCGTCGGCACGGGTGATGACGTCGATGAGTCGGGCGACCGACTAGTGATCCCCGGCCTTCTGCGACTCCGCCAGCGACCGCAGCGCCGCGCCCAGGGTGACCCGCTTGCGCTCCACGATCCCGGCCCGCGCCGCCTCGGCGTTGGGCAACGGGTTGCGCTCGCGGTACCGCTTCACGGCCAGCTGCGCTGCGCCGACGCTCTTGAACCCGAGCGCGTCCCTGATCTTCGACCACGACTGCATACCGACCTCGCGCATCACGAACGCTTGCTCGGCGCGGGCGCGGCTCTCGGCCAGCGGCATCACTTGACCCATACCACAGGGATACCTCAGAACCGTGCACGACTGAGGTAGGGCGACACCGCTCCGGCCCGGTGAGGCGAGGTGACGCCGCCTCGCGTTCTCCAACCGTCGCCGGTCGCGAGTACCGCGATGACACCGCCTCACGCCGCCTTTCATCACCGCCTCCCCACCCCGTCTCTGAACCGACCGCGCCCACGGAACGGCCAACCGCGCCGGTCCCATAAGGACCGGGCGCAGTCGGCGCGGTTCCTGTCGCCGATCCGGCGCACTTCGGCGCAGTTATTAACAAAAACCTGCTCTGAGCTGCGGTTATTACTGCGCGGGTTCGGTGTCGGCGCACTCCGGCGCGGTTCGGCGCGCATAACCCCGACGACGGCGGGGATACTGGGCATCAGCGCAGTTCAAACGGTGCTTCGGAGTGCGCCGGTCGCACCCGGCGCGTTTCGTCGCCGACCTGGGCTTTTAGCGGACCGCGCTGGGGGTCGATCGGCGCGGTTCACCTGGGCTTTTGCAGACCGCGCCGGACCGCGCCGGAGGTCAATCGGCGCGGTCGGCGGCGATCGTGAAGGCGTCTTCGGGCCGATCGGCGGCGTGCCACGCGGGGCGCTCTGCGGAGCCGCGATTGACGATGTAGCCGAGGCCGTCGAGCCGGTCAAGCGCACGCCGCAGGCGGCTCCGCGACAGCTTGCGGGTCTCGGTCGGGAGTTCTTCGAGACCCCGCAGCGACTTGCCGGGGTGGTCGCTGATGAGCTTCCAGGCGGTGTCGTCGTCGCTGCGATCCGCCGCCCTGGCGCGGTCGGCCCTCGGAGTGCTGGCGCTGAGTGTCAGGCGGCAGTCGTTGCCCCGGCTCAGCAGCGCCGGAGGCACGTCGACATCGAGCCGTCCGGTCGCCGAGAACAACCGTGGCGTGTCGGCAGCGGGCGGGCCGTCGAGCCAGATCGTCGCCAGGGTGTCGACGCCGCCCTCAATCGAGCTATGACCGCGTGCGCCCTTGGTGGGGTCTTTGCCGAGGTGGTGCACGATGACCAAACCGGCGGCACTGCACTGCACCGCCAGCGCCTTGATGCCGTCGATGATGTCGGACACCTGCGCCGAACTCTCGTCCACCTGAGCCGCCGCGAGCACCGTGTAGAGGCAGTCCACGATGATCACCGCGCCCGGCGCGATCAACTCCTGCCAGCGCGCCCGAGTGGCCTCGTCACGCAGGTCCAGCAGGCGGCTGCGACCCCGCAGCGGGTGCAGGTCGATCCGGTCGAGGTGCTCGGCGGGGATGCTGACCTTCGTGTACTCATGGTGCAGCATCGCCGGGGTCATCTCGGTGTCCATCAGCGCCACTCGGGCTCCGGCGGGCAGGTTGGTGGCGAACCGACCCAGGAACTCGTCGCCGCTCAACATCGAGCGCACCATCTCGACCACGGTGGTGGTCTTGCCGGCCTTCCGCTCGGCGAACAGGCCCAGGCTCCCGTCCATCGGCATCAGCCCGTCGATCAGCCAGGCGGTGTCGGGAGGGGTGTAGGTCGCCAGGTTGATCCGACCGGGAATCTCCACGGCGGCAACCAGCTTCGCAGCCTCGTTGGCGCGGGCCTGCTCGGTGGCACGCAGCCGGTCTTCGGCGTCCCAGGCGCGCACGATGCGGGCCGACTCACCCAGTGCGACGGTCGTCGCGTCGGGCAGCGCGGCGATGGCCTCGGGCGGTGCTCCCCGGTCGAACAGCTGCGCCGTGGTGAGTGACACCGGGCGCTGCTTCCGGTCGCCGACGAGAGCGGCGTAGGTGTTCTCGGCACGCGCCGCGTCGACCACCGCCGTCGCCCATGTCTGGCCGTCGTCGGCGGCGCGCACCACGTCGGCCAGCGCGCAGCGGGCCTTGGGGTCGATCCCTGCGGTCGCCACACGCACCTCGCTCAGCGACGCGATGCCGTTGGCGGGCGGCGGATTCCAGGTCACGCGGCGCTGAGCGTGCCAGGCGTCCACGTCACGCCTGGTCGGGCGCGGCCCGGTCAGAGCGCCCACGGCGGCGAGATCGGCGACGTTCACCGCGATCAGCCGCGTGAGGGCTTTCCTGCCTGCTGCGCTGAGGCCGGTGCAGGCGTCGGCGGCATAGCGACCGCTGACGACTGTCGCCGAGCTGGCCGCTGCAGCGGCTTGCTCCGCCTCTTTGCGCTTGCGGCGCTTCTCGCGACCCTCGGGGGTGTCGAACGGGTTCACTTCCATCGCGTGGCTGTTGTGGCCGTTGGCCTTTGGCGACCCAGCGCGGCTGCGCCCACGGGAGGTATTCTCGGTCATGTCTCCTGCTTTCGGTGATCGGGAGTTCGTTGGGGTGGTGCCCGCCCGGCACCCGCGTCGAGGCCAAAACGGCGCGCTGGGCGGGCATCACTGCGTTCAGGGGTTCAATCGCGTTGACGTGCAGGCTTTTCGGCTCATCAGAGCGCAGGACTCTAGCGAGTGCCCGCTTGGCGGTCGGCGTATATCTCAGCCGGGATAACCGGCTTCATCGTCGCGTCGACATCGGCGACCTTCACGCGGATGGCGCTGCCGGGTTTGTCGGACAGCCGGTAAGCGGGTAGCTCACCGCTGGCGATCTTCTCGCGAAAGGTGAACACCGAGAATCCGGTGCGCACAGCGGCGTCCTGCAGGGACATGAAATGCGGGGTGGTGGTCTTGGCACTCACTGGGTTCTGCTCCGTGGTTGGTGATCTTCCCCTGCTGAGATTGGGAGAGGAGACGGAGACGGAGGGGGTCGTGCCTGAGACAGAGAGTGAGACTGAGAGTGCGGGTCTGGGGCGACGCGACCGGCCCGCTCAGAATAGCTCATGCCGCGTTTAGTTCCGTTGGGTTCTCGCCGGTCGTCTCAGATTCGTTGCGTAAGTGCGTCTTTCATTCCGCTGCTGGCGCGTCGCCCGGCACTGCCGGGACGGCCAGCGCCGACAGACGATCGGCAAGCATGTCGGCCCGCCCGGCGGCGACGTGCTGGTAGCGCATGGCGGTGCCGCTGGTGGTGTGGCCCAGGCGGGCCATCAGTTCCTTCAAGGTCGCGCCGGTCAGCGCCGCCAGCACCCCGCCGCAGTGCCGGAGGTCGTGGAAGTGCAGATCGTCCTTTCCGATGGCCTGCCGGGCGTTGAAGAACGGCGTGCGATACCGGCCCTCGGCATAGAACCCGCCCGTCACCGGGTCGGCGAACAGCAGCGCCGTCTTGGCCTCGCCGACGTGGCTTCGCAGGTGGGCCGCGATGACCGGGCGCAGGTGCGGCGGCACGGTGACGGTGCGGTTGGACTCCTTGGTCTTGGTCGGCCCGGCCTCGAACTTGCCGTGCCGGAAAGTCACTGCTTTGTTGACCCGCAGCGCGGAGCCGTCGGCGGCGACGTCGGCCCGCGTCAGCGCGAACAACTCCCCTCGCCTAAGCCCGCACCACCCGGCAAGCAGCACCGTCAGCCGCAGCGCCTCGGGCATCTTGTCAGCCAGCGCCGCCAACTCGTCGGGCTCCAACAGCACCACCGACCGCTTGGTGTGCTTTACCGCCGCTGCGCCCTTGATGCGGGCAGGGCTGCGGTCGATCAGCCCGTCATCAGTCGCCGTGTTGAGCACCGCCTGCAGCACGCCGTAGGCCTGAGCGTTGCGGGTGCGGTGCTCGGTGCCCAGGCCGGTGAACCACACGCGCACGTCCTCGGGCGTGATCTCGGCCAGTGCCCGATCCCCCAGCGTCGGCAAGATGTTTCGCTCAAGGTGGTACTCGTAATTGTCGCGGGTGCGCGGCGAGATGGTGCGGTGCTGCAGCCACGGCTTGGCGTAGTCGCGCAAAGTGAGCTTGCGCGCCGCCGCCTTGGTCACCCGGTCGGCGGGCGGAGTCCACGTACCCGGCTTGCGGCGATCGAGGTCGATCAGGTCGCGCTCGTTCTGCAGCCATGACGCGCCGGAGTCCTTCGTCGGGAACGTCGCCGGGGCGTAGTGCAGCGCGCCGTGGTGCAGGTAGCTCGCCTGCCACCGGCCCGACCCGCGTTGGCGGAGCCGCCCGAATCCCCGGCGGCTACGGGTGGCGGTGGCGGGCTTCTTCTGGGTCATCGCGGCTGCTCCTCGCGGGCTACTTTCGGGCTATAAGCGGGCTATAAGCGGGCTATAACAAGCCTATAAAGAATCCAACAGAACCTAACACCGGCAACCGCTAATATGCGGCTCTGTCAGCAACTATAGCGCCATCAGCGCAGTTGAGAGCGAATGGGTGGACCACTCATCCGGCTAGTTCGAATCCTGCCGGGGGCACCAGGGGGCACCAGCTCAACTGCAGGTCAAAGGCGACACCGGGCTACCGACACGGGTCCGGCGCCTTCCTCGCGCCGTTCGGCCCGCTCGACTGCAGACACCAACTTCAATCAAGCTCCGGCAACAATCACGGCTACTGAGGGCACGGACACGGTGACCGCAACCGTCGATGTAACGACCCCGACGACGCCGCCGCCCACGCTGACCACGCTCCAATCGCCGGCTTCAGCGCCCCCCTTGCCGCCCGCCCTGCCCGCTCCGTAGTAACGGCGCGGTCGTCGCCCCTTACCGCGCCCGGTTGTCGCGCTTAGGCGGGCACATCGGCATACCCCCCACTGGCTGTGACTGCTGAGGCGCATGGCAACAGCTGGCGATCGACATCGCACCGATGCCCTGCGCCACCACTCGTCACCGGGTACGCTGCCGCAGGCCCCTGCGGGCGGTCGACGAGGAGGACAACCGGGTGACTGTGGGTGATCGTTTGCCGCCCGACGATTCGGCCGACGTACCTGCGCAGGGTGGTTGCGGCGTCCATGGCCGGCACCGTCGTCGAATGGTATGAATTCTTCCTCTACGGCACCGCCGCGACGCTGGTGTTCAGCAAGGTGTTCTTCGCCCAGGGCGGCAATGACCTGGACGCCATCCTCGCCGCCTTCGTGACCTATGCCGTGGGCTTCGCCGCCCGCCCGTTGGGTGGCATCGTCTTCGGCCAATTGGGGGACCGCTTCGGACGCAAGAAGCTGCTGCAGCTGAGCCTGCTGCTGGTGGGCGCCGCCACGTTGTTCATGGGCTGCCTGCCGACCTTCACCCGGATCGGCTACTGGGCTCCCGCACTGCTGGTGACACTGCGGTTCATCCAAGGTTTCGCCGTCGGCGGCGAATGGGGCGGTGCGGTTCTGCTCGTCGCCGAGCACAGCCCCAATGCCAGCCGTGGCTTCTGGGCGAGCTGGCCGCAGGCGGGAGTCCCCGGCGGCAACATGCTGGCCACCGTGGTGCTGCTGGTCCTCACGTCCACATTGTCGGACGCAGCGTTCCTCAGCTGGGGCTGGCGCGTTGCATTCTGGTTGTCGGCGGTTGTCGTCCTGATCGGCTACTACATCCGCACCAAAGTCACCGACGCGCCGATCTTCCTCGAGGCGCAACAGCAAAGCGAACGCGCCAACGCAACGTCGTTCGGCCTCACCGAGGTGTTAAAGCGTTATCCGCGTGCCGTTTTCACCGCGATGGGGATGCGCTTCGGGGAGAACGCCATGTACTACCTGGTGGTCACTTTCTCCATCACCTATCTCAAGGTGCACGTGCACGCCAACACCGTGGCCATCCTGTGGTGGCTGCTGGCCGCCCATGCCGCGCACTTCGTCGTCATCCCCCTGGCCGGACATCTCAGTGACCGATTCGGCAGGAGCCCAATCTATTTCGTCGGTACGCTCACCGCCGCCACGTGGGGTTTTTTCGCTTTTCCGATGATGGACAGCGGTCGCAACGCAATCATCTTGTCAGCCGTGGTGATCGGATTAGTCTTCCATGGCCTCATGTATGCAACCCAGCCCGCGGCCATGGCAGAGATGTTCCCAACCCGGATGCGCTATTCCGGAGTCTCACTCGGTTATCAGGTCACCTCCATCGTGGCCGGTTCACTGGCGCCGATCATTGCTGTCCGCTTGCTCGAAACCAACAAGTCCGCAACGCCCATTGCCTGGTACCTGGCGGCCGCCGCCTCGGTCAGCGCCGCGGCCGTCCTGGTCGCCCGCGAGACCAACGGCGTCGACCTGGCCGACGTCGATCGCGCCGACGCCCAGCGGCTGTTTGCCGAACGAGATCCGGTGCACCTGGACGAGCCTCGTGAGGGACCGGAGCCGGTCGCCCTCGTCGTCGACACCGAATGACTTCCGAATAGCGCAAAGCCTCCTTATCCATCCGGTATGGATCTCGGCCAAACCGGGGTTCAGCGAGCAGGTAACGAAGTACCCTGCAGCCAAGGAGTGCCTTCCTGCCGGGTTTTCGGGGCGCCTGCCCGTCTAATTCACCTATCGGACAGGCAAACCGGCGCCTTCTGCGAGTGAGGAGAATGTGATGACGTTTGTGGTCACCCAGCCGGAGACGCTAGCGGCGGCGGCCGGGAATTTGCAGGAGATCGGATCGGCAGTCAGCGCTCAAAACGTCGCCGCGTCGGCTCACACGACAAGCGTGGCTCCGGCCGCTGCCGACCAGGTGTCGGCGCTGACGGCGGCGCGCTTCAGCGCACACGCGCAGCTGTACCAGGTAGTCAGTGCCCAGGCCGCCGCGATTCACCAGGCCTTCGTTGCCGCCCTGGCCGCCAGTGCGCACTCCTATGAGGCGACCGAGGCCGCCAATGCCATCGCGGCCGGTTAGACCGGCTAAGACTGGCCAAGAAGGGTGTTAGCGACGGACTTCGGTGCGCTGCCGCCGGAGGTGAATTCCGCCTTGTTGTACGAGGGTCCAGGGTCTGGACCCATGCTGACGGCCGCCACCGCGTGGGAAAGCCTCACCGCGGTGTTGAACTCCGCAGCGGTTTCCTATGCCTCGTTGGTCTCGGCGCTGACGCTCGAGTCGTGGCTGGGCCCGGCGTCGGCGTCGATGGCAGCTGCGGCCGCGCCCTATGCGGAATGGTTGAGCGCCGCGGCGGAGCAGGCCCGGCAGACCGCCGCCCACGCCTCGGCAGCGGCGGCGGCGTACGAGACGGCGCGGGCCACGGCGGTGCCGCCGCCGGTGATCGCCGCCAACCGCAGCCAATTGGCGTCACTGGTCACGACGAACACCTTCGGTCAAAACACCCCGGCGATCGAGACCATCCAGGCCGACTATGCCGAGATGTGGGCGCAGGACGCCGCCGTCATGTACCAGTACGCCGAAGCGTCCGAGACGGCGTCGACGCTGATGCCCTTCAGTCAACCGGCGCACACCGCCGACCCGGCGGCGTCGGCGTCCCAGGCCGCACAGGTCCCCGGGGGTGCCGACGCGTCGGCCGCGGGACCGGCATCGTCCATCGGTCCCGAAACGCTGCAACTACTCGCGACGGCCGCGTCGTTAGATCCGCTCGGGTCTCAGCTACCCGCGCCGGCGGCCCGCATCACCATCCCCACCCCGATCGGGGACCTGGATGTGCTGGCCCTCTACATCTCGGCCATCGGCACCGCCAGCCTGTCCCTGGCCGTGGTCAACAGCGCGAGACCGTGGTACTACGGCTACAACGGATTTCGCACCGCTCCGAGCCCCGGCGGGATAGGACCCACTCAAGGCGGGCCCATCAGTTCGGAGCGAGAGGTGTTGGCGTCGTCGCAGCGAAGCGGCGGTAGCGCACCCGTGTCGGCAGGTTCGGGCCAGGCGGCCCTGGTAGGGGGGTTGTCGGTGCCGCACGGCTGGACCGTGGCCGCCCCCGAGATCAAGCTGGCAGTCGAGTCGCTGCCCAGCGCCGGCCTGAGCGCCGCGCCCACAGACCTGGGCGGGGCTCCGGTGGGCCTGCTGAGCGGGATGGCGCTGGCGGGTTTGGCCGGACGCGGCGCCGGCGGCACGGGGCCGCGTGTTCCCAACGAAGCTGCCGCGGAGGCGGACGGGGAACCCAAGCGCAAACCCACCGTCGTGGTGATCCAGCAGCCGCCGCCCGCCGGTGGAACACCGGGCAATCGTCCGCTCTGATTGAGCTGGCGGTACTGCCACACCCACGATCTGCGGAATTGCAGCAGCTCGGCACCATTCGTCGAGCTCGAGACCCGTTTTGGCGAAGATGTTTGTCAATCGCCGCCGATGGCAATGTCCCACAAGAGGGGGGCGTATCGGCCGGCCTTTACGCCTTCCCAGGTCCCGTCGGTTCAGCCCGAGAGCCGATGGGGCCGCCCACCTTCCGGGCGGGTGGCGCGGCTCACGGATATCACCGAAGGCGCGCACCAACCTGGGGTACCGTGCCGCATATGGACGGCACTGCAGGCGTGTGGATTCTCGGCGGCTACCAAAGCGATTTCGCTCGCAACCTCACCAAGGAGCGCCGGGACTTTGCCGACCTGACGGCGGAGGTCGTCGCCGGCACGCTGACGAAAGCCCGGGTCGACGCCGCCGACATTGCCGCTACCGGCGTCGTCCATGTCGCTAACGCCTTCGGCGAGATGTTCGCCGCTCAGGGCCATCTGGGAGCGATGCCGGCGACCATGTGCGACGGCCTCTGGGACACCCCGGCCTCCCGGCACGAGGCCGCGTGCGCGTCCGGCAGCGTGGCCACGCTGGCGGCAATGGCCGACCTACGCTCCGGCGCATACGACAGCGCGCTCGTCGTCGGCCTCGAATTGGAAAAGACCGTGCCCGGTGACACCGCGGCGCAATACCTGGGCGCGGCGGCGTGGACCGGCCACGAGGGTACCGGGGCGCGTTACCTGTGGCCGTCGATGTTCGCCGAAGTCGCCGACGAATACGACCGGCGCTACGGCCTGGACGACACGCACCTGCGGGCCATCGCCGCGCTCAACTACGCCAACGCCCGCCGCAATCCCAACGCCCAAACTCGGGGATGGACGATTCCCGACCCGATCACCGACGACGACACGACCAACCCGATCACCGAAGGACGGCTGCGGCGCCTGGACTGCAGCCAAATGACCGATGGCGGCGCGGGACTGGTGCTGGTCAACGACGCCTATCTGCGGGCCCATCCCGACGCACGCCCGATCGGCCGGATCGACGGGTGGGGGCATCGCACCGTCGGGCTGGGTTTGCGCCAGAAACTCGAGCGCGCCGCTCACGACCCCTACGTGCTGCCCCATGTGCGGTCGGCCGTGCTCGACGCATTGCGTCGTGCACAGGTGAGCCTCGACGACGTCGACGGGTTCGAGGTGCACGACTGCTTCACCCCCAGCGAGTACCTGGCCATCGACCACATCGGACTGACCGGCCCCGGCGAATCCTGGAAGGCCATCGAAAACGGCGAGATCGAAATCGGCGGGCGCCTGCCGATCAACCCCAGCGGTGGGCTGATCGGCGGTGGACATCCCGTCGGGGCCTCCGGCGTGCGGATGCTTCTCGACGCGGCCAAGCAGGTCAGCGGCACGGCCGGTGACTATCAGGTCGAGGGCGCGCGAAGATTCGGCACCCTGAACTTCGGCGGCAGCACCGCTACCACGGTCAGTTTCGTTGTCAGTAAAGGCGTTTGATAATGAATGTCGAGATCGTCGGCAAATACCTGTCCACCCTGCCCGAAGACGACGACCACCCCTACCGCACCGGTCCGTGGCGGCCACAGACCACCGAGTGGGATGCCGACGCGCTGACCGCCGTCGAGGGCGCGATCCCCCGCGACCTGGACGGCATCTACCTGCGCAACACCGAGAACCCGCTGCATCCGGCGTTCAAGACCTACCACCCGTTCGACGGCGACGGCATGGTGCACGTCGTCGGCTTCCGCGATGGAAAGGCCTTCTACCGCAACCGTTTTGTCCAGACCGAGGGCTTCTTGGCGGAAAACGAGGCGGGCGGGCCGCTGTGGCCGGGACTGGCCGAGCCGGTGCAATTCGCCAAGCGAGACACCGGCTGGGGGGCTCGCACCCTGATGAAGGACGCGTCGAGCACCGACGTCATCGTGCACCGGGGCATCGCGCTCACCAGCTTCTACCAATGCGGCGACCTCTACCGGCTGGACCCCTACTCGGGCAACACCCTGGGCAAGGAGACCTGGAACGGGCACTTTCCGTTCGGCTGGGGTGTATCGGCTCACCCCAAGGTCGACAGCAAGACCGGCGAGCTGTTGTTCTTCAACTACAGCAAGCAAGACCCGTATATGCATTACGGCGTCGTCGACCAGAACAACGAGCTGGCACACTACGTCGACATTCCGCTGGCCGGTCCGCGGCTGCCGCACGACATGGCGTTCACCGAAAACTACGCCATTCTCAACGATTTCCCGCTGTTCTGGGATCCCCGGCTACTCGAGCACAACGTGCACCTGCCGCGCTTCTATCCGGACATGCCGTCACGCTTCGCGGTGATCCCGCGCCGGGGGGTTAGCGGCGACATTCGGTGGTTCGAAGCGGATCCGACGTTTGTGCTGCACTTCACCAACGCCTACGAAGACGGCGACGAGATCGTGCTCGACGGCTTCTACGAGGGCGACCCCCAGCCGCTGGACACCGGCGGGACCAAGTGGGAGAAGCTGTTTCGCTTTCTGGCCCTGGATCGCCTGCAAACCCGGCTGCACCGGTGGCGGCTCAACCTGGTTACCGGCGCGGTGAAAGAAGAACAGCTGTCGGAGTCCATCACCGAGTTCGGGACCATAAACGACGGATACGCCGCGCGCCAGTACCGCTACGCCTATGCCGCGACCGGCAAACCGGGCTGGTTCCTGTTCGACGGGTTGGTCAAACACGACCTGCTCACCGGAAACCAGGAGGGCTACTCGTTCGGTGACGGTGTCTACGGAAGCGAAACCCAGATGGCGCCACGGGTTGGCGGCACCGCCGAGGACGACGGCTACCTGGTCACGCTGACCACCGACATGAACGACGACGCCTCGTACTGCCTGGTCTTCGACGCGGCCCGAGTCGGTGACGGCCCGGTGTGCAAACTGCCGCTGCCCGAACGCATTTCCAGCGGCACCCATTCGACGTGGGTACCCGGCGCCGAGTTGCGGCGTTGGCATCACGTGGAGTCGCCGGCGGGCGCTGTCGGGCTGTGATGCTCGCGAGCCTGTAATACGGCAGGAAGACTACGAGTAGCGGCCTGCAAATTTACAGGCTCGGTGAAACGGAGGAGCAGTGAACAACAACAAGCGCCGCCGGACGACACACTGGCCCAAGGAGTTGGCATCGATCGGCTGTATCCGCTTCGCCCGTCGCTCCTCGAATTTCGAAGAGACCGTGCGCTTTTACCGTGACCTGGTGGGGCTCCCGCTCTACGAGACGTTCGGGGAAAGCTACGGGAGCAACGGTGCGATCTTCGGTCTGCCCAGCTGGAATCTCACCCTCGAGATCGTCGAGGCGGTCGACGAGGTCGCGGTGGACCACCACGAGCAGCTGTGCCTGTACTTCCCGGACAATTCGGCGCAGCAGGAGGCATTGGCACGGCTCCGGAAGGCTGGGGTCGAGCCCGTCGAGCAGCACCCGTACTGGGAAGCGACGGGAGCGGTCACCTTCCGCGACCCGGACGGCCGCGAAGTCGTGTTCGCGCCCTTCGTGTACGGAGTCAACGAGCCCGCCGACAGCTCCGCCTCGGGCACCCACGAGTTCCCGTCGAGCTGAGACCGTCAGCGCTTCCGCGGCTTGCGTTTTTCGCTGACCAGCGGCAGCGGCGAGTCGTCGCTGTTGACCCGCAACGTAATCCGGGGCAGTCGTTTACCCGGCTGTCTTCGCAGGGCGTAGTGCCACGCCGGCCCTTCCGTCAACTGCCACCCCCGCCAGCGGGCGACAAGGCACAGGACAGCACCGACGACGGTGGCAACCACCGCCCCCACGGTGGCTTGCCCGTAGTGGGCGAAGAGCACCACTACACCGCTGGCGATGACCGCGCAGGTCGCGTAAAGCGTGTTACCGCCGAAGATCTGCGGAGTGCGGCGGACCGCGATATCACGCAGTGTCCCGCCTCCCACTGCGGTGATGGTGCCCATCAGCAGTGCCGCCGCCCAGCCCAGGCCTATCCCGAGTGTCTTCTGCGCTCCCGCGACCGCCCACGTTCCCAGCGCGATCGCGTCGATGACCGGCAACGTCAGGCTCCACGTGCGGCCGTATACCGGCACCAGAAAGGCCACGACGCCCCCGGCGATAGCCGTCACCAGATACAGGTAGTCGGTCAGCGCGACTGGAGGCCCGTGCTGCAACAGGGCGTCCCGGATCAGCCCGCCGCCCAGGCCGGACAGAATGGCCAGCGCCGCAAACCCGATGGGGTCCAAACGTTCCTCGGTGGCGACAATGCCACCGAGCACCGCGTTGCCGAAGACACCGGCGAGGTCGATGACCCGGAATACTTCGCCGAGCGTCGGACTCACGGGGCATCGCTATCAACACAGTCCGCCACGAATGGTGAAGTCTATTGCAGGGTCGCGGCGGCCACCGCCCACAGGGAGCAAACCACCGCGCACCCGGCCGCGCACCCGCCCACGTACAGGCCGTATTCGGCCGACACCTGCGGGTTGACGTTGATCGTGTAGTACCAGATGGTGAGCGCCACTATGAGCAGCGAAACCACTAGCGCGGCAACCGAAGACAGCTTGGCCGACAAACCCCGTCCCACCATCGCCCCGGCCACCAACAACGTCGACGACAGCAACACGATCAGCTGGCCCGCGCCGAACCCAGGCGGAAGGGCCAGGTTACCGTGGGTGCCGCCGATAGCGTTTGCCCAGCCCCCGCCGCCGACCGTCGTCGTCAACCACGGCAGCCACGTGCTGACCGACACGATCACGGCGAAAAGCGCCACCAGCCAACCCGGGCGCAGCCGGCGAATCATGCATGCGAGCGTAATAGGGCGCCAACTCGCATCGAGTCACGCCACGCTTGTCTGCAGTGACGACAGGTTGAAGGCGACGCCCGTCGGGTCGGTGGCCGCGGCAAGCCGCCCGTAGGCGTGTCCTCGGCCGTCCGCAGTGCGGCCCCGCCGTTGTCGGTGATCAGCTGCAGTGTCTTGTCGACGTCGTGGGCGCCGAAGAAGGTGGTCCAGTTCGACGGCACACCGTCGGGCAGACAACCGGCGCCATCCATGACGCCGAGTAATTGCTCGTCACCGAACCACGCTGTGGTGTAGCGGAATTCGTCGGTGTCAGAAATGTCTTCGGTCCGCCACCCGAGGACCTCGCGGTAGAAGTCGATGGCCGCACGGTGATCGCGAGTAGTCAGTTGATGCCAGACGGGTGCGCCCGCTTCGCCGATCACCTCGAAGCCGCGATGCTCCAGCGGCTGCCACAAGCCGAACACCGCGCCCGTCGGATCGCTCGCCACGCTCATGAAGCCCTTGGCAGGTACCTCCATCGGATCCAGGCAGCTTGAGCCGCCCGCGGCGCTGACCTTGGCAGCGGTCGCGTCGACGTCGGCGGTGTGGAAATAGATGGTCCAGGTGTCCGGCGACTGCCACTGCGGGTTGTTGGCCATCAACCCGGCGACGGGATGGCCGTCCTTAGCGCGGATTTCCACGCAGGAGATTCGACGCAACTTTTCAGCTGAATTCGTAGCGTAGGGTTCGGTTTCCCCACCAGGGGACTCGGGTGTCGGGGGGGAGGTCGGCTTGCCGGAGGACGGGTGTGTAGG
>NZ_UPHQ01000079.1 GCF_900566055.1 Mycobacterium innocens
CACACCAACGTGATGACAACGCCGCGATCAACCTCGCACGCTACGAGGACACCATTAGCGTCGTCGGCCCAGTTGGGGCCGCCGTCAAGCGTGGAGCCGACCGTAAGACCGGGCCTGGCCCGGCCGGTGGCTGTGAAGCGCGGAAGGGACGCAGCCGCAAGGCTGCCGAACAACCCCGAAATGGGGTGCGAGTCGCGTGACCACTAAAGATCACTCACTCGCAACGGATCAGGTACTTCGGGATATTTCCGGGCGTCCGTGCTCCTCCGGTGGCCCGGGAACCGCATCGCCCTGCTCGGCGTTGACCAAAGGACCATTGCGATCGGGTTGCGATCGAATGTGGTTGAGATGTCGGGGCGTGACCGGATGAAGGAGACCACGATGGCGTCATTGGTGCGCGAGGTCATTGGCGACGTGTTGCGCGGGGCTCGGGCTTCGCAGGGCCGGACGCTGCGGGAGGTGTCCGATTCAGCGCGGGTGAGCCTGGGATACCTGTCGGAAGTCGAACGCGGCCGCAAGGAGCCGTCCAGTGAGCTTCTCAACGCGATTTGCGAGGCGTTGGAGGTCCCGCTGTCGGAAGTCCTCATCGTTGCCGGCGAGCGGTTGGCCGGCGCGGAGCGTGCGGCACGTGCCTCGTCGGTTGCTGGTGCCAGCATCGACGTCAGCACCAAGGTGGTCATTCCTGCGGTCGCGTCGCTGGCGGTGGCCTGAGCATCGCTTGGGCGGAAGTTGGTGCCGGCCAGTTATGCAACCACGGGTGGGGAGATCGGGCCTGACCCGATAAATTGAGCGGCAGGGTAAGCGGTGGGCGATGCAGGGCCCATCCGGCACACAAGAAAGCGAAGGCGGAGCTAACCGATGGCCAATCCGTTCGTCAAGGCGTGGAAGTACCTGATGGCGCTGTTCAGCTCCAAGATTGACGAGTACGCCGACCCCAAGGTGCAGATCCAGCAGGCCATCGAGGAAGCGCAGCGCACCCATCAAGCGCTGACTCAGCAGGCGGCGCAGGTGATCGGCAACCAGCGGCAGCTGGAGATGCGGCTCAATCGGCAGCTCGCCGACATCGAAAAGCTTCAGGTCAACGTCCGTCAGGCGCTGACGCTGGCCGACCAGGCCACCGCGGCCGGCGACGCAGCCAAAGCGGCCGAGTACAACAATGCCGCCGAGGCGTTTGCCGCGCAGCTGGTGACCGCCGAGCAGAGCGTCGAAGACCTCAAGGCCCTGCATGACCAGGCGCTCAACGCGGCCGCTCAGGCCAAAAAGGCCGTCGAGCAGAATTCCATGGTGCTGCAGCAGAAGATCGCCGAACGCACCAAGCTGCTCAGCCAGCTCGAGCAGGCGAAGATGCAGGAGCAGGTCAGCGCATCGCTGCGGTCGATGAGCGAACTCGCCGCCCCGGGCAATGTGCCCAGCCTCGACGAGGTACGCGACAAGATCGAACGCCGCTACGCCACCGCGCTCGGTCAGGCCGAGCTTGCGCAATCGTCGGTGCAGGGCCGCATGCTCGAAGTCCAGCAAGCCGGCATCCAGATGGCCGGTCATTCCCGGCTGGAGCAGATCCGGGCGTCGATGCGTGGAGAAGCTTTGCCGGCCGGGGGTGCGGTCGGTCCCGGCGCCACCCCGGCCACGCCTGCCGCTGAAGGCGGCGGGCAGATTACCGAGAAACCGTTCGGCCAGTAAGGGCATCAGATGGCGGTCAAGTCGGCTCAGCGTGGGCGGCGGCGTGCGTTGCTGCAGCGCTGGCTCGACATGATCGCCGAGATCTTCGACTTCGCCGCGCGGAAGATCAGCGCCGCCACCGACCCCCGGGCCCGGTTGCTTCGCCGCCGCCGCCGTGCGCTGCGCTGGGCGTTGATATTTAGCGCCGGATGCGTGTTCTGGGCGGCGGTGACGGCGGTGCTGGCGGCCTGGGGCTGGTTCGCGCTGCTGCTGCAGATCACCGGAGCGATCGCGGTGGTACAGGTCATCCCCGCGACGCTGCTGTTCTTCCGCTATCGCTGGTTGCGGGCGGAGCCGCTGCCGACGCCGCGGCCGGCCAACACCCGCCGATTGCCTCCGCCCGGCTCGGCGGCCCGGCCCGCGATGTCGGCGCTGGGCGCCTCCGAACGCGGGTTCTTCTCGTTGTTGGGTGTGATCGAGCGGGGCGCGATGCTGCCGGCCGACGAGATCGCTGACTTGACGGCCGCCGCCAACCAGACCTCGGCGGCGATGGCGGCGACGGCGGCCGAAGTGGTGTCGATGGAGCGGGCGGCGCAGTATTCGGAATCGTCGCGGCCGCATCTGGTGCCCACCATCAACGCGTTCACCGCGCAGCTCAGCGCCGGCGTCCGTCAGTACAACGAAATGGTCACCGCCGCGGCGCAATTGGTCTCGTCGGCCAATGGCGGCGCGGTGGGTGAGCCGGGATCACAACAGCGCTACCGCCAGGAGCTGGCCGGTGCCACCGATCGTCTGGTCGGTTGGGCGCAGGCCTTCGACGAACTCGGCGGGCTGCCCCGCCGGTAGCGCTTGCCGCTGCCTACAGCGTCGTTCCCTACAACGTCGTCCTGAGCTGTGGGATCACCAGTGCGGCCAGACCGCGCAGCAGCGCCTTCGTCATGTCGTAGACATCCACGTAGTCCCGCCAAAGGGTGATCTTGCCGTCGTGCACTTCGAACACGCCGCAGACCCAGAATTGCAGCCGCAGCGGCCCGAGGATTAGCGCATCGGTCCGTTCGGTGAGTACCGCCGCGCCGTCGGCGGCAATGCGGTGGATCTTGACCTCGAAACCGAGGCGCCCTTCCATCTTGCGGAGCAGCTTCACCGTTCGGCGGCCGCCGCGGATCCTTGAGAATCCGACGTTCTCATAGACGAGGTTGTCGTCGAATGCCGCTGCTACGGCGTCGAAGTCCTCGTTCTGCAGGGCGTTCAGGAAACCCTCGACCGTGCGGATGTTGTCTGCGGTTTCGGGGGTGGTCTGGGTCAGCTCGGTCATGGTTGCCAGCCTAGGCGAGCGCGGGCGAGCGTGTGGCCGGGCGTGTGGCCGGGCGCTGTGGCAGGGTAGGGCCGATGCGCGTCGCCGTGGTCGCCGGGCCGGATCCCGGGCACTCGTTTCCCGCGATTGCGCTGTGCCAACGCTTTCAAGCGGCCGGTGACATGCCCACCTTGTTCACCGGGGTGGAATGGCTGGAAACCGCCCGCGCGGTCGGGATCGACGCCGTCGAATTGGACGGATTGACGGCCACCGACGAGGATCTGGACGCCGGGGCGAGGATTCATCGAAGAGCCGCAGAGATGGCGGTGCTCAATGTGCCGGCGTTGCGTGAGCTGGCGCCCGATCTGGTGGTCTCCGATGTGATCACCGCCTGCGGGGGCCTGGCCGCCGAGTTGGTGGGCATTCCCTGGATCGAACTCAACCCGCATCCGCTGTACCTGCCCTCGAAAGGTCTGCCGCCGATCGGCAGCGGGCTGGCACCGGGCACCGGAATCCGCGGCCGGCTGCGCGATGCCACCATGCGGGCGCTGACGGGACGGTCCTGGCGTGCGGGTCTGCGACAGCGTGCCGCCGTCCGGGTCCAGATAGGGTTGCCGGCACCCGATCCCGGGCCACTGCGGCGGCTGATCGCCACGCTTCCCGCGCTGGAGGTGCCTCGCCCGGACTGGCCGGCCGAGGCCGTCGTGGTGGGCCCGTTGCATTTCGAGCCGACCGATCGGGTGCTGGCGATACCCGCGGGCTCCGGGCCGGTGGTGGTCATCGCGCCGTCCACCGCGGTGACCGGGACCGCCGGATTGGTCGAGGTCGCGCTGGGATGCCTGACGCCGGGCGACACGCTGCCGGAGGGTTCGCGGGTGGTGGTCTCCCGACTGGGTGGCGGGGATCTGCCGGTGCCGGCCTGGGCGGTGGTCGGGCTGGGAAACCAGGCCGAGCTATTGACGCATGCCGACCTGGTGATCTGCGGCGGCGGTCATGGGATGGTGGCCAAGACGCTGCTGGCCGGGGTTCCCCTGGTGGTGGTACCCGGCGGCGGGGACCAGTGGGAGATCGCTAACCGGGTGGTGCGTCAGGGCAGCGGCCGGTTGGTCCGGCCGTTGACGGCCGA
Organism: Mycobacterium innocens; assembly: GCF_900566055.1. Lineage (GTDB taxonomy): Bacteria > Actinomycetota > Actinomycetes > Mycobacteriales > Mycobacteriaceae > Mycobacterium > Mycobacterium innocens. Next base: position 4,080 of record NZ_UPHQ01000079.1, read on the forward strand.
GGCGCTGGTGGCCGCGGTGAACGAGGTGCTGTCGTCGCCCGGGTACCGCCGGGCCGCGCAGCAGGCCGCCGCCGGTGCCGCCGGGGTCGCCGATCCGGTCCGGGCGTGCCATGAGGCGCTTTAGTGCGGCGATCTGCTGGGTATCTTGACTGGCGTGCGGTTGACGGAGTTCCACGAGCGGGTCACCCTGCGATTCGGCGCCGCCTATGGGGCATCCGTGTTGGTGGACCATGTGCTGACCGGCTTCGGAGGTCGTACCGCGGCCCAGGCGATCGAGGACGGTGTCGAGCCTCGCGACGTGTGGCGGGCGCTGTGCGCCGACTTCGACGTACCCCGCGGCCAGTGGTGAAGTTTGTGGGTTTTGCCGGGTCGAGTGTGACTCTACGGCGTCGAACGTGAGTTCCTGGCGGGCTTCATCCGGTTTTTGTCGCCCAGCACGCTCACTCGAAGCCGTAGCCGCACAGTCAATGCCGTCGCCACGCTAAAGCTCAAGCGGGCAATCGCCGCATGTGCCGCCACCCGGCACGCGGTAGAAGAGGCAGCAGCTGCGACGCCTGAAGTCGAGGCCAGTGAGCACGCCGGTTTCGGCCAGAACGCCGGTGTCCAGTAGGCGGTTGGTGGTCTCGACGATCGGCTGACGCAAGTCAGGCCGTGCCGACAGCAACGCCCGCGAGGCTCCGACGAGGGCTGATGCGATATTGCCGGACAGCAGGGCGGGTGCAACCTTGACCCGCAGGCCGGCCGCGAACGGTTCCATATGGTCCTGTACGACAAGGCGGTACAACCTGGCCGGGAGCTCCGGGAAAGACGGGACAGCTTCTCCGACAGGTTCGGGTAGTCGTAGCTGTGCTCCGTCGTCAGCGCGTTGCAGGTCGCGCAGGTCCGGAAGGACGCCGTGGGCCAGCGCACAGGCGAGAACGGGTGACCACAGCCGGGCGGCGTGGCCGAGGTGAACCAGCGAGGCGCCGATCCGCAACTCCGTGGTGCGGTAACGGGTGAGGGTGGTGCCGATCAGGTCCGCGAACCCGGCGGCGTAGAAGTGGGCTACCGGATGCCATCCGGTGGCGTCACCGCCCACGACCGGCGCGAAAAACCCACCGTAGGAGGATATTTCGGTCAGCTCCGCGGAGATGTTCATGTGTTTTCGGTCAATCGGCATCAAGCGATGTCGGCGCGCCCGGCGTGTCAACTTGAGTCGAACAGATGTTCGGCTACTGTGGTGGGCATTGGCGAAGATGTCGACCTGTCGGTGGCCTTCTCTAGTGTCACGGCCAACCGATCGATACCGGTCAACCGAACACCGACTATAGGAGAGGCACCATGGCGCAAGCCCCCGACCGTGAGAAAGCTCTCGAACTGGCGATGGCCCAGATCGAGAAGAGTTATGGCAAAGGCTCGGTGATGCGCCTCGGTGACGAGGTGCGTCAGCCGATTTCGGTCATTCCGACCGGATCCATCGCCCTGGACGTCGCCCTGGGCATCGGCGGCCTGCCACGCGGCCGGGTGGTGGAGATATACGGCCCGGAGTCCTCGGGCAAGACCACCGTCGCATTGCACGCGGTGGCCAATGCGCAGGCCGCCGGCGGTGTCGCGGCGTTCATCGACGCCGAGCACGCGCTGGATCCGGACTATGCCAAGAAGCTCGGTGTCGACACCGATTCTCTGCTGGTCAGCCAACCGGACACCGGTGAACAGGCACTCGAGATCGCCGACATGCTGATCCGCTCGGGCGCGCTCGACATCGTGGTCATCGACTCGGTGGCGGCGCTGGTGCCGCGCGCGGAACTCGAAGGCGAGATGGGGGACAGCCATGTCGGGCTGCAGGCCCGGCTGATGAGCCAGGCGCTGCGGAAAATGACTGGCGCGCTGAATAATTCGGGAACCACCGCAATCTTCATCAACCAGCTCCGGGACAAGATCGGAGTCATGTTCGGATGTGGCTCCTGGTACACCAATGTCACCCTGGCCGACGGTTCGACTGAAAAACTTGGCAAGATTGTGAATCAGAAGATGGACGTCGAGGTCTTGTCTTACGATTTCGAATCCGGGCAAATTGTTCCGCGGCGAGTTACCAATTGGTTCAACAATGGAAAGGCAGAAGAGTTCCTGCACTTCAAGGTTGATCGAGCAGGAAGCGGGACTGGACGTGGGCACGCTAGCTTGGCAATGACTCGCAACCATCTCATCCGAACCCCTGTTGGCTGGCGTGAAGCTGAAGACATAAATGTTGGCGATAGAGTGATGTTGGCACAGCCTCGCCTGCTCAGTGATCAGCAGTGGGAAATCGTGCTGGGTTCGCTGATGGGCGATGGGTGTCTATCCCCGCCAGTTCGACAGGATTCCGAGAGCGCGCGGCTCCGCATAGGACACGGAGCCCAGCAGTCGGCCTATTTTGATTGGAAAGTCTCTCTGCTGGCGAACATCCCGCACAGTCGCACCGTTAACGGCAAGGGTGCAGCGTTCGTAGACTTCTCCCCGCTCGCGGAACTCCATGAATTGCGAAGCGCGGTGTATTTGGGAGATGGAAAGAAGTTCCTCTCCGAGGAATACCTCAAGGGGCTCACTCCACTATCGCTAGCGATCTGGTACATGGATGACGGTTCGTTTAGCCTCCGCTCCAAGGGGCTGCAACAGCGCACACAAGGGGGAAGTGGGCGAATCGAGATCTGTGTTGAGGCGATGAGCGAAGGTTCGCAAGTGCGGCTTCGTGACTATCTGCACGACACTCACGGCCTCGATGTACGACTTCGTAAGGCTGGTGCGGCCGCCAAGGCAGTGTTGGTGTTTTCTACCGCAGCTACTGCGAAGTTTCAGCAACTAGTGGCGCCCTACATGGCGCCATGCATGGCGTACAAGCTGTTACCACGGTTTCATGGCCGCAGCATGGTGACGCCACAGTTCGTTGAACCAATCATGGAGCTAATGCCGGCACGTGTCACCGAGATTGAATCAAAGACTGATTACCCAATCATGAGTCGCTTCGATATCGAGGTCGAGGGTTCGCATAATTATTTCGCGGACGGAGTGATGGTGCACAACTCACCCGAGACGACAACCGGCGGAAAGGCGCTGAAGTTCTACGCGTCGGTGCGCATGGACGTGCGACGGATCGAGACGCTCAAGGATGGCACCAACGCGGTCGGCAACCGCACCCGGGTCAAGATCGTCAAGAACAAGGTGTCGCCGCCGTTCAAGCAGGCCGAGTTCGACATTCTCTACGGCAAGGGCATCAGCAGAGAGGGCTCGCTGATTGATATGGGCGTGGACCAAGGCTTTATCCGCAAGTCCGGGGCTTGGTTCACCTACGAGGGCGAGCAGCTCGGCCAGGGTAAGGAGAATGCCCGCAACTTCTTGATGGAGAACGTCGACGTGGCCAACGAGATCGAGAAGAAGATCAAGGAAAAGCTTGGCATTGGCGCAGTGGTGACCGATGACCCCTCAAATGACGACGTCTTGCCCGCCCCCGTCGACTTCTGAGCCATCCCGCGAAGGGCGGGCGCGGGCGTTGTGCCTGCGCCTGCTCACCGCGCGATCGAGAACTCGCGCCGAGTTATCCGGCCAGCTGGCCAAGCGCGGATACCCCGACGACATCAGCAACCGGGTCTTGGATCGGCTGGCCGCTGTTGGTCTGGTGGACGACACCGACTTCGCCGAACAATGGGTGCAGTCCCGGCGAGCCAACGCGGGAAAAAGCAAGCGCGCGTTGGCTGCTGAGCTGCACGCCAAGGGCGTCGACAACGACGTAATCACCACGGTGCTGGCCGGCATCGATGGCGCTGCCGAGCGGGAACGGGCCGAGCAACTGGTACGGACCAGGCTGCGGCGGGAAACACTGGGCGACGATGAAACGCGAGTCAGCCGCCGGCTGGTGGCTATGTTGGCCCGCCGCGGCTACAGCCAGACGGTGGCGTGCGAGGTGGTGGCCGCCGAGCTGGCCGCCGAACGGGAGCGCCGGCGCGTCTAGGGCCGCCGCCGAGTCCCGATGCGTCCTGCTAGGCGTGGGGCCGCGCATCCGGCCCGGCGCGAACCGGCCGGTCGCCGTACCATGACCCCGTGACTTCGACGGTGGCGCAGCGGGCGGATGCTGCGAATGTGGCGGGCAACGCTGCGCCCACTGCCGCACGTACCTACCAGGTCCGGACCTACGGCTGTCAGATGAACGTCCACGACTCCGAGCGTTTGGCCGGCCTTCTCGAAGCTGCCGGCTACCAGCGTGCAGCCGACGGCTCAGATTTTGGAGACGCCGACGTCGTGGTGTTCAACACCTGCGCCGTTCGCGAGAACGCCGACAACAAGCTGTACGGCAACCTCAGCCACCTGGCCCCGCGCAAGCGCACCAATCCGGACATGCAGATCGCGGTCGGCGGTTGCCTGGCGCAGAAAGATCGCGATGTGGTGCTGCGCAGGGCGCCGTGGGTCGACGTCGTCTTCGGCACCCACAACATCGGATCGCTGCCGACATTGCTCGACCGGGCCCGGCACAACAAGGTCGCCCAAATCGAAATCGCCGAGGCGCTGCAGCAGTTCCCGTCGTCGCTACCGAGTGCTCGCGAATCCGCTTATGCCGCTTGGGTTTCCATCTCCGTAGGATGTAACAACAGCTGCACGTTTTGCATCGTGCCGTCGCTGCGGGGCAAGGAAATCGACCGCAGTCCCGCCGACGTCTTGGCCGAGGTGCAGTCGCTGGTGGACACCGGCGTGCTCGAAATCACCCTTCTTGGACAAAATGTCAACGCCTACGGCGTCTCGTTCGCCGACCCCGCATTGCCGCGCAACCGGGGCGCGTTCGCCGAATTGCTGCGCGCTTGCGGCCGTATACCGGGCTTGGAGCGCGTCCGGTTCACCTCCCCGCATCCCGCCGAGTTCACCGACGACGTGATCGAGGCGATGGCGCAGACACCCAATGTCTGCCCCGCGCTGCACATGCCGCTGCAGTCCGGGTCGGATCGGGTGTTGCGGGCCATGCGGCGGTCCTACCGAGCCGAACGTTATCTCGGCATCATTGAACGGGTTCGTGCCGTGATGCCGCACGCCGCCATCACCACTGACCTGATCGTGGGCTTTCCCGGTGAGACGGAGGAGGACTTTGCGGCCACTCTCGATGTGGTGCGCCAGGCCCGATTCGCGGCGGCGTTTACCTTCCAGTACTCCAAACGCCCCGGTACTCCGGCCGCCGACTTCGACGAACAATTGCCGAAAGACGTCGTGCAGCAACGGTATGAGCGGCTCATCGAGTTGCAGGAGCAGATCTCGCTCGAGGGCAATAGAGAGCTCGTCGGGCAGAGCGTCGAGGTGTTGGTCGCCACCGGTGAAGGACGCAAGGACAGCCACACCTCCCGCATGAGCGGGCGGGCACGTGACGGACGACTGGTCCATTTCCGAGCGGGCGATCAGCACGTGCGTCCCGGCGACATCATCACCACTCAGATCACCGGCGCCGCCCCGCACCATCTCATCGCCGACGCGGGCATCACTACCTACCGCCGCACCCGCGCCGGCGACGCCTACGCCGGCGGACAGCGCGCCGGCGACGCCTACGCCGGCGGACAGCGATCACCCGGCGTCGGGCTCGGCATGCCCGGTGTCGGACGGCCCGTGGCCGCCGATCCTGTGGGTTGCGGCTCCGGGTGCGGCCCGACGGACGATCCGGGTAACGGGTCTTGCGATGAACGGAGCAGTTGACGTGGCCGACTTCGATGCCTACCGATCCGAAATCGAGGCGGCAGAGCGCCGGGTAGCAGGTGAGATTGAGCCTGGCGCAAGGGGTTTCGTGGTCGCGATCCTGGTGTTCGTATTGGTGGGATCGTTCATCTTGCCGCACACCGGCAGCGTGCGGGGATGGGACGTGCTGTTCAGCAGCCACGGCGCGGCCGCCGCTGCGGTGGCGTTACCGTCGCGGGTCTTTGCCTGGTTGACGCTGGTTTTCGGGGTGGGCTTCTCGATGCTTGCCTTGATGACGAGGCGCTGGGCGCTGGCCTGGATCGCGCTCGTGGGGTCGGCACTGGCCAGTGGCACCGGTCTGTTGGCGGTATGGTCGCGCCAGACTGTCGCCGCGGGTCATCCCGGGCCGGGTATCGGGCTGATCGTGTCGTGGATCACCGTGATGCTCCTGACGTTTCACTGGGCACGGGTGGTGTGGCAGCGCACCATCGTGCAACTGGCCGCCGAGGAACAGCGTCGCCGCTTGGCGGCACAGCAACAATCCAAGACATTGTTGGACAGCCTGGACGAGCCCGACCAGCCCGGTGACGGCACCGCTACCAACGGCAGGGACCGCTAGCGGGAGTTTCCGGCCTTCGTTGATCGACGGCCTGATTTGCCCTGGTGGGTTGTGTTTTTGGGCAGGGCTGGTGTATTACCCAACTCGCGGTGTTGGGCGCTGTTGGTCAGCGGGTGGGTGCGTATTGGTGGATTGCGAACAGGTCGGCGAGTCGCTGTTGGGTCGGGCTCATG
>NZ_UPHQ01000276.1 GCF_900566055.1 Mycobacterium innocens
GCTACAAGCCCTCGTCGCCGCGTTCGCCGCCGACAAGGCCATCGTCGACGAATCCTCCACCCGCACCGCTGTTGCCGAAGTCACGGCGGACTGAACACCACACCGACACCCCGAACACCACCGACCCCGCCGGACATCCACCGGCGGGGTCGTTTCATACCCGCACATCCTCACGATCAACGCCGCCATCATCCTCATCGTGAATGCCGGTCAACAAACCATTCCGACCTGCAAGGCTTCATCGTCGGCCAAGACGACGCAATCGCCCTCGCCGAGGGCGCATTCGGGCCCCTGCTCGCCAGCTGACCAACCAGCTCAACCACATCCGAGGCAGCTGACGACCAGCACACTTCACTCCCGTGAAACCCTCGGATTGCAGCCAGGGACAGCCGCCTCTCGGCTCATCGATCAGGCGGGCTCGCAGGCTCTCCTAAGGCCGTTTCACCATGAACGCCCGCTCAACCCGTAGATGTCCCTCGTGATCGGGTATTTCTCCGACGTATCCTGTTCCGACGGGTGTCCGGGTATTTCCCTGCACACTGTCACCACATTCGTGCAGGTCGATAGAGTGGAGTTCGTGGCTGGCTTCCCCGATACCCCGTCGGACCCGGCGGTGGTCGTCCTGAACCCCGATGATGAGATCACGCCGGAGTCCTTCGCTGCGTGGCTTGATCGTCGTCAGACGGGTGAACCAGTTGATCCGGGCGTGCGGGCTGCTGACACCCTTGCCGAAGCGCGCGCCGCTGGCGAGGTGTGAACCCGGTCGTCATCGACGCCTCCGCTGGCGTCGAACTGGCCGCGGACACGCTGCGCGGGCGAGCGCTACGAGCGTTGTTGCCCGCCGACGGGGTGCCATGGGTGCCCGAGCTGTTCTTCGTGGAGTGCGGCGCGGTGTTGCGCCGATGGGACCTGAACCGCATCCTGACGCGCCCCCAGATCGATCAGGCCATCGATGCCCTGATGGGCTGGCCGCTGCGCGTTACCCAGGTGCGGGGGTTGTTCGCCGACGCATGGCAGTTACGGACAAACGTCACCTTCGCTGACGCGGTGTACGTGGCGCTCGCCGAGCACCTTGGCGCCGACCTGCTTTCCGACGATCGCCGACTGGCCAACACCCCTGGCCTGCCGGTCCGGGTGCTGCACCTCCCAGGCTGACGGCACCCATACGGGCAAACAAGACGCATCGTCCCGATACGTAACTGCGACGTTGCCTGCCGATGATTCGCCGCGGGATACGGTTGCTCGCGTTCCCCGCCCCGATGATGTCGACCTTTCGGCAACCTGTGTCGACTTGTGGCGAAATTGGCTGGCGTAGTGGAAAAGCTACCTAGGAGTGTTCGATGATGTGGCGTTCACGATGCGGACGTATGTGCACTCGCAGCCCGACGCGCTGGCCGACGGCGCGCAGAGTTTGGCACGAGTTGTGACAATCCGTGACAACTTTACCGGCAGCCTGATACCAACGGAACGCATTGGCGCTGGTAGAGAGCGCGCCCGAAGAGATTCGAACTCCCAACCTTCTGATCCGTAGTCAGATGCTCTATCCGTTGAGCTACGGGCGCTTGTCTTCAGTTGTGTTCCCCGGAAGGGTCCAGCGGAGGCGAGAGGATTTGAACCTCCGGTCCCCTTGAAGGGGGACAACTCATTAGCAGTGAGCCCCATTCGGCCGCTCTGGCACGCCTCCATGAACTTCCTGAGGGTACCCGATGCCGGGAACCCGGAGCTGCCGGACGCTTAGCGTACACAGCTGCCACATATGCTGTCGACGTGCCTGCCCGTCTGCGACCCGTGCTGGACGGGCTGCCAGTCTATATTCCCGGCAAGACGGTGCCCGGGGCGATCAAATTGGCCAGCAACGAGACCGTGATCGGCCCGCTGCCCAGTGTGCGCGCGGCCATCGAACAGGCCACCGACTCGATCAACCGCTACCCCGACAACGGCAGCGTCGAGCTCAGGGCAGCGTTGGCCAAGCACTTGGACGTCGGTCCCGAGCACGTTGCCGTCGGGTGCGGTTCGGTCAGCCTGTGCCAGCAGCTCGTTCAAATCGTCGCCTCGGTGGGCGACGAGGTGATCTTCGGCTGGCGCAGCTTCGAGCTCTACCCGCCGCAGGTTGCGGTCGCGGGCGCGACCGCCGTCCCGGTGCCGTTGACCAATCACACGTTCGACCTCGAAGCGATGCTGGCCGCGGTCACCGACCGCACCCGGCTGATCTTCGTATGCAATCCGAACAATCCGACGTCGACCGTTGTTCCCCCGTATGTGCTCGCCGATTTCGTCAACGCGGTTCCGGCGCACATCCTGATCGCGATCGACGAGGCCTACGTGGAATACGTCCGCGACGGCATGGCCCCCGACAGTCTGGAGTTGGTCCATTCCCACGACAACGTGGTGGTGATGCGAACCTTCTCGAAGGCGTACGGGCTGGCGGGTTTACGCGTCGGGTATGCGATCGGCCACCCGGACGTGATCGTCGCGCTGGACAAGGTCTACGTGCCGTTCACCGTGTCGAGCATCGCGCAGGCGGCGGCCATTGCCTCACTGGATGCCGCCGACGAACTGCTGGCCCGCACCGACGCGGTGGTCGCCGAGCGCACCCGGGTGGGTGCGGCGTTGCGCGACGCCGGATTCGACCTGCCGCCGCCGCAGGCCAACTTCGTCTGGCTGCCGCTGGGAGCGCGCACTCGCGACTTCGTGGAACAGGCGGCCGCCGCGCGCATCGTGGTCCGCCCCGTGAGCAGCGAAGGCGTCCGGGTCACCGTGGGTGCGCCGGAAGAAAACGACGCCCTGTTGCGGTTCGCCCGCAGCTGGATCACTGCCGCGGCTGCGACGTGATGAGTATGGCCGCGGCGCGATTCGTCGAAAAATCCGCTGCCGACGCTCAAGCCGGGTTGCGGCCGGTGAACGCGACGAGCCGATGCAGCGCGCTGGCGTGCTCGGGAACCTCGACCGGCGCATCAAACCCGGCGGCGCTGCGTTCGTGCGGCTTGATCAGCGTGTGCGCCAATCCCAGCACGTACTCGGCCAACGAATCGGCCACGCGCACCTCACGTCCCACTGCCGTCGCGTAATCCCAGGCGTGGACCAGGAATTCGATCGAAAAGACAGACACCGCCACCCTGGCGGACATCGAACCCGGACCCAGCGACACCTCACCTTCCAGGCCGTGGCGGTGCCAGGCATCCAGCGCCGGCCGAGCGGCGCCGATCACCAGACGCTCCACCGAGTCGGTGTCCTCTCGCATGGAGAATTCCGCGTCGACCATGCCGCCGAGAACCATGATCGAGTTGAGCAGATGCCCGGTCAGGCCCTTCACGTCGTACTCGGTGCACGGCGTCTGCTTGGCCCTGTCGTCGGCGGCGATGGTGTGCAGCACCTGCTGCAGGACCCCGAGTGAGGCCTCGGCGCTTTGCAGCTCGTCGGTCGGTGGAGAATCTGGTCCGGGTCGCAAATCGGAGGACATACTCGCCACGCTACGGTCTCGGCATGGGCGAAACATACGAATCCGTTACCGTCGAAATCAAGGACCGGGTCGCGCAGGTGACCCTGATCGGGCCCGGTAAGGGAAATGCGATGGGCCCGGCGTTCTGGTCGGAGATGCCCGAAGTGTTCGCAAAGCTGGACGCCGACCGCGAGGTGCGGGCCATCGTCATCACCGGTTCCGGCAAGAACTTCAGCTACGGCCTCGACGTCCCGGCGATGGGCGGCTCGTTCACCCCGCTGCTGTCCGGCGACGCCCTGGCGGGCCCGCGCGCGGAGTTCCACGCCGAGATCAAGCGCATGCAGAACGCGATCAGCGCGGTCGCCGATTGCCGCACCCCCACCATCGCCGCGGTACACGGCTGGTGCATCGGCGGCGGCGTCGACCTGATCTCGGCGGTGGACATCCGCTACGCCAGCGCTGACGCCAAGTTCTCGGTGCGCGAGGTCAAACTGGCCATCGTCGCCGATGTCGGCAGCCTCGCCCGCCTGCCGCTGATCCTGAACGACGGTCACCTACGCGAACTGGCGCTGACGGGCCGCGACATCGACGCTGCCCGCGCCGAGAAGATCGGCCTGGTCAACGACGTCTACCCGGATGCCGACGCCACGCTGGCCGCGGCGCACGCCACGGCCGCCGAGATCGCTGAAAACCCGCCGCTGACCGTGCACGGCATCAAGGATGTCCTTGACCAGCAACGTATTTCCGCCGTGTCGGAGAGCCTGCGCTATGTCGCCGCGTGGAACGCCGCGTTCCTGCCGTCGAAGGACCTGACCGAGGGCATCTCGGCGATCTTCGCCAAGCGGCCACCGCAGTTCACCGGGGAGTAAGTCCTGCCGCCCGGTACAGCGGCGAGATTGCCGTCATGGCTGTGGTTGCGGCGCCGACCACGACCGTGGCGGCAATCTCGCTGCGGCTATAGCCACGTACCCTCGCGAAGGTGGCAGAGATGACCCCCGACGGAAAGATCCGCGTCCCCGCCGACCTGGACGCCGTGACGGCGATCGCCGACGAAGACCACTGCGACATCGACAGCGCGGCCGTCGAACGGATCTGGCAGGCCGCCCGCTACTGGTACCAGGCCGGAATGCACCCCGCTATCCAGGTGTGCCTGCGGCACAACGGAAACGTGGTGCTCAACCGGGCGATCGGCCATGGCTGGGGCAACGCCCCGACCGATGCACCCGACGCCGAGAAAATTCCGGTCACCACCGACACCCCGTTCTGCGCCTACTCGTCGGCCAAGGCTATTACCGCGACCGTCGTGCACCTGCTCGCCGAACAGGGCCACTTCAGCCTCGACCACCGCGTCTGCGAGTACCTGCCCACCTACACCAGCCACGGCAAGGACCGCACCACGATCCGCCACGTGCTGACCCACAGCGCCGGCGTCCCGTTTCCCACCGGCCCCAGGCCGGACGTGACCAAGGCCGACGACCACGATTACGCGCTGCAGAAGCTGGGCGAATTGCGGCCGCTCTACCGGCCCGGGCTGGTCCACATGTACCACGCCCTGACCTGGGGTCCGCTGATGCGCGAGATCGTCTGGCGGAGCACCGGCAAGGAAATTCGCGACATCCTGGCCGCCGAGATCCTCGACCCGCTGGGCTTCCGGTGGACCAACTTCGGTGTCGCCAAGAAGGACGTCCCACTGGTCGCGCCCAGCCACGCCACCGGACGGCCGTTGCCGCCGCTGATCGCAGCGGCGTTCCGCAAGGCCATCGGCGGAACCGTGCACGAGGTCATCCCGTACACCAACCAGCCGCTGTTTCTGAGCACCATCGTCCCGTCGTCCAACACCGTCTCCACCGCTAACGAGCTGTCGCGGTTCATGGAGATCCTGCGCCGCGGCGGCGAACTCGACGGGGTACGGATCATGCGGCCCGAGACGGTGCGCAACGCGGTCAAGGAATGCCGGCGGCTGCGGCCCGACGTCGCGACCGGTCTGATGCCGTTGCGCTGGGGCACCGGATACATGCTGGGTTCGACGCGGTTCGGGCCATTCGGGCGCAACGCGCCGGCCGCGTTCGGTCACCTCGGCCTGGTCAACATCGCCGTCTGGGCCGACCCGCAGCGCCGCCTGGCCGCCGCGGTGATCAGCAGCGGCAAACCCGGCAGAGATCCCGACGCCGGCCGCTACGGGGCGCTGCTGAACACGATCACCGCCACGATCCCATCCGGTTGACCTCGCCGGCCGGCGGGAACCCTGGGGGCATGTCTACCTACCGAGTGATCAACCCGCACGGCGAAGTTGTCGCCACCAAGGACATCGCCAGCGCCGACGACGCCCACGCGTGGTTCGTCGATAACCAGGCCGACAAAACCGAGTTCGGCTGGCGGATGGAAGTCGATATTGACGGCGACTGGCGATTCTTCGACCAAACCGACGGGGACCGGGCTTAGCGGGTTTGCCCGCCGACCGGCACGGCAACCCGACAGGTATGCAATCCGACCGCTTCCGCCAATTGTTGGACACACCGTCCGCAGCCACGACACCTTGCGCTCAGAAACCGTCGACGGCGGCGGTTATCCGGTCCACAAAGCCGCCGGCGCGGAAACGGCGGGATATGGCGACCCGCAGTTGCGCACCGACGAAGCCGCGCGCAAGAACCTGCGCGCCGTCGCCGACCGCGTCACCGAATTGGTCGACGAGACAGGCGTCGGCGCGTTCTTCGTGGTCGGCGAGGTGCGATCACGCTCCGACCTGCTGGTGGCCCTGCCGGAGCGGGTACTCGGCCGGGCGGTCCCGCTGAAGGTCGGTGCACGCCACAGCGGATACGACGTCGACGAGGTCCAACACGCCATCGAGTCCTGGTTCGTCCGGCGCCGACTCCGAGCGATCGATGACGCCGCGGAACGCTTCGGCGCCGAGATCGGCCGACGGTCCGGACGTGCCGCGCAGGATCTGGGCGCCGTCTGTTCAGCGTTGCGGCAGGGGGCGGTCGACACCCTGATCGTCGGCGACATCGGAGCCGCCACCGTGGTCGCCGACGAGACACCGAGCAGCGTCGCCCCCAACGCGGACGTGCTATCCGAGCAGGGGGCCGCGCCGGCCAAAACGCTGCGGGCCGACGAGGCGCTGCCGCTGTTGGCGATCTCGGTCGGGGCCTCGCTGGTACGCACCGACGAGCGGATGGCTTCGACCGACGGCGTCGCCGCCGCGCTTCGGTATGCGCCGACACTTGCACTGAACGGCGGTGGCGGAGGGATTTGAACCCCCGGACGGTTTTAGCCGTCTCTCGCTTTCAAGGCGAGTGCATTAGGCCGCTCTGCCACGCCACCGCTGCTTAGGGTAGCGGTTGTAGCGTGGCCCTCATGCGTGCCATCGTCGCCGAATCGGCGGATCAACTGGTTTGGCAGGAAGTGCCCGATGTCTGCGCGGGCCCGGGCGAGGTGCTAGTCAAGGTCGCCGCGGCTGGCGTCAACCGCGCCGACGTACTGCAGGCGGCCGGAAAATATCCGCCGCCGCCGGGCGCCAGCGAGACCATCGGTATGGAGGTCAGCGGCACGGTGGCCGACGTGGGTTCCGGTGTCTCGGATTGGGCTGTGGGACAAGAGGTTTGCGCGCTACTGGCGGGCGGTGGCTACGCCGAGTACGTCGCCGTTCCGGCTGGCCAGGTGATGCCGCTTCCACCGAATGTCGGTCTTGTCGATGCCGCGGCGCTTCCCGAAGTCGCCTGCACGGTGTGGTCGAACCTGGTGATGACCGCCCACCTGAGCCCGGGTCAGCTGCTGTTGATCCATGGCGGCGCCAGCGGCATCGGCACCCACGCGATCCAGGTCGCGCGCGCTTTGGGCGCCCGGGTGGCGGTGACCGCCGGGACGCCGGAAAAGCTGGAACTCTGTCGCGGCCTCGGGGCGCAGATCACCATCAACTATCACGACGAGGACTTCGTCACTCGCCTCAAAGAGGAGAGCCCCGGGGCCGACGTGATCCTCGACATCATGGGCGCGGCCTATCTGGACCGCAATATCGACGCCCTGGCCGTCGACGGCCAACTGGTGGTCATCGGCATGCAGGGCGGGGTCAAGGCGGAGCTCAACCTGGGCAAGTTGCTCACCAAAAGGGCCCGGATCATCGGCACCACGCTGCGGGCCCGTCCGGTGGCCGGTCCGAACAGCAAGAGCGCCATCGCGTCGGCGGTGACGGCCTCGGTCTGGCCGATGATCGCCAACGAGCGGGTTCGGCCGATCATCGGCAACCGGCTGCCCATCCAACAGGCGGCGGAGGCGCATCAACTGATGTTGTCGGGCAAGACGTACGGCAAGATCCTGCTGACCGTCTCGAACCCGCGAGCGTAACGCCGCGGCGATATCAGCGCGCCGAAATTTCGCCCTGGCGTTGCGGTCGCGAGTGATTAGCCCGACTCAACCCAGAGAAGCCAGCGCGCGCACCAACTGGTCCACTTCGGCCGTCGTCGAATAGTGAGCCAGCCCGACGGTCACCGCGCCGCCCACGTCGTTGGCGCCCAGCACGTCCAGCGCGCGGGAGTTGGCATTCGCGATCGCCAGAATGCCGTTGTCGGCCAGGCGCTGTACCACCCGATCGGCCGGCACGTCTTGAAATGCGAAGCTCAGCACCGGTATCCGCGCTTCCGGGCGGCCGATCAGGATCACCAACGGCAACGACCGCAACGACACCATCAGGTAGTCGAAGATCCGGTTCAGGTAGGCCGACGCCGAATGCATCGACACCGACAGGCGTTCGCGGCGGGTTCCGCGAGCCGACTCGTCCAGCGAGGCGAGGTATTCGATGCTGGCGACCACGCCGGCCAGCAGACCGAACTGGTGCCCGCCGATCTCCAGCCGTGCCGGACCGGTGGCATGCGGATGCGTCGACACCGAGGCGAAGGTGTTCAGCAGCGCCGGCTCACGGAAAACCATCGCCCCGACCGGCGGCCCGCCCCAGCCGACGGCGTTGACCGCCACCACGTCGGCCTCGGTTTCCTTGATGTCGATCAGCCGGTACGGGGCGGCAGCAGAATGGTCGACCACCACCAGACCGCCGACGTCGTGGACCAGCTTGGTCATCGCTCGCAGGTCGGTGACCGCGCCCAGCGTCCCGGATGCGGACGTGACCGCGACCAGCCGGGTCGACTTGCTGATCAGGCTCTCCCACTGCCACGTCGGCAGCTCACCGGTCTCGATGTCGACCTCGGCCCACTTCACCTTGGCGCCGTAGCGGTGTGCCGCCCGCAGCCACGGCGCGATATTGGCCTCGTCGTCGAGGCGGCTGACGATGACCTCGTAGCCCAAGCCGGCGCGCGAGGACGACGCCTCGGCCAACGACGACAACAGCACCGCGCGATCGGCGCCCAGCACCACGCCACCCGGATCACCGTTGACCAGATCGGCCACCGCGTCACGCGCCGCATCCAGCACGGCGGCGCTGCGTCTCGCCGAGGGGTGCGCACCCGCCGTGCTGGCGGCAGACCTGCGAAATGCCGTCGACACGGTGGTCGCGACAGAATCGGGAATCAACATGCCGGCCGGCGCGTCGAAGTGCACCCATCCGTCACCCAGCGACGGGTGCAACCCCCGCACCCGGGCGACGTCATATGGCATGCCAGCCACCCTAATGCTCTCGCTATATCTGCAAACTGGTGACGGTCGTGGGTGCCCCATCGACGTTGTAGCCGTTACGGCTTCCCGAGCCAGGACACCCGGCCAGCCATACTAGTCCAGTGAGCTTGTGGTTCGGAACGCTGATCGCATTGGTATTGCTGATCGCGCCCGGGGCAATCGTCGCACGCGTCGCTCAGCTGAATTGGCCCACCGCCATCGCGGTAGGCCCGCCGCTGACGTACGGCGTCATCGCCGTGGCGATCCTGCCCTATGGCGCGCTGGGCATCCCGTGGAACGGCTGGACGGCACTGCTGGCCTTGGCCGCCGTGACCGCGGCGGCCACCGGCCTTCAGCTGTTGCTCGGCCGCTTTCGGGACCGGGACGCCGAGGCGCGGGCGGTCGGTCGCGGTCCGGCGCTGACGATCGCGGCCGGGGTGCTGCTGGGGGTGCTGTTCATCGGCTGGGCGGCCTACCGCGGGATCCCGCACTGGCAGTCCATCCCCAGCACCTGGGACGCGGTGTGGCACGCCAACACCGTGCGCTTCATCCTCGACACCGGCCAGGCGTCGCCCACCCACATGGGCGAGCTCCGCAACGTCGAAACCCACGCGCTGCTGTACTACCCGTCGGTGTTCCACGCGCTGGCCGCGGTGTTCTGCCAGCTCACCGGCGCCGCAGCCACCACCGGTTACACGCTGAACTCGCTGGCCGCAGCGATCTGGCTGTTTCCGGTGAGCGCGGCGGTGCTGACCTGGCGGGTGCTGCGCTCACGGTTGGCCGAATGGCCGGCCACCTCGGCCTCCGCGGAGTGGCTGACCGCCGGGGCGGCCGCCACCGCGGCGGCATTGTCGGCGTCGTTCACCGCGGTGCCGTATGTCGAGTTCGACACCGCCGCGATGCCCAACCTGGCCGCCTACGGGGTCGCGGTACCCACCATGGCGCTGATCACCTCGACGTTGCGCCACCGCGACCGGATCCCGGTGGCCGTGCTGGCGTTCGTGGGGGTGTTGTCGGTGCATATCAGCGGGGGCGTCGTGGTCGTGCTGTTGGTGTCGGCCTGGTGGCTCCTCGAGGCGTTGTGGCGTCCGGTCCGCGGCCGGCCGGCCGATCTGCTGACCCTGGCCGGCGTGACGGTGATTTCCGGGCTGATCATGCTGCCGCAGTTCCTCAGCGTCCAACAGCAGGAAGACGTCATCGCCGGGCACTCGTTTCTCACCTACCTGAGCACCAAGCGAGGCATCTTCGACGCGGTTTTCCAGCACTCCCGCCACCTCAACGACTTCCCCGTCCAGTACGCCCTGATCGTGCTGGCCGCCATCGGCGGGTTCCTGCTGCTGGTCAAGAAGATCTGGTGGCCGCTGGCGGTGTGGTTGCTGCTGATCGTGATGAACGTCAACGCCGGCACCCCGCTGCGCGGCCCGATTGAAGTGGTGGCCGGGGGGCTCGGCAAATTCTTCTACAACGATCCGCGCCGGATAGCGGCAGCCACCACGCTGCTGCTGATGTCGATGGCCGGCGTCGCCTTGTTCACGATCGTCATGCTGGCAGTGGCCGGAGCGAAACGACTGACCCAGCGCTTCAAGCGCTTCAAGACGCTGCCGCAACCGTTCTGGACCTCGGTGACCGCCGCGCTGCTGATAGGGATATGCCTGGCCAGTTCCTGGCATTACTTTCCGCGGCACCGCTTCCTGTTCGGCGACAAGTACGACTCGGTGATGATCGACCAACGCGACCTCGACGCCATGGCGTACCTGGCGACCCTGCCCGGCGCCCGCGACACCCTGATCGGCAACGCCAACACCGACGGCACCGCGTGGATGTATGCGGTCGCCGACCTGCACCCGCTATGGACCCACTACGACTACCCCGTGCAGCAGGGCCCCGGCTACCACCGGTTCATCTTCTGGGCCTACGCGCGCAATGGCGATGCCGATCCGCGGGTACCGGAGTCCATCAAGGCGCTCAATATCCGCTACATCCTGACCAGCAGCCCGACGGTCAGGGGGTTCCCCGTTCCCGACGGACTAGTCTCTCTGGAGAAATCGCCGTCGTGGAAGAAAATTTACGACAACGGCGGAGCCCGGATTTACGAGTGGCGCGGGCAGGCCCTGGCGACGCACTCCTAGTCGACGCGTAAGAGGATGGTGACTGGATTGACTACCGGCAACGATGACCAAGATGTCGAGGGCGTCGAGATCATCGGTGACGAACCGCGGTTCATGGCGATAGCCGAAGACGACTCCGACGAGCGTTCGCTGACCGACCTCGTCGAACAGCCCGCCAAGGTGATGCGAATAGGCACCATGATCAAGCAACTGCTCGAGGAGGTCCGCGCCGCGCCGCTGGACGACGCCAGCCGCAACCGGCTACGCGATATCCACGCCACCAGCATCCGCGAGCTCGAAGACGGCCTGGCGCCGGAGCTGCGCGAGGAACTCGACCGGCTGACGCTGCCGTTCAGCGAGGACGCCGCGCCTTCGGACGCCGAATTGCGGATCGCGCAGGCACAGTTGGTCGGCTGGCTGGAAGGTCTGTTCCACGGCATCCAGACCGCGCTGTTCGCCCAGCAGATGGCCGCCCGCGCGCAGCTGGAGCAGATGCGCCAGGGCGCACTGCCCCCGGGCGTCGGCAAACCGGGTCACGGCCACGGCCACGGACAGTACCTGTAGACCGTGTCCAAGGGTCCGCACATCGAGACGCGCGAAGCGTGGGTGGAGTTTCCCATCTTCGACGCCAAATCGCGTTCCCTGAAGAAGGCCTTCCTGGGCAAGGCCGGCGGTGCGATCGGCCGCAACAGCTCCAACGTCGTCGTCATCGAGGCGTTGCGGGACATCACCATGTCGCTCGAACTCGGCGATCGGGTCGGACTCGTCGGCCACAACGGAGCCGGGAAATCGACTCTGCTGCGCCTACTTTCAGGCATTTACGAGCCGACGCGCGGCTGGGCCAAGGTCACCGGCCGGGTGGCGCCGGTCTTCGATCTGGGCATCGGCATGGACCCGGAGATCTCCGGCTACGAAAACATCATCATCCGCGGCTTGTTCCTGGGTCAAACCCGAAAGCAGATGCAGGCCAAGGTGGACGAGATCGCCGAGTTCACCGAGTTGGGCGAGTATCTGTCGATGCCGCTGCGCACCTATTCCACCGGTATGCGGGTGCGGCTGGCGATGGGTGTGGTGACCAGCATCGACCCGGAGATCCTGTTGCTGGACGAAGGCATCGGCGCGGTGGACGCCGAATTCCTCAAGAAAGCCCAGTCGCGGTTGCAGAGCCTGGTCGACCGTTCCGGAATCCTGGTGTTCGCAAGCCATTCCAACGAATTTCTGGCCCGCCTGTGCAAGACCGCGATGTGGATCGACCACGGCGTCATCAAGCTGACCGGCGGTATCGAAGACGTGGTGCGCGCCTACGAGGGTGCGGACGCGGCCCGGCACGTGCACGACGTGCTGGCCGAGACGGCGAACACCGGCATGGCGCAACAGCCGCTGGCGCAACAAGTGTCCGGGGATGAGTGAGTTCATCGCTGCCGTCGTGGTCACCCACCGGCGCCTCGACGAACTCGCCACGTCGCTGGATGTGCTGAGCACCCAGACCCGGGCGCCGGATCACCTGATCGTCGTCGACAATGACGCCGACGAACGGGTCCGCGATTTGGTTGCGGCCCAACCGATCCCCACCACTTACCTGGGTTCGCGCCGAAACCTGGGCGGCGCAGGCGGTTTCGCTCTCGGCATGTTGCACGCGCTGGCGCTGGGCGCCGATTGGGTGTGGTTGGCCGACGACGACGGACACGCCCAGGACACCGGCGTGCTCGCGACGCTACTGGCCTGCGCCGAGAAATACGGCTTGGCCGAGGTGTCGCCGATGGTGTGCAATTCCGATGATCCGCAGCGGCTGGCGTTTCCGCTGCGGCGCGGTCTGGTATGGCGCAGCCACACCAGCGAATTACGCACCGAACAGGGGCAGGAGCTGCTGCCCGGGATCGCGTCGCTGTTCAACGGGGCACTGTTTCGGGCCGCCACCGTGGAGGCGATCGGTGTGCCGGACCTACGGCTGTTCATCCGCGGCGACGAGGTGGAGATGCACCGCCGGCTGGTTCGGTCCGGCCTGCCGTTCGGCACCTGCCTGGACGCGGTGTACCTGCACCCGTGCGGATCCGACGAGTTCAAACCGATCCTGGGCGGCCGCATGCACACCCAATACCCCGACGACCCCGGCAAGCGGTTCTTCACCTACCGCAACCGCGGCTACGTGTTGTCGCAGCCGGGTCTGCGTAAGCTCCTGCCACAGGAGTGGCTGCGGTTCGGCTGGTTCTTCCTGGTGACCCGCCGCGACCCCAAAGGCCTGGTGGAATGGATTGGGTTGCGCCGCTTGGGACGTCGCGAGAGGTTCGGGCGGCCTGATCTGGGAGGGTCGTGATGACGTTCATCGACGCTCAAGCTAGTTTCAAAGCGCACTCGCGCACACTTGCCCGCGCCCGGGCCGATCTGATCGACGGGTTCCGCCGTCACGAGCTATGGCTGCACCTGGGCTGGCAGGACATCAAGCAGCGTTACCGGCGCTCGGTGCTGGGCCCGCTTTGGATCACCATCGCCACCGGAACCACCGCGGTGGCGATGGGCGGGTTGTACTCCAAGCTGTTTCACCTCGAGTTGTCGGAACATCTGCCCTACGTCACGCTCGGGCTGATCATCTGGAACCTGATCAACGCCGCCATCTTGGACGGCGCCGACGTCTTCGTCTCCAACGAGGGTCTGATCAAACAATTGCCGACGCCGTTGAGCGTGCACGTCTATCGGCTGGTGTGGCGGCAGCTGATCTTGTTCGCCCACAACATCGTGATCTATCTGGTGGTGGCGATCATCTTCCCCAAGCCGTGGTCGTGGGCGGATCTGTCGGTGATTCCCGCATTGGGACTGATCGTGCTCAATTGCGTATGGGTGTCACTGTGTTTCGGCATCCTGGCCACCCGCTACCGCGACATCGGCCCGCTGCTGTTCTCGGTAGTGCAACTGCTGTTCTTCATGACCCCGATCATCTGGAACGACGACACGCTGCGCCAGCAGGGCGCCGGACGGTGGTCGCGCATCGTCGAACTCAACCCGCTGCTGCACTACCTCGACATCGTGCGTGCCCCGCTGCTCGGCGCGCACCAGGAGCTGCGGCACTGGATGGTGGTGGTGATCCTGACTGCCGTCGGTTGGGCGCTGGCGGCGATTGCCATGCGGCAGTATCGCGCGCGGGTGCCCTATTGGGTTTGACAGCCACGGTGGCGACGTCGCGTCATCCCGTTGAAGGCCGCCAGCTCGTCGTCGCGACACTGCAGCCACGTCGCGCTTGAGGCTGTCGCGATTCGGCGACTATTTGTTCAAGGGCCTCGACGGCGGTCACGACATGTCATGATGCGGCGGTGAGCTCCTCGCTGCGGGCCCGGACCTCGACCCGGCCCGGGCAACCGGCGCCCGAACGGGCAACAGGGCGCGGTGCCCGGGCCGTCATCGCCCGATTGGTGCTGGGCAGCTCGGCGATACTGTTCATCGAGCTCGTCCTGATCCGCTGGCTCGGGTCGAACGTGCTGCATCTGTCGTACTTCACCAACTTCGTGTTGCTCGGCTCGTTCCTGGGCATCGGCATGGGTTTCTTGATCTCCCGGAAATCCTGGTCGATCCTGCCGCTGTCCAGCGTGTTGCTGATGCTGCTGGTGCTCGCCGTGCAGCTGTTTCCGATCAGATTGAACCGCAGCGGCAGCGACATCATCTACTTCACGTCGGCCAGCCCCAGCGGCCTGCCGGCCTGGATCGTGCTGCCGGCGGTCTTCGTCGTCGTAGCGGCGCTGATGGCCGGACCGGGCGAGGTGGTCGGTCGCTGCTTCGGGCAACTCGATGCGCTCACCTGCTACCGCTGGGACTTGATCGGCTCGCTGCTCGGCATCGGCCTGTTCACGCTGCTGTCATTCCTGCGGGCGCCGTCGGTGGTGTGGGGGATGATCGCCGCCGTCATGCTGGTGGCGCTGAACCAGCGCGGATTCAAAGTGGTTACCGCGATCTCGGGTGCCGGGCTGATCCTGGTCCTGCTGGCGGAGTCGATCACGGCCGGCGTCTCCTGGTCGCCGTACTACAAGGTGCAGACCTGGGGGCACCGGTCGTGGGACGGCGCGACGCTGGTGGCGATCTCGGTCAACGGCATCCCGCACCAGGTGATGGCGCCCGCAGACTGGATTCTCGCCCAGTCCGCTCCGACATACCAGCAGTACCGGGTGCCCTATGAGCGGACGAACTCGCTGCGCCTGGATAACGTGCTCGTCGTCGGGGCGGGGTCGGGGTCCGATGTCGCCATTGCCTTGTCCAAGGGGGCCAAGCACGTCGACGCGGTGGACATCGACCCGCGGCTCGTGCAGATCGGCGTCAGGCGCAACCCCGACCGGGCTTACGCGGACCCGCGCGTCACCGTGCACATCAACGACGGCCGGGCCTTCCTGCAATCGACCGACGCCACCTACGACCTGATCCTGTTCGCGCTGCCGGACTCGCTGGCTCTGGTCAACGGCGCCTCGCAGATTCGCCTGGAATCGTTCCTGTTCACCGATCGCGCGCTACGGACGGCCTACGAGCACCTCAAGCCGAGCGGTGTCTTCGCGATGTACAACGCCTATCGCCAGCCCTGGCTCATCGACCGGCTGGCCGAGACGGCGGCCGCCGCCTTCGGACATCGGCCGTGCGTCGACCAGACGGCCAGTCGCCGTGCGGTGATCACCGTCGCGGTCGATCCGGCCAATCAGAAGTGCGCCGCGCCGTACGCACCGCCGAGCGAGGTGGTCTCACCCGCCACCGACGACCGTCCGTTCCTCTACTACAAGGGCGGCGCGATCCCGGCCATGTATCTGTGGGCACTGGCCGGAATCATGCTGATCACGCTGCTCACAGTCCGGCTGCTGGGCGGGTCGTTTCGATCGATGCGGTCCTACTTCGACCTCTTCTTCATGGGCGCCGCGTTCCTGCTGCTGGAGACCAAGAACATCGCTACCTTCGCGCTGCTGTTCGGCACCACCTGGCTGGTGAACGCGCTGGTCTTCGGTGGGGTGCTGGTGATCGTCCTGGCGGCCGTCGAGACCACCCGGAAATTCCGCACTCCACCGCTTCCGGTGGTGTGGGGGACCATCGTCGCGTCCCTTGTAATGGCGTACGTGATCGACCCGGCCTGGTTGCTGAGTTGGCCGTTCTGGCCGCGACTGCTGCTGGCCTGCGTGGTCGGGTTCCTGCCGATTTACCTGGCCAACATCGCCTTTGCCAAACGCTTCGCCGCCACCGAGCACGCACAGTCGGCGTTCGCCATCAATCTGCTGGGTTCCATTCTCGGGGGCTGCCTCGAATATGGCGCCCTGGTCACCGGCTACCGCAATCTGTTGATCGTCGTCGGGGTACTCTACCTGCTCGCGTTCGTGCTGACCCCGAAACGGGACGGGGCGCTGGTCACCGTCTGACCACGGCCGCCTTGCACCGCATCCGCGTTGAGATGCATTGCGCCAGAAGCGATGCCGACGCCGGTGGTGGCGACGCAGTACCGCACGACGGGGTGCCCCGAGTGAACCCGGATTCGGCTGACAATTCCCAATTTTCAGCGCGGGCATTCGATTAAAGTCCTCGGGCGCGATACCGCCCAGCTGCCCGCCGGCCACGAGCCGGTCGCCCGATCGTCAACCGGAGCAGAACTGAGTCATCAAGGGCGACAACGGTTCCCGACCCGATCACGATACCGGGTCCGCCGGATCGGTAGCGGAGTCGACACTGGTGCCCCGGGTGCCGGCCCAAATCCGCGTAGCAGTTTTCCGTTCGAATTCGAATCGCTCTACCAGGTATCACGCGACGACCGATATGGGCAGCGGTTTGTCGGACGCGGCCGGCAAAACTCGACGCCGTGCCCCTTGAAGGAGCAGGATGCCTTCGTGAGCGACGCCTCGGTGATCGGTTGCGTCGGGACGTTGATCGTGGCGACCAGGGGCGCAGACGGGTCCGGATCCTGGCCGTCGCCGACGCGGAGAAAATGAAGATTCAGGCCGAAGCGGCGGCGTCGCACAACCGGGTGGCGCTGGACCGGATGCTCATCGA
This sequence comes from Mycobacterium innocens, assembly GCF_900566055.1. Lineage (GTDB taxonomy): Bacteria > Actinomycetota > Actinomycetes > Mycobacteriales > Mycobacteriaceae > Mycobacterium > Mycobacterium innocens. Next base: position 17,149 of record NZ_UPHQ01000276.1, read on the forward strand.
CCAGCTGCCGGTCATCGTGGAGAAGGCCGCCCGAGGCCTGGCCGGGGCGAATCTGACCGTGCTCAACGGCGCCGAAGGGCTCAGCCAGGTGGCCGCCGGGCTGGTTTCGCAAGGTGTGGCCATCTTCGACGCGCTGCGCGGCGGAACGCTGGACTACGACGAGGACTCGGACAACGTGGTGTCGCCGCTCACCAGCGGCGCCAAAGAGGGTGCGTAACCACGTGATCGGCACGCCGCTCCGGGCGGCAGGGCCGCCCGATGGTTAACCGCGCGAATAAGCGGCTATATCCGCTTGGCGAATATCAGTGACGGCCGGGCGTTAGTGGTGTAACACTGAAACGCCGCGATTCCGATGTGCAATCGGCGCACGGCACCTACCGGCAACCTGGGGCGAAAGGTCTGCGGACGTGAGCGAGGAAGTCCAATCAACGGGGCTGGCGGAAGCGGCACGCGATCACCTCGCCGCCGAGCTGGCCAGGCTGCGGCAACGCCACGACCGCCTCGAGATCGAGGTCAAGAATGACCGAGGGATGGTCGGTGACCACGGGGACGCCGCCGAGGCGATCCAGCGCGCCGACGAGCTGGCCCTACTCGCAGACCGGATCAACGAACTGGACCGGCGGCTCAAGTCCGGGCCGCTGCGCGACACCGGGTCCGACACACTGCCCGGTGGCACCGAGGTGACGTTGCGGTTTCCCGACGGTGAGGTCGTCACGATGCACGTGATCTCCATCATCGAAGAGAGTCCCGAAGGCCACGAAGCGGAAACGCTGACCGCCAATAGCCCGCTCGGTCAGGCGCTCGCCGGGCGTCAACCCGGCGACACCGTCACCTACTCCACCCCCCGGGGGCCGAGTCAGGTCGAGCTGATCGCGATGAAGTTGCCCGCCTGATCGGCCGACGCACGGAAACGGAAGGCACCCGAGGCGCGGGCCGGCCCAGTTAGACTTCCCCCCGATGATCCCGCCCGAGCCTGATGCCGCGCCCACGCGCGAGCACCATCAGCACTTGCATCTGACGACCCAGATGATGCGTTTCGTCGTCACCGGCGGTTTCGCGGCGATCGTCGACTTCAGCGTCTACGTGGCGCTCTACAAAGGGGTGGGCCTGCAGGTTGACCTGTCGAAGTTCATCAGCGTCGTGGTCGGCACCATCACCGCCTACCTGATCAACCGCCGATGGACCTTCCAGGCCTCGCCGAGCGGAGCGCGGTTTGCCGCGGTCATGGGCCTTTACGCGGTTACCTTCGCCGTGCAGGTCGGGCTCAACCATCTGTGCCTGGCGCTGTTGCACTACCGGGGGTGGGCGATACCCGTCGCGTTCGTGATCGCGCAGGGCACCGCCACGGTGATCAACTTCGTCGTGCAGCGAGCGGTGATCTTCCGGATCCGCTGAGCGGACTGCGGACCTATCGTCCGGCTTCGCCGCACACTCGATCGAGCTGTTCCGCTGCCGGACGTCGGCGTCCCGCGGCGTCACCGCGGGAGGCGGTACCCTCTTTGACGATGTCGAGCAACGCCAGTTCCACCACCCCAACCCGGTTGACCGGGTGGGGCCGCACCGCGCCCTCGGTGGCCGACGTGCTGCGCACGCCCGATCCGGAAGTGATCGCCAAGGCGGTGGCCCGGGCGGCCGAATCCGGTGCCCGGGGTGTGATCGCCCGCGGCCTGGGCCGCTCCTACGGCGACAACGCGCAAAACGGCGGCGGCCTGGTGATCGACATGAGCGGGCTGAACAACATCCACTCCATCAGCGCCGACACCAAGCTGGCCGACGTCGACGCCGGCGTCAACCTCGACCAGCTGATGAAGGCCGCCCTGCCGTTCGGGCTGTGGGTGCCGGTGCTGCCCGGCACCCGGCAAGTCACCGTCGGTGGCGCGATCGCCTGCGACATTCACGGCAAGAACCACCACAGCGCGGGCAGCTTCGGCAACCATGTGCGGTCGATGGACCTGCTGCTGGCGAACGGCGAGGTCCGACGGCTCTCCCCGGACGGTGACGAGGCCGAGTTGTTCTGGGCCACCGTCGGCGGCAACGGGCTGACCGGCATCATCCTGCGCGCCACCATCGAGATGACACCGACCGAGACCGCGTACTTCATCGCCGACGGTGACGTCACCGCCACCCTGGACGAGACCATCGCCCTGCACAGCGACGGCAGCGAAGCCGACTACACCTATTCCAGCGCCTGGTTCGACGCGATCAGCGCCCCCCCGAAGCTGGGCCGGGCGGCCATATCGCGCGGCTCGCTGGCCCGGCTGGAACAGCTGCCCACGAAGTTGCAGCGCAACCCGCTGAAATTCGATGCGCCCCAACTGCTCACATTCCCCGACGTGTTCCCCAACGGGCTGGCCAACAAATACACCTTCGGGCCGATCGGCGAGCTGTGGTACCGCAAGTCCGGAACCTACCGCGGCAAGATCCAGAACCTGACGCAGTTCTACCACCCGCTAGACATGTTCGGTGAATGGAACCGCGCCTACGGTCCGGCGGGTTTTCTGCAGTACCAGTTCGTGATTCCCACCGAGGCGGTCGACGAGTTCAAGAAGATCATCCGCGACATCCAGGCCAGCGGCCACTACTCGTTTCTCAACGTGTTCAAGTTGTTCGGCCCCGGCAACCGGGCACCGCTGAGCTTTCCGATCCCGGGCTGGAACATCTGCGTCGACTTCCCGATCAAGGCCGGCCTGAACGAGTTCGTCAGCGAACTGGACCGCCGGGTACTGGAATTCGGCGGCCGGCTCTACACCGCCAAGGATTCCCGCACCACCGCCGAAACCTTCCACGCCATGTATCCGCGCATCGACGAATGGATTGCCGTGCGCCGCAAGGTCGACCCGCTGCGGGTGTTCGCCTCCGACATGGCCCGACGTTTGGAGCTGCTCTAGATGGTGCGCAATGGTTCTTGATGCCGTGGGAAACCCCCAGTCCATCCTGCTGCTGGGCGGCACGTCCGAAATCGGGCTGGCCATCTGCGAGCGCTACCTGCGCAACGCTCCGGCCCGTATCGTGTTGGCCTGCCTGCCCGACGACCCGGGCCGCGACGACGCGGTCGCTGCGATGAAGGCCGCCGGCGCGCGGTCGGTGGAACTCGTCGACTTCGACGCGGTGGACACCGAAAGCCACCCGAAGGTGATCGAGCAGTGCTTTGCCGATGGCGACATAGACGTGGCCATCGTCGCGTTCGGCCTGCTCGGGGACGCCGAAGAGCTGTGGCAGAACCAGCGCAAGGCGGTGCAAATCGCCGAGATCAACTACACCGCGGCGGTTTCGGTGGGTGTGCTGCTGGCCGAGAAGATGCGTGCCCAGGGCTTCGGCCAGATCATCGCAATGAGCACCGTGGCCGGCGAACGGGTGCGCCGGTCCAACTTCGTCTACGGCTCCACCAAGGCCGGTCTGGACGGCTTCTACCTTGGATTGTCAGAGGCGTTGCGCGAGTACGGGGTTCGGGTTCTGGTGATCCGGCCGGGCCAGGTCCGTACCCGGATGAGCGCGCATATCAAGGAAGCTCCGCTGACCGTCGACAAGGAGTACGTCGCCAACCTCGCGGTGACCGCGGCCGCAAAAGGTAAGGAATTGGTTTGGGCGCCAGCAGCATTCCGTTACGTGATGATGGTGTTGCGACACATCCCGCGAAGCATCTTCCGCAAGCTGCCCATCTGAGCATGCCGGGCGCCCGCAACGCGCTGGCCACTATTGGCCAGATGGCCCTGGCAGCGCTGGTGGCTGTGGTCGTAGCCGTGGTAGCGCTGAACGCTATTTCGCGGGTGGAGTGGCCGGCTTTCCCGTCGTCCAACCAGTTGCATGCGCTGACCACTGTCGGCCAGGTCGGCTGTTTGGCCGGGCTGCTCGCCGTCGGCTGGGGGTGGCGCTCCGGGCGGTTTCGCCGGCTGGCGCAGCTGGGCGGGCTGGTGCTGGTGTCGGCGTTCACCGTCGTCACGCTGGGCATGCCGCTGGGCGCCACCAAGCTGTACCTGTTCGGCGTCTCGGTCGACCAGCAGTTCCGCACCGAGTACCTGACCCGGCTCGCCGACAGCCCCGCCCTGCAGGACATGACCTACCTCGGGCTGCCGCCGTTCTACCCGCCCGGCTGGTTCTGGATCGGCGGTCGCGCCGCCGCCCTGACCGGCACACCCGCCTGGGAGATGTTCAAACCCTGGGCGATCACCTCGATCACCGTCGCTGTCGCGGTCGCGTTGGTGCTGTGGTGGCGGCTGATCCGCTTCGAATACGCGCTGCTGGTCACCACCGCCACGGCGGCGGTGACGCTGGCCTACAGCTCGCCGGAGCCGTACGCCGCGATGATCACCGTGCTGCTGCCGCCGGTGCTGGTGTTGACCTGGTCGGGGCTGCGCGCCGGCGATCGCCGCCGCGAGCGTGACGCCACAGTCACGCCCGAAGCCGAGGGTGACGCCATAGTCACACACGCCTGGATGGCGCCGACGAGGGCGGGTTGGGCCGCCGTCGTCGGCGCCGGCGTCTTCCTGGGCTTCGCGGCGACCTGGTACACGCTGCTATTCGCCTACAGCGCGTTCACTGTCGCGCTGATGGCGCTGCTGCTGGCCGGGTCCCGGTGGCGTCAGGGCGGCCTCAAGGCGGCCGTCGACCCGCTGCGCCGGCTGGCCGTCATCGGCGTCATCGCGGCGGCCATCGGCTCCAGCACCTGGCTGCCGTATCTGCTGCGGGCGGCCCGCGACCCGGTCAGCAACACCGGCAGCGCCCAGCATTACCTGCCGGCCGACGGCGCCGAACTGGCCTTCCCGATGCTGCAGTTCTCGCTGCTGGGCGCGCTGTGCCTGCTGGGCACCCTGTGGCTGGTGGTCCGGGCGCGGTCGTCGACCCGGGCCGGCGCGCTGGCCATCGGTGTGCTGGCCGTCTACCTGTGGTCGCTGCTGTCGATGCTGACCACGCTGGCGCGCACCACGCTGCTGTCGTTTCGGCTGCAGCCGACGTTGACCGTGCTGCTGGCCGCGGCGGGCGTGTTCGGCTTCGTCGAGGTGGCACAAGCGCTGGCCGTAAGGCGGCACGCTGTGCTCCCGGTGGCCGGCGCGATCGGACTGGCCGGTGCCATCGCGTTCAGCCAGGACATTCCCGACGTGCTGCGGCCCGACCTGACGGTCGCCTACACCGACACCGACGGCCACGGCCAGCGCGGTGACCGGCGCCCGCCCGGCTCCGAGAAGTACTACCCGGCGGTCGACGCGGCCATCCGAAAGGTCACCGGCAAACCGCGCAATCAGCTAGTGGTGCTTACCGCCGACTACAGCTTCCTGTCGTACTACCCATATTGGGGTTTCCAGGGGCTGACGTCGCACTACGCCAACCCGCTGGCGCAGTTCGACAAGCGCGCCGCCCACATCGAGAGCTGGGCGAAGCTCAAGACCGCCGGCGAGTTCATCGCCGCCCTGGACAAGCTGCCCTGGCCGGCGCCGACGGTGTTTCTGATGCGCCGCGGCTCCAATGCCGCTGGAGCTAATACCTACACCCTGCGGCTGGCCGAAGACGTCTACCCCAACCAGCCCAACGTCCGTCGCTACACCGTGGATCTGAAGTCCGCCCTCTTCGCCGACCCCCGTTTCAGCGTCGACACCATAGGCCCCTTCGTCCTGGCCATTCGCAAACCGGCGGCGGGCGCCTGATGGCCACCGAAACCGCACCGGGCGCGCTGCAACAATTACCATCTACCTCCGTGAGCGACGCGGGAGCAAACTACCGGATCGCTCGGTTCGTCGCCGCCGTCGCGGGCCTGCTCGGGACCATCCTGGCGCTGGCCACCCCGCTGCTGCCGGTCAAGGAGACCACCGCGCAACTGAACTGGCCGCAAAGCGGCACCTTCACCAGCGTCGAGGCGCCGCTGATCAGCTATGTGGCCACCGAACTCAACATCGCCATCCCCTGCCAGGCCGCCGCCGGACTGGCCGGGCCGCAGAACACCGGCAAGACCGTGCTGTTGTCGACGGTGCCCAAGCAGGCCCCCAATGCCGTCGACCGCGGGCTGCTCATCCAGCGCGCCAACGACGACCTGGTGCTGGTGGTGCGCAATGTCCCGGTGGTCAGCGCTCCGCTGAGCCAGGTGCTGAGCCCCGCATGTCAGCAGTTGTCGTTTACCGCCCACGCCGACAAGGTCGCCGCCGAATTCGTGGGGCTCAAACAGGGTCCCAACGCCGAACATGCCGGCGAACCGCTGCGCGGGGAGCGCAGCGGCTACGACTTTCGGCCGCAGATCGTCGGGGTGTTCACCGATCTGTCCGGGCCGACACCGCCGGGTCTGAGCTTCTCGGCGACCGTCGACACCCGCTACAGCAGCAGCCCCACCCCGCTGAAGATGGCCGCGATGATCCTGGGCCTGCTGTCCACCGCCGTCGCCCTGGTGGCATTGCACGTCCTCGACACCGCCGACGGCACTCGCCACCGGCGCATCCTGCCGCAGCGCTGGTGGTCGATCGGCGGGCTTGACGCCCTGGTCATCGCCGTGCTGGTGTGGTGGCACTTCGTCGGCGCCAACACCTCCGATGACGGCTACATCCTCACCATGGCCAGGGTGTCCGAACGTGCCGGCTACATGGCGAACTATTACCGTTGGTTCGGCACGCCCGAGGCGCCCTTCGGCTGGTACTACGACCTGCTGGCACTGTGGGCACACGTCAGCACCGCCAGCGTCTGGATGCGGCTGCCCACCCTGGCGATGGCCTTGACGTGCTGGTGGTTGATCAGCCGCGAGGTCATCCCCCGTCTCGGCCACGCCGTCAAACACAGCCGCGCTGCGGCGTGGACGGCGGCGGGGATGTTCCTGGCGGTGTGGCTGCCGCTGAACAACGGCCTGCGGCCGGAGCCGATCATCGCCCTGGGCATCCTGCTGACCTGGTGTTCGGTCGAGCGCGCGGTGTCCACCAGCCGGCTGCTGCCGGTGGCGATCGCCTGCATCCTCGGTGCGCTGACGCTGTTCTCCGGGCCAACCGGCATCGCCTCCATCGGCGCGCTGCTGGTCGCGATCGGGCCGCTGCGGACCATCCTGCACCGGCGCTACAAACAGTTCGGCGCGCTGCCGCTGCTGGCGCCGTTGCTCGCCGCGGCCACCGTCACCGCGATCCTGATCTTCCGCGACCAGACGTTTGCCGGCGAGACCCAGGCAAGCCTGCTCAAGCGGGCCGTCGGCCCCAGCCTCAAGTGGTTCGACGAACACATCCGCTACGAGCGGCTGTTCATGGCCAGCCCCGACGGGTCGGTGGCCCGCCGCTTCGCGGTGCTGGCGCTGGTCGTCGCGCTCGCCGTCGCGGTGGCAATGTCGTTGCGCAAACGGCGAATTCCGGGCACGGCCGCCGGTCCCAGCCGCCGCATCATCGGGATCACCATCATCTCGTTCCTGGCGATGATGTTCACCCCGACCAAATGGACCCACCACTTCGGGGTGTTCGCCGGGCTGGCGGGCTCACTGGGGGCGCTGGCCGCGGTCGCGGTAACCGGGGCGGCAATGCGGTCCCGACGTAACCGCACCGTGTTCGCCGCCGTGGTGATCTTCGTGATGGCGTTGTCCTTCGCCAGCGTCAACGGCTGGTGGTATGTCTCCAATTTCGGTGTTCCGTGGTCGAATTCGTTCCCGAAGTGGCGCTGGTCGCTCACCACCGCGCTGCTCGAGCTCTCGGTCGTGGTGCTGGTGGTGGCGGCGTGGTTTAACTTCGTCGACACCGACGACGGGTCGCCCAAGACCCGGATCGGGGCACGGCTGGCCCGGATAATCCAGTCCCCGTTGGCAATTGCGACGTGGCTGCTGGTGATCATGGAGGTCGCGTCGCTGACTCTGGGGATGATTTCCCAGTACCCGGCGTGGTCCGTCGGCCGGTCCAACCTGCAAGCTGTCACCGGCAAGACATGCGGGCTGGCCGAAGACGTACTGGTGGAGCTCGATCCCGACGCCGGCATGCTGCCGCCAGTGAGCGCTCCGGTTGCCGAGGCGCTCGGGGCCGGATTATCAGAATCCTTTACGCCCAACGGAATTCCCGCTGACGTCTCCGCCGACCCGGTGATGGAACGTCCGGGCGACCGCAGCTTCATCAACGACGACGGCCTGGTCACCGGCACCGAAGCCGGCACCGAAGGCGGCACCACCGCCGCACCGGGGATCAACGGCTCCCGCGCCCGGCTGCCCTTCAACCTGGACCCAGCCCGGACCCCGGTGCTGGGCAGCTGGCGGGCCGGCATCCAGGTGCCCGCGCTGCTCCGGTCGGGCTGGTATCGCCTGCCCCCCAAGGAGGAACGCAACAAGACACCGCTGCTGGTCGTTTCGGCAGCCGGCCGCTTCGATCCCCGTGAAGTCCAGGTGCAATGGGCCACCGACGACCAAGCGGCGTCCGGACACCCCGGCGGCTCGATGAGCTTTGCCGATGTCGGCGCGGTGCCGGCCTGGCGTAACCTACGCGCGCCGCTGTCGGCCATTCCCGACAGCGCCACCCAGATTCGCCTGGTGGCCGACGACGAGGACCTGGCTCCGCAGCACTGGATCGCCTTGACACCGCCGCGGATTCCGCGGCTGCGCACACTGCAGGACGTGGTGGGTTCCAAGGATCCGGTGTTCCTGGACTGGCTGGTCGGGCTGGCATTCCCATGCCAGCGACCGTTCGGCCATCAGAACGGCGTCGTCGAGACACCGAAATGGCGGATCCTGCCGGACCGGTTCGGCGCCGAGGCCAACTCTCCCGTCATGGACAAAAACGGCGGCGGCCCGCTGGGCATCGCCGAGCTGCTGCTGCGCGCGACGACGGTGGCCAGCTATCTCAAGGACGACTGGTTCCGCGACTGGGGCTCGCTGCAGCGGCTGACCCCCTACTACCCCGACGCCGAGCCGGCACGCTTGCAGCTGGGCACGGTGACCCGTAGCGGTCTGTGGAATCCCGCGCCAATGCGCAAGGGGTAGGGGTGGCGGTTGACCTCTTGAGTGTTGGGGCCCGGCCCACCGACAAGATCCAGCCGGCACGAGGCAACGGCTACGCATGGCGCTTCCTTCGGAAAGCTCGCTGTCAGAGCGTCAGCGACCCAGATCCAATTTCGCGCCGACCTCCTCGGGATCGGCGTGGGCGAAGATTGCCTTGACCGCCGCGGTCGCCCACCGCAGCCTGTTTGCCGGTAACCGCCGGGTGCAGGTTGTGCACCAAATGGACTCGGCGCCGCTGCCACGATGCTCCGTGGAACTATTGGGCCACACGGGCTTTCAATCCGGCGTGGGTATCGGAGATGACCAGATGTACCCGCACAATCTGCGAGCTTGCAATGACGCCACAAACTCCCGCCAGAACGAATCGCTGTCACCAACGGCGGTACCTAACACCTCGGGGCTGCTCTCGATCGGGCGTTAGTTAGCTAACAAAGCTATACAGCGGGAGCAGGTTTTTCCGGCGTCGCAGCATGCTGCTTTCAGAAACGGCCTGGATACCTGCGCATTTCCGACGGCTCCTCCTGGCCCCAGGCAGAAGTTTTCGCAGTTCGATGCCACCAGCCGCCCACCGTCCGAGCCCGCGCTGACGGCGCCGAGACTGCGCCCACATCGCCGCTTAGCGCCGGCTTCACGCACCTGACGCAGACTCGATCGCAATAACCGCCCACGCTGTCCGGCCCCGCATCGCAAAGCCACTCAGCCTCGTCGCCTACGATCGACCCTCGTGCCCCTCGACGGTAATGAGCGATCTCACCGGATCGCCCGCCTAGTTGCCGTCGTCTCGGGAATCGGCGGATTGCTGTTGTGCGCCCTGGTTCCGCTGCTGCCGGTGAAGCAGACGACGGCGACGATCCTGTGGCCCCAGGGCAGTACCGCCGACGGCGGCGTCACCCAGATCACCGCCCCATTGGTATCCGGGGCACCGCGGGCACTCGACATCTCGGTCCCGTGCCCGGCAATCGCCACCCTGCCCGCCGGCGGCGGTCTGGTGCTGTCGACCCTGCCGGCCGGCGGCGTCGACACCGGTAAACATGGCCTGTTCGTCCGGGCCGACAAGGACACCGTCGTCGTCGCCTTCCGCGACACGGTGGCCGCGGTGGCATCGCGGTCGGCAATCGCCGAGGGACGCTGCAGCGTGCTGCACCTGTGGGCCGACGCCGGCGGCGCGCACGCCGACTTCGTCGGCATTCCCGCCGCCGCGGGAACGCTGCCCGCCGAAAAGAAGCCGCAGGTCGGCGGGATCTTCACCGACCTGAAGGTGCCCGCCCAGCCCGGCCTGTCGGCCCGCGTGGACGTCGACACCCGATTCATCATCAACCCCACCGCCGTCAAAACGATCGCGATGACCCTGGGCGCGCTGGCGGTCGCGGCCGCGATCCTGGCTTTGGCGGTCCTGGATCGCCAGAGCCGGGGCGGTGTGCGGCTCTCCCGACGCCGCCCCCGGGCGGGCTTTGCGGCCTGGCTTGCCGACGCCGGGGTGATCGCCACGCTGCTGCTCTGGCACATCATCGGCGCCACCTCGTCCGACGACGGCTACAACCTGACCATCGCCCGCGTCGCGCCCAAGGCCGGCTATGTCGCCAACTACTACCGCTACTTCGGCACGACGGAGGCGCCGTTCGACTGGTATCTCGGGGTGCTGGCCCGTCTGGCGTCGGTGAGCACCGCCGGCGTGTGGATGCGGCTGCCGGCCACACTCGCCGGCATCGGCTGCTGGCTGATCATCAGTCACTTCGCGCTGCGGCGGCTGGGACCGGGCAAGGGCGGCCTGGCGTCCAACCGGGCGGCGGTGCTGACCGCGGGCGCGGTGTTCCTGGCCGCGTGGCTGCCGTTCAACAACGGCCTGCGCCCCGAACCGCTGATCGCGCTGGGCGTGCTGGTCACCTGGGTGCTGGTGGAACGCTCGATCGCGCAACGGCACCTGGCGCCGGGCGCGCTCGCCGTCATCGTCGCAATGCTGACCGCCACGCTGGCGCCGCAGGGCCTGATAGCGCTGGCCCCGCTGCTCACCGGCGCCCGCGCCATCGCCCAAATCATCCGGCGGCGCCAGGCCACCGACGGCCTGCTGGCGCCGCTGGCAGTGCTGGCGGCATCACTGTCGCTGATCACCGTGGTGGTGTTCCGCAGCCAGACGTTGGCGACGGTCGCCGAGTCGGCGCGGATCAAGTACCAGGTCGGCCCCACGATCGCGTGGTACCAGGACTTCCTGCGCTACTACTTCCTCACGGTCGAGTCCAATGCGGACGGGTCGATGTCGCGGCGATTCGCCGTGCTGGTGATGTTGCTATGCCTGTTCGGAATGCTGTTCGTGCTGCTGCGGCGCGGCCGGGTGCCGGGGCTGGCCAGCGGTCCGGCCTGGCGGCTGATCGGCACCACGGCTGTCGGCCTGCTGCTGTTGACGTTCACCCCCACCAAATGGGCCATCCAGTTCGGCGCGTTCGCCAGCCTGGGCGGCGCCCTGGGGGCGGTCACCGCGTTCACCGTGGCGCGGATCGGCCTGCACAGCCGGCGAAACCTCACGCTCTACATCACCGCGTTGCTGTTCGTGCTGGCGTGGGCCACCTCGGGCATCAACGGCTGGTTCTACGTCGGCAACTACGGCGTGCCGTGGTACGACATCCAGCCGGTCATCGCCAGCCGCCCGGTGACGTCGATGTTCCTTGCGCTGTCGGTGCTGACCGGCCTGCTGGCCGCCTGGTACCACTTCCGGATGGACTACGCCGGACACACCGAGGTCAAGGACAACCGGCGCAACCGGGTCCTGGCCTCAACCCCGCTGCTGGTCGTCGCGGTGATCATGGTGCTGGGCGAAGTCGGCTCGCTGACCAAGGGGGCGGTGTTCCGCTACCCGCTGTACACCACCGCCAAGGCCAATCTGGCCGCCCTGGAATCCGGGCTGTCGCCCAGCAGCTGCGCCATGGCCGACGACGTGCTGGCCGAGCCTGATCCCAATGCCGGTATGCTGCAACCGGTTCCGGGTCAGACCTTCGGACCCGACGGACCGCTCGGCGGCGTCAACCCGGTCGGCTTCAAGCCCGAGGGCGTGGGTGAGGACCTGAAGTCCGACCCGGTGGTCAGCAAACCCGGAGTGGTCAACTCCGACGCATCGCCCAACAAGCCCAACGCCGCCATCACCGACTCCGCCGGCACCGCCGGCGGCAAGGGCCCGGTCGGGGTCAACGGGTCGCACGCGGCGCTGCCGTTCGGGCTGGACCCCACTCGCACCCCGGTGATGGGCAGCTACGGCGAGAACACCCTGGCCGCCACGGCCACCTCGGCCTGGTATCAACTGCCTGCCCGCAGCGCGGACCGGCCGCTGGTCGTGATCTCGGCCGCCGGGGCCATCTGGTCATACAAAGAGGACGGCGACTTCGTCTACGGCCAGTCACTGAAACTGCAGTGGGGTGTCACCCGGCCCGACGGCGGCATCCAGCCGCTCGGGCAGGTGTTCCCGATCGACCTCGGGCCGCAACCGGCGTGGCGCAACCTGCGGTTCCCGCTGATCTGGGCCCCGCCGGAGGCCGACGTGGCGCGCATCGTCGCCTACGACCCCAACCTGAGTCCCGAGCAATGGTTCGCCTTCACCCCGCCGCGGGTCCCGGTGCTGGAAACGCTGCAGCAGCTGATCGGCTCCCGGACACCGGTGTTGATGGATATCGCGACCGCCGCCAACTTCCCCTGCCAGCGGCCGTTCTCCGAACACCTTGGCGTGGCCGAACTTCCGCAATACCGGATCATGCCCGACCACAAGCAGACGGCGGTGTCGTCGAACCTGTGGCAGTCCAGCTCCACCGGCGGGCCGTTCCTGTTGACCCAGGCGCTGCTGCGGACCTCGACGATCTCGACGTACCTGCGTGGCGACTGGTATCGCGACTGGGGAACGGTGGAGCAGTACTACCGGCTGGTGCCGGCCGATCAGGCACCGGATGCCGTCGTCCAACAAGGCGTGGTGACCGTGCCCGGCTGGAGCCGGCAAGGACCGATCAGGGCTCTCCCATGACCGGGGCCATGAGCATGACCGCAGCCAGCCGCGACGTCCGGGTGACCCGCTGGGTGGCGACGGTCGCCGGCCTGGTCGGCTTCGTATTGTCGGTCGCGACGCCATTGCTGCCCGTCGTGCAGACCACCGCGATGCTCAACTGGCCGCAAAACGGACAACTCAATAGCGTGACGGCACCGTTGATCACGCTGACGCCGGTCGACCTGACCGCCACCGTGCCGTGTGAGGTGGTGCGCGGCATGCCGCCGCAGGGCGGGGTGGTCCTGGGCACCGCACCCAAGCAGGGCAAGGACGCCAACCTGCAGGCGATGTTCGTCGTCGTCAGCAGTCAGCGGGTCGACGTCACCGACCGCAACGTGGTGATCCTGTCGGTGCCGCGTGACCAGGTGGTCGGCGGCGCAAATGCGCCGGGATGTTCAAGCATCGAGGTCACCTCGACGCACGCCGGAACGTTCGCCACCTTCGTCGGTCTCAAGGATCCCGGCGGACAACCATTGCGCGGCGGTTTCCCCGATCCCAACCTGCGCCCCCAGATTGTCGGGGTGTTCACCGACCTCACCGGCCCCGCACCGGCCGGGCTAAGGCTGTCGGCGACCATCGACACCCGGTTCTCCACCACCCCCACCACGCTGAAACTGCTGGCGATCATCGGCGCGATCGTGGCCACCGTCGTCGCGTTGATCGCGCTGTGGCGGCTCGATCAGCTGGACGGCCACCGCATGCGTCGGTGGATTCCACAAAACTGGCGCAGCTTCACCCTGCTCGACGGCGTGGTGATCGTCGCGTTCCTGCTCTGGCACGTCATCGGCGCCAACTCCTCCGACGACGGCTACATCCTGGGCATGGCCCGCGTCGCCGACCGCGCCGGCTACATGTCCAACTACTTCCGCTGGTTCGGCAGCCCGGAGGACCCGTTCGGCTGGTACTACAACCTGCTGGCGCTGATGACCCACGTCAGTAACTCCAGCTTCTGGGACGCCAGCATCTGGATGCGGTTGCCGGACCTGTTCGCCGGACTGGTGTGCTGGCTGCTGTTATCGCGTGAGGTGCTGCCACGGCTGGGGCCGGCGGTGGCGGCCAGCAAACCTGCCAACTGGGCCGCGGCGATGGTCCTGCTGACCGCGTGGATGCCGTTCAACAACGGCCTGCGGCCCGAAGGCATTATCGCGCTGGGCTCGCTGGTCACCTATGTGCTGATCGAGCGGTCGATGCGGTACAGCCGGCTCACCCCGGCGGCGCTGGCGATCATCGCCGCCGCGTTCACGCTCGGAGTCCAGCCCACCGGCTTGATCGCGGTGGCCGCACTGGTGGCCGGCGGCCGCCCGATCCTGCGGATCTTCGTGAAACGCCACCGCCTGGTGGGCACGTTGCCGTTGCTGTCGCCGATGCTGGCCGCCGGCACCATCATCCTGACCGTGGTATTCGCCGACCAGACGCTGTCAACGGTGTTGGAAGCCACCAGGGTTCGCGGCAAAATCGGTCCCAGTCAAGCCTGGTACACCGAGAACCTGCGCTACTACTACCTCATCCTGCCCACCGTCGACGGTTCGCTGTCGCGCCGGTTCGGCTTTCTGATCACCGCGCTGTGCCTGTTCACCGCGGTGTTTATCATGTTGCGGCGCAAGCGAATTCCGGGAGTGGCGCGGGGGCCGGCGTGGCGGTTGATGGGCGTCATCTTCGCCACCATGTTCTTCCTGATGTTCACCCCGACCAAGTGGGTGCACCACTTCGGCCTGTTCGCCGCGGTGGGGGCGGCGATGGCGGCGCTGACGACGGTGTTGGTATCACGAGAGGTGCTGCGCTGGTCGCGCAACCGGATGGCGTTCCTGGCGGCGGTGTTGTTCATGCTGGCGTTGTGCTGGGCGACCACCAACGGCTGGTGGTACGTCTCCAGCTACGGCGTGCCGTTCAACAGCGCGATGCCGAAGATCGCCGGAATCACGGTCAGCACAATCTTTTTCGCGCTGTTCGCGATCGCTGCGCTGTATGCGGCCTGGCTGCATTTCGCACCCCGGGGCAGCGGTGAGGGGCGCCTGACCCGAGCTGTCACCAGCGCGCCGGTCCCACTGGCGGCCGGCTTCATGGCTTTGGCGTTCGTCGCGTCGATGGTGGCCGGGATCGTGCGCCAGTACCCCACCTACTCCAACGGCTGGTCCAACCTGCGGGCGTTCGTCGGCGGCTGCGGCCTGGCCGACGACGTGCTCGTCGAGCCGGATCCCAACGAGGGCTTCATGACGGCGCTGCCCGGCGATTACGGCCCGCTGGGGCCGCTGGGCGGCATCGACCCGACGGGCTTCACCCCCAACGGCGTGCCGGAACACACCGTCGCCGAGGCGATCGTGATGAAACCCAACCAGCCGGGCACCGATTACGACTGGGATGCGCCGACCAAGCTCAAGACCGCGGGCATCAACGGGTCCACGGTGCCGCTTCCCTACCGGCTCGATCCGGCACGGGTTCCGCTGGCCGGCACCTACACCACCGGGCCGCAGCAGCAGAGCAGACTCGCCTCGGCGTGGTATCTGCTGCCCAAGCCGGACGACGGACATCCGCTGGTGGTGGTGACCGCCGCCGGGAAGATCGCCGGGCACAGCGTGCTGCACGGCTACACCCCCGGGCAGACGGTGGTGCTGGAGTACGCCCGGCCGGGGCCGGGCGCGCTGGTGCCCGCCGGACGGCTGGTGCCCGACGACCTCTACGGGGAACAGCCCAAAGCCTGGCGCAATCTGCGGTTCGCCCGCGACAAGATGCCCGCCGACGCCGTCGCCGTCCGGGTGGTGGCCGAGGACCTGTCCCTGACCCCCGAGGACTGGATCGCGGTGACCCCGCCGCGGGTGCCGGACCTGCGGTCGTTGCAGGAATACGTCGGCTCCACCCAACCGGTGCTGCTGGACTGGGCGGTCGGGCTGGCGTTCCCGTGTCAGCAGCCGATGCTGCACGTCAACGGCGTCACCGAGATCCCGAAATTCCGCATCACACCGGACTACAACGCCAAGAAGCTGGACACCGACACCTGGGAGGACGGCGTCAACGGCGGCCTGCTGGGCATCACCGACCTGCTGCTGCGCGCCCATGTGATGGCCACCTATCTGTCGCGCGACTGGGCCCGCGACTGGGGATCACTGCGCAAATTCGACACCCTGGTCGATGCGCCGCCCGCACAACTCGACCTTGGCACCGCGACCCGCGGCGGATTGTGGTCGCCGGGCAAGATCCGGATCGGCCCCTGAGTTTCGACTCTGCGTTGATCGCGGGTTCGAGGCCCCGACGCACGCGGTGGTCACAGTTTCGGCGACATAAATGCAGTCTCATCACAAGGCGACCAGCACACTTGTGCCGATGACGGCCCCGTCGGCGGCCAGCGCCTCGAGTTGGTAGTAACCGTCCGGGCCTCCCGTCTGCGGGATCGACGTGTCGTAGCCGGACCAGGCGACGGTGGTCCGAGGCGTCAACGTGTTGCTTTCCCGGCCGTGCAGTAACCGCCATCGATTCACCCTGGTGGCGCCGTTCCAGACGGCGTGTGCGGTATCGCCGGCGAAGGTCAGTTGCGGGGGTTCGACGGGATTGCCGGGCCACTCGTCGAGGAACGCCCGATAGGTACCGCCGGGCAGGCTGGCGTCGAACACCATCTCACCACCCACGGTGAACTCGGAGATGTGTTCGGCGGTGCCCCATCCGGCGAAGGCGTTGCCACCCGGGAGCTGTTGCAGGTTACCCATGGCCCCCACGCTGAGATCTCCCGGGTGCCGCTGGGCCCGGACCAGGCTCGCCCGGCCGGCGGCGACATCCAGGTGGATCCATTTCAGGCTGGTCGGCACGACACCATCGCCCATGTGCCCCTGACTGCCCTCGTAGTGGTTGTCGAATAACGTGATCGTGGCGGCATCGGACATCTCCACGTCGTGCTGGTAGGCGAATTCGACGCCGTCGCCGAGGGCGAACGTGGACCGCTTACCACCCAGTCGCCAGTTGATGGCGCCGGTGCGGTAATCGACGTTGAAGACCGTGGAGAGGGCGCGCATGCTGATCACCAGGTTGCCCGCCGGGTCCAGCGCGATCGAGTTCATGTGGTACACGTCGAGCGTTTGACCGGCGGTGTATTTTGCCGGCGAATCGCTGATCGGGATGTGGCTCAACGCATCCCACCGGAACAACGTCTGTTTCGTGGCTAGGTCGACCACCGAGGCGGTGCAGTTGTAGACCCGGCCGTCCCTGGGTCCGCCGATGGCCGTCAGGTCGGCCGCGACCTCCGGGTAGGACGTGATCAGGGCGCGGCCGTCCGGGGTGAGCCGGAATTCGTGCATGTCCGACGACAACTCGCCGCCGGGCGTCAGCGTACTGATCACGTTGTAATGTTCATCGGCGATATAGCTGGCGCCGAGCCCGTGGCCCCATTGCTTGCGGCCCTGCCACCACGTCAGCACCGGCTTTCCCCGGTAGCGCTGGACCCGGAGGTTGCCCGCGGTCTCCCCGGCCGGAAGTTCGCGCTGCCACACCACATGTCCGGCTTTGTCGGCGACGACCAGCACACAGGGGCGCGACACGTTCCCGAGATGGGCCGCCGTGGTTCCGGAGACAAAGAATACGAAGCCGGGCGCCCCGCCGGGTTTGTTGACGTTGACCGTGTACCCCAGCGATTGCGGCGAGACGGCCGATGCCGCGGGGTTCGCGGACTTGTGCCCGCGGGTACCGACGGCGATCAGCCCGCCCGCGAGAATGGCGCCCGTGGCGACACCGAGTTGTCGCCGCGAGATCCGCAATTCGCGTGTCATCGAACTCGTTTCGACGTGCACATCACGCTGAGCGTCACACTCCTTGGAGAGCGCTACTTCCGGCGGCCGGTCGCTGTGGTTATACACCAGATTCAATGGGCGGGCAGCGTGATTCGTCTGCACCCAGCCGGCAATTCCGCGCGAGGTTTCGCCGTCGCCGACGCGGTCAATATCTAGTGCGGGTCGGGCAAACCGCGGGGAAAGACGGTGGGGGCCATGCGCAGGCTGACACGAAATATGACCTTTACGGCAGCAATCATTTTGGCAACGTGCCCGGGGGCGGCGATCACGGTCGCCACCGCGGCGGCCAATCCCGGCTTGAGCGGCGCCACCAGGGTGGCGTTGGGTGCAGCCATGCGGCAATGCGATTACAGCCGCACCTCGGTGGCGCCCATGCTGCCGGCGGTTTCACCCCCTACCGGGACCGGCTCCGCGCTCATCCGCCGAGGGGGATCGCAGGTGGTCGCCGAGGTACAGCTGGTCAACCCCGCGCAGCCGGGGATGCATTACGACGTCGGCCTTATCCAGGCGCCCCGCCCATCTACAGCCCCGTGCGGTCCCGGGGCCCCGGGCACCGCTTTCACCGGCCTTGACCTCGATGCGGGCGGGACCGGGACGGTGACCATTCAGGACACGGTGCGCCAGGGTACGACCGGGGTGTGGGTAATTGTCGAGCGTCCCAACGGCAATTCCCAAGACCCCGCCGAGTTCTATACCTCCGAGTTCCTGGTGCCCATGTAGGCGAGGCGGCCGCTTACGGCTCACCGGCTGACAAAAAAGGGGGGCCGCAAACCAGCGGGGACTTCGGTCCCTACCGCGGCAGGTCGTCGCATGATGCGATTCAAGGTGATTCGTCAATGGCGTCGGATGGAGGTACGGCCATGAACGTCTCACCTGATTCGCAGACCCGAACCCGTATGTTCTCCCGGGTGCTCGGTCCTTTCCTGGTGATCGTCGATGTGACGGCTGTGGTACGAGCCTCCGATATGGCGAACCTGCTGTCACAATTCGAGGCGAATTCGCTGTGGACCTGGGTGACCGGGGCTTTCGTCTTGCTGTTCGGCTTGGTGATGGTGGCCGGTCACCAGTGCTGGCGCGGTGCCGCGGCGATCATCGTGTCCCTGCTGGGCTGGCTCGTCACATTGCGCGGGCTGTTGCTGTTGGCCTTTCCCAGGGCCTTCGTATCGGTCGCCAACAGCATGATCGGGGCGCAGGGCGTGTGGGTGAGCTTGTGCGTCGTTTTTGCGCTGGTAGGGCTGTATCTGACCTACGTCGGCTGGGCGCCGACGCCCAGCCGGCCGACCCAGCACGCGGCGACGGGAAGGCCGGATCTGCCACGCGCCGGGTGAGCGGGCCCCGGTATCACCGCAGGGCGCTCAGGAAAAAACCGTGCGCAACAGATTGGGGATCGTCGGCCTGGCGGCGACGGCGGTGATCGTCGCCGCGGTCGGATGCGCTGTGCCCAATGGGAGCACGGCGGCCGAGTCGTCCGGCACGACCGCGCCGCGACCACTGACGGCGGATCATCGGTGGTGGAAGAAGACGTCGTGGTCAGGCTCGACACTGCCCAGCCGGACCAGCCGGTAGGTGTGCACTTCGGCCGCCATGCGGCCATCTACCTGCTGGAACGCGACGATCCTCAGTTCGCCGCGTGGTTGGCGGTGCTGCAACGAAGCCTGGACGAGGGGACGCCCGTTCGGTTCGCCTACGCGGTGGCGGGGCCACGGCTCACCCTGGTCGAGCCCGCGGATTAGCGCTGCGCTGGATTCCGTTGTGACGCAAGCTGTTTATCGCCACTGAAGCGGCCGGCCGGGGCGGAGCCGCGTCCCGGAAGTATAGACATATATAAAACCTATGTAATAGGGTCGCGGGATGAGCGAATACCTGCTGGAGGCCGTGGACCGGCTGCCGTTCTCGACACCGGAAAAAGCCGGCCGCTACCGCACCGAGAACTACCAGGGCGCCACCGATCTCAACTGGTACCTCACCGATCCCACGCTGCAGTTCACCATGGCGTACTACCTGGCGCCCGACGAACTGGGGGTCGCCGAGCCGCATTTGACCCGCATCGGTGCGCTGATGGGCGGCCCGGTAACGCGTTGGGCCGAGGAAACCGACCGCAACCCCCCGCAGCTGGAACGCTACGACCGGTGGGGCCACGACATCAGCCGGGTGGTGATGCCGGAATCGTTCACCCAGTCCAAGCGGGCCATTCTGGACGCCCAGCAAGCCTTGCGCGACGACTCCAAGCGGACCGGCGTGAGCCCGTCGCTGCCGCTGTTCGCTTCCAACTATCTGCTCAACCAAGCCGACATCGGGATGGCCTGCGCGCTGGGCACCGGCGGCAACATGGTGCGGTCACTGGTAACGGCCTACGCGCCCCCCGACGTACGCGACTACGTCCTGGGAAAACTCAACTCCGGCGAGTGGGACGGCGAGGCGGCTCAGCTGATGACCGAGCGCACCGGCGGCTCCGACCTGGGCGCGCTCGAGACGACCGCGACACGCTGTGGCGACGCCTGGCTGTTGAACGGCTTCAAATGGTTTGCGTCTAATTGCGCCGGTGAGGCTTTTGTGGTGCTGGCCAAACCCGAGGGCGCCCCCGACTCGACGCGGGGGGTGGCCTCCTTCCTGGTGTTGCGGGCACGGCGGGATGGCTCCCGCAACGGCGTGCGCGTCCGGCGGCTGAAGGACAAGTTGGGTACCCGCTCGGTCGCCTCCGGCGAGATCGAGTTCGTCGACGCCGAGGCCTTTCTGCTGTCCGGCGAACCACAGGCTGACTCCGGGCCGGCCGACGGCAAGGGGCTCGGGCGCATGATGGAACTGACCAACAAGTTACGGCTGGGCACCGCCTCGTTCGCCGTCGGCAACGCGCGCCGCGCCCTGGTCGAGTCGCTGTGCTATACCCGCCAGCGGCGCGCGTTCGGCGAGGCGTTGATCGACAAACCGCTGATCCGGCGCAAACTGGCCGAGATGATCGTCGACGTCGAAGCCGCGCTGGCGCTGATTTTCGACGGCACCGGAGCCACCAACCACCGTCAGCCGCAAACGATCCGGCAACGCATCGCCGTGCCGGTGACCAAACTGCGGGTGTGCCGGCTCGGGCTCACCGCCGCGTCCGATGCGGTCGAGATGCACGGCGGTAACGGCTACATCGAGACCTGGCCGGTGGCCCGGATCTTGCGGGACGCGCAGGTCAACACCATCTGGGAGGGCTCCGACAACATCCTTTGCCTCGACGTGCGGCGGGGCATGGAACAGTCGCGGGCGCACGAGCCGTTGCTGGCCCGGATGCGCGATGCGGTCTCGGTGTCCGACGACGGCGAGACCACGCGCCTGGTATCGCGGCGCATCGAGGACCTCGATGCGGCGATCACGGCCTGGACGAAGCTGGACCGGAGGGTGGCCGAGGCGCGACTGTTCCCGCTGGCCCAATTCATGGGCGATGTCTATGCCGGGGCGTTGCTCACCGAGCAGGCGGCGTGGGAGCGGGCCACCCGCGGCGCCGACCGCAAGGCGCTCGTGGCCCGGCTATACGCGCAGCGGTATCTGGCCGATCGCGGCCCGCTGCGCGGGATCGACACCGAATCCGTCGAAGCGCTGCAGCGCTTCGACGAGCTCGTGGCGGGGGCGCTCACTCTGTAGCGCGAGCAGTCGCAAAAGCCCCGCGACACGCCGGTCGACGGGCGCTTTTGCGACTGCTCGCGCTACCTGGCTACACCGGGATCAGCCCGTGCTTGCGGCCCAACCGTTGCCATTGCTGCTTGTCTCGCAACAAGTGCATCGATCGGCGCAGCAGCAGCCGGGTTTCGTGCGGGTCGATGACTGCGTCGATAAACCCGCGCTCGGCGGCGATCCATGGAATCGCCATGTTGAGGTTGTAGTTCTCGATGAAAGACTTGCGAATTGCCTGCGCTTCCGGCGCATTGGGGTCCGGGAAGCGCTTCATCAGCAGCTGCGCGGCCCCCTCGGCGCCGATCACCGCGATGCGCGCGGTGGGCCAGGCGAAGTTGAAGTCGGCGGTCAGCTGCCGGGAGCCCATCACCGCGTACGCGCCGCCGTAGGACTTGCGAACAGTGATGGTCACCTTCGGCACGTCGGCCTCGACCACGGAGTACAGGAACCGGCCGCCGCGCTTGATGATGCCCCGCTTCTCCTCCTCGGCGCCCGGCAGAAATCCGGGGGTGTCCACCACGAACACCAGCGGGATCTGGAATGAATCACAGAACCTGATGAACCGCGCCGCCTTGTCGGAAGCCTCGTTGTCGATGGCCCCGGACATGTGCATGGGCTGGTTGGCGATCACGCCCACCGGACGCCCGTCGACCCGGGCGTACCCGGTGATGATGGCCGGCCCGTGCTGCGCGGCGACGTCCAGGAAGTCGCCGTCGTCGAAGATGCGCATCAGGATCTCGTGCATGTCGTAGGCCGCATTGTCGGAGTCCGGGACGATCGAATCCAGCTCCAGGTCGGTCGGGGTGATCCCCGGTTCCAGTCCGGGATTGATGACCGGCGGCTTGCCGAAGCAGTTGGACGGCAGGAACGACAGGAATTCGCGCACGTACTGGAACGCCTCGGCTTCGGAGTTCACCACGTGGTGGATGTTGCCGTAGCGGGCCTGCGCGTCGGAGCCGCCGAGTTCGTCGAGGGTGACGTCCTCGCCGGTGACCTCCCGGATCACGTCAGGTCCGGTGACGAAGAAGTAGCCCTGGTCACGCACCGAGACCAGCAGGTCGTCCTGAATCGGCGAATAGACCGCTCCCCCGGCGCACTTGCCGAAGATGAGGGAGATCTGCGGCACCACCCCGGACAGCGCCTCGTGGCGTTGGCCCAGCTCGGCATACCATGCCAACGACGTGACGGCGTCCTGGATGCGGGCCCCGCCGGAGTCCTGGATGCCGACGATCGGGCAGCCGACCATCGCGCACCACTCCATCAGCCGGGCCACCTTGCGGCCGAACATCTCCCCGACGGTGCCGCCGAACACCGTCTGGTCGTGGGAGAACACCCCGACCGGGCGGCCGTTGATGAGCCCGTGCCCGGTCACCACCCCGTCGCCGTAGAGCGCGTTGGGGTCGCCCGGAGTGCGGCACAACGCCCCGATTTCGAAGAAGGTGCCCGGGTCCACCAGGTCGTAGACGCGGGCGCGGGCACTCGGGATGCCCTTCTTGTCGCGCTTGGCGGCGGCCTTCTCACCGCCGGGCTCCTTGGCCAGCTCCAGCTTTTCGCGTAGTTCGGCCAGCAGCTCGGCGGTGGTCTTCGTGCTCACTTAGGGGCCCTCTGTTCAGCCTCGACGTTGTCTAACGCGCGGCTCATGTGCTCACCCACCTTGGCGATGATCGGCTCGTCGATGGCCTGGATGTGCTCGCCGCCGATCGGCACGACCTCGAGGTCGGAGACGTATTCGCCCCACCCGCCGTCCGGCTGGCGAACGGCATATCGCGGCTCGAACATGATCGCGTCGTCATGGTAGCGGTCGGCCATGTAGAGGGTGACATGCCCGTCGTACGGCTGGATCTGCGCGGTGTCGATCGCCCGGTTGTCCAGGTACGACGTGCGCTGGTGCTCGATGATCCCGGCCGGGATCTGCACACCCGACTCCCGGACGGCGTCGAGCACCAACCGGACCTGGCCCTCGTCGTCGAGCTCCTCGAGCTGCTCGTACGGGATCGCCGGGATGGTGACGTTGAAGGTCTTCTCGGCGAAACGGGCATAGCGGTCCCAGCGCTTGCGGATCTCCTCCTTGGTCTGGGGGATCTCCTCGCCGGCCCGCACCGCATCGATCAGGCCCACGAATCGGACGTCCTTGCCGAGCCGCTTGAGCCCGATCGCGCACGCGTAGGCCAGCACCCCGCCCAGCGACCAGCCGACCAGGATGTAGGGCCCGTCGCCCTGCATCTCGATCAGCTTCGGGACATATTGGGCGGCACGCTCTTCGATCGACCCCTCGACCCGCTCGAAGCCGTACATCGGGGCGTCGGCCGGCAACCGGTTGAGCAATGGCTCGTAGACCACGGTCGACCCGCCGGCCGGGTGGAACACGAACACCGGCGGCTTGGTGCTGCCCTCCGGCCGGGCCCGCAGCGTGCGCACGAACCCGTCGATCTGCCCGGCCTCCAGGTAGCCGCGCACCTTGTCGGCCAGTGCCTCGATGTTCTCCGACGTCAGCACATCCTCGGCGGTGATCGGGCCTTCGGCGCGCTCGGAGAGCCGCTGCGCCATCTTGGCCGCCTTGTCGTCGTCCAACTTGGGCAGCGGGTTGAAGATGCCGCCCGGCGACTTGCCGGTGACGATCGCCCAGGTGGCGAAGGTGACCCGCTCGGCGGCATCGCGCGGCGGCACGTCGGAGTTGAGTGCCTTGGCGACCGCTTCCTGATTGAGCGCCTCAGCGGCACCCTTGAGATTCGGCTGTCCGTTACCCGACGGGCCAGAAGGATCGGCGGGCGGCGGCGGTACCGGAATGTCCGAAGCGGGTGCGCCCTGGGCTTCCGGTGCGGCTTGCGGATCAGGCACCGGTGCAGTCACCGTGGAAACCGTTGCACCACTGATCAATTCAGCCTGCGCCCGGGCAATCTCCTCAGCGGTCTGCGTCTTCTGGTACTCGCTGAGCTGCTCGACCTCGTCGCGGTGCTGGACCGCGTATTCGATCAGCTTCTCGACGGCGTAGAGGTTGGCGTCGCGCACCGCCGTCAACTGGATCGGGGGCAGGTCGAAGTCGTACTCGACGCGGTTCTTGATCCGCACCGCCATCAGCGAGTCGAGCCCGAGCTCGATCAGCGGCACCTCCCACGGCAGGTCCTCGGGCTCGTAACCCATGGCCGACCCGACGATCATGCCGAGCCGATCGGCGATCGTCTCACCGGAATCCGGCGACCATCTGCCCATGTCGGACGGCAGATAGCGATTGGTCAGGCTGTCGGTCAGCGTGTCAGCCTCCGGCTCGACAGGTGCTTCAGGCACCACCGGCGCCGCAGCGGCGATCGCCGCGCCCGCCCCAACCTGGACCGGCAACACCGCTTCGGAACCGGTCCGGGCCACCAGGGCGTCGTAGACCAGCGTGAACGATTCGTCGATGCGAGCGTGCACCTGGACGGAGGCCCCGCCCGGATGCCGGGTCATGGTGGTCACCAGCCGGGCACCCTCGGCGGGCACCGCACGCTGCTCGGCGGCCGTCAGCTGGGCGTCGGTAAGCACTTGCGCCGAAGCGGCTCTCACCAAAGCCGCGAGGTCCGCCTGGCCGTCTCGCGGGGCGTACTCCCACACGTGGCGGCCATCCGGCAGCGCGACATGGTTGCCCGGCATGATCACCGAGGCGTCGCCGGAGAAGTGTGCGTCGAGCCAGTGCTCCTTGCGCTTGAAGCGGGTCGGCGGGATGTTCGCAAAATCTTCGGGGCCCTTGGCACGGCTGAATAGCGTCCAGATGTCGAGGTCGTGGCCGTACACATAGAGCTGGGCCATGGTCGAGATCATCGACTCGACCTCGTCCTGCTTACGGGCCAGTGTCGGGATCAGCTGGGCGTCATGCAGACCGGCGGCGGCCGTGGTCAGGCCCACCTGCATCAGCGCCACCGGGTTGGGTGCCAGCTCCAGGAATGTGGTGTGCCCGCTGTCGACGGCGTTGCGGATCCCGTGGGTGAAGTAGACGGAATGCCGCAGCCCCTTCTTCCAGTATTCGACGTCGTGGATGGGCTCGCTGCCCGGCTTGATGTAGCTGCCCTCGTGCACCGTCGAGTAGACCCCGCAGGTGGGGCTCATCGCCTTGATGCCCTGCAGCTCCGCGGCCAGCTCGCCCAGCAGCGGATCCATCTGCTGAGTGTGGCTGGCGCCCTTGGTCTGAAACTTACGGGCGAACTTGCCCTCGGCCTCCGCGCGGGCGATGATCGCGTCCACCTGCTCGGGCGGGCCGCCGATCACGGTCTGGGTGGGTGCGGCGTAGACGCACACCTCAAGATCAGGAAAGTCGGAGAACACCGTCTTGATCTCGTCGGCGGAGTACTCCACCAGCGCCATCAACCGGATGTACTCCCCGAACAGCATCGCCTCGCCCTCACCCATCAGGTGCGAGCGCGAGCAGATGGTGCGGGTGGCGTCGCGCAGCGACAGACCGCCGGCGAAATACGCCGACGCCGCCTCACCCAGCGACTGTCCGACCACCGCGGCCGGCTTGGCGCCGTGGTGCTTGAGCAGCTCACCGAGGGCGATCTGGATCGCGAAGATGGTGACCTGGGTGGTCTCGATGCCGTAGTCCTGCGAGTCGTCGAGGATCAGCTCCAGCACCGAATACCCGAGTTCGTCCTGGACCAGCGCGTCGACCTTCTCGATCCACTCGGCGAACACCGGATTGCGCAGGTAGAGGCTCTTGCCCATCTTGCGGTGCTGGGCACCGAAACCGGCGAGCACCCAGACCGGGCCGTTGGTCACCGGCCCGTCGACGCTGAACACGTTCGGCGCCTGCTTGCCCGCGGCGACGGCCCGTAGCCCCTTGATCGCTTCCTCGTGATCGTGGGCCAGCACCACCGCGCGGGAGCGGCCGTGGTTGCGCCGCGACAGCGACCGGCCGATGGACTCCAGCGACGACGCCTGCCCTTCGGCGCCTTCCATCCAGTCGGCCAGCTCGGCGGCCGCGGCCTTCTTGCGGGAGGTCAGGAACGCCGACACTGCCAGCGGGATCAACGGCGGGCTAGCCTCTTGTGCCGCAAGCTCTTCCAGCGCGGCCTGCTTGAGCCGCAGCGCTTCCTCGGTGACGCCCGGCAGTTCGGGCTCTTCTTCGGCCCCGCTAACTCCCAACGCTGTGTCGGTGATGATGTTGCCGAAGTCGTCGAACCGCAGCGCGTGGCCTTCCAGCGCGGGCGCCTCGGACGGTGCCGCCTCGGCGGGCGTCGCCGGCTCGGGCTCCGGTTCACGCGCCTCTTTCTCCACCACGTCGCGCGGTAACACCTCACGCACGACCACGTGCGCGTTGGCGCCGCCGAAGCCGAAGCTCGACACCCCGGCGACGGCGTACCCGCCGTACCGCGGCCAGTCGGTCACCGT
Organism: Mycobacterium innocens; assembly: GCF_900566055.1. GTDB lineage: Bacteria > Actinomycetota > Actinomycetes > Mycobacteriales > Mycobacteriaceae > Mycobacterium > Mycobacterium innocens. Next base: position 43,883 of record NZ_UPHQ01000276.1, read on the forward strand.
GTCGATCACCTTCAGCCGCATCGCGTCGAAGTCGATGTAGGGGCTGGGCCCGGCGAAGTTGATCGACGGCGGCAGCTTGTCGTGCTGCAGGGCGAGCACCACCTTGGCCATGCTGGCCGCACCGGCCGCCGACTCCAGGTGTCCGACATTGGTTTTCACCGCGCCGAGCAGCGCCGGCCGCTCGGCGGGACGGCCCTTGCCGACGACCCGGCCCAGCGCCTCGGCCTCGATCGGGTCACCGAGGACGGTCCCGGTGCCGTGCGCCTCGATGTAGTCGACGGTGCGCGGGTCGATGCCGGCGTCCTTGTAGGCCCGCCGCAGCACGTCGGCCTGGGCGTCCTGGTTGGGCGCGATCAGGCCGTTCGACCGGCCGTCGTGGTTGACCGCGCTGCCGGCGATCACGGCCAGGATCTGGTCGCCGTCGCGGCGGGCGTCGTCGACCCGCTTGAGCACCAGCATCCCGCCGCCCTCGGAGCGGGTGTAGCCGTCGGCGTCCGAGGAGAACGACTTGATCCGGCCGTCGGGGGCCAGCACCTGTCCGATCTCGTCGAAACCCAGCGTGACCACGGGCGTGATCAAGGCATTGACCCCACCGGCCACCGCGACGTCGCATTCGCCGTTGCGCAGGGCCTGCACCGCCTGATGGGTGGCCACCAGTGAACTCGAGCATGCGGTGTCGACCGCGACCGAAGGGCCGCGGAAGTCATAGAAGTACGACACCCGGTTGGCGATGATCGAGGTGGCGGTGCCGGTGATCGCGTACGGGTGGGCGACCGTGGGATCGGATACCGCCAGGAAGCTGTAGTCGTTGTTGGAGACACCGACGTACACGCCGACGGCCCCGCCGCGCAGGCTCGATGCCGGGATGCGGGCGTGTTCGAGCGCCTCCCAGGTCAGCTCCAGCGCCATCCGCTGCTGCGGGTCGATGTTGTCGGCCTCGGTCTTGGCCACCGCGAAGAACTCCGAGTCGAAGCCCTTGATGTCCTTCAGGTAGCCGCCACGGGTACGCGCGTTGGCGACCCGCTTGGCCAGGCGCGGCTCTTCGAGGAATTCCGTCCAGCGGCCTTCGGGCAGGTCGGTGATGGCGTCGCGGCCATCCAGCAGCGCCTGCCAGGTTTCGTCGGGTGTGTTCATGTCGCCGGGCAGCCGGGTGGACAAGCCCACGATCGCGATGTCGACCCGCTCGGCGGGACCGTTGCGGCTCCAGTCGGTGACGTCGATGCCGTCGTCGGCCCTTTCGGGTTCGCCTTCGACGATCCGGGTGGCCAGCGACTCGATGGTCGGATGCTGGAAGGCCACCGCGACCGACAGCGTGACGCCGGTCAGGTCTTCGATGTCGGCCGCCATCGCCACGGCATCGCGCGACGACAAGCCCAACTCCACCATCGGCACCGACTCGTCGATCGAGTCCGGCGACTTGCCGACCGCGTTGCCCACCCAGTTGCGCAGCCACTGCCGCATCTCGGGGACCGTGATCTCGGTCCTGTTGGCGGGCGGGTTCTCCGGGTCGTTCGCCTGGGATACGTCTATGTCAGCCATGGGTACCTTTGTGGTTCTGGGGCTCAGGATTCGGTGGCAAACGCCGTCGGGGAAGCGACGCCGCTGCGCAGGCTGCCGTCGAGGTAGGCAGCTCGGCACGCGCGCCGTCCGATCTTGCCGCTGGAGGTCCGGGGAATCGTGCCGGCCGATACCAACAGCAGATCCCGCACAGTCACCCCATGTCCGACGGCGATGGCGGCACGGATGTCGTCGGCGATGGGCTGGTACTCCAGTTTGTGCGTACCGGCAGCGCGTTCGGCGACGATCACCAGCTGCTCGGAGGTGTCCTCGGGGTCGAACTTCAGCCCGGCGTGCGGGTCGTCGAACACCTTCTGCGGTAACTGGTTGGCGGGCACCGAGAAGGCGGCCACGTAGCCGACGCGCAAGGCCTTGTTCGACTCCTGCGCGGTGAACTCCAGGTCCTGCGGGTAGTGGTTGCGGCCGTCGATGATGACCAGGTCCTTGATCCGGCCCGCTATATAGAGGTGTCCCTTGAAGTAGGTGCCGTAGTCGCCGGTGCGTACCCACAGTCCGTCGTCGGGGGCCCCCTCGGCGTGCGACTCGCTGATCCGCGACTTCAGGATGTTGCGGAATATCTGAGCGGATTCTTCTTCCTTGCCCCAGTAGCCGATGCCCAGGTTGTTGCCGTGCAGCCAGATTTCGCCGATTTGCCCGTCCGGCAACTCACTGGCGGTGTCTGGGTCGACGATAACGGCCCATTCGTCGACGCCGACCTTGCCGGCCGAAACCTGCGCGACGGCGTTCGGCGCGTCGGCGGGCACCTCGACGAAACGCTGCTTGTTCAGCTCGTCGCGGTCGACGTGGATGACGGTCGGCGGCTCGTTGGGCGCGGTAGTCGAGACGAACAGCGTCGCCTCGGCCAGACCGTAGGACGGCTTGACCGCAGTCTCGGGCAGACCGTACGGCGCGAAGGCATTGAAGAATTTGCGCATCGACGCCGGCGACACCGGTTCGCTGCCGTTGAGGATGCCCTTGACGTTGCTCAGGTCCAATGGTGGCTCGTCGTCGCGGGGCAGACCGCGCACCGCCGCATGCTCGAAGGCAAAGTTCGGTGCGGCGGAGAATGTTCCCCCGGTTTCGCCGGGCTTACGAGCGAGTTCGCGAATCCAGCGGCCGGGCCGGCGCACGAATGCGGCCGGGGTCATGAAGGTGAAGCTGTGGCCCAGCACCGACGTCAGCAGCACGGTGATCAGGCCCATATCGTGGAAGAACGGCAGCCAACTGACACCACGGTCGCCTTCTTGCCCTTCCAGGGCATGGAGCACTTGCAGCACGTTGGTCGGCAGGTTCAGATGGGTGATCTGCACGCCGGTCGGGGTGCGGGTCGATCCGGAGGTGTACTGCAGATAGGCCGTGGTCGACTCGTTGGCGTCGGGCTCCTGCCACGTCGCGGCGACCTCGGTGGGAACCGCGTCGACGGCGATGACCCGGGGCCGCTCCTTTGCCGAGCGGCTGCGGATGAACTTGCGCACACCTTCGGCGGAGTCGGTGGTGGTCAGAATGGTCGACGGGGTGCAGTCGTCGAGTACCGCGTGCAAGCGGCCGACGTGACCTGGCTCGGCCGGGTCGAACAACGGCACCGCGATCCGGCCGGAGTACAGCGCGCCGAAGAAGGAGATCAGGTAGTCCAGGTTCTGTGGGCACAGGATGGCGATACGGTCGCCGGGCTGGGTGACCTGTTGCAGCCGGGCGCCGACGGCGCGGTTGCGCGCGCTGAACTCCGACCACAGGATGTCGCGTTCGATGCCGTCCCGTTCGGTGGAGAAGTCCAGGAACCGGTAGGCCAGCTTGTCGCCACGCACCTTCGCCCATTTTTCGACGTGCCGCACCAGATTGGTGTTCTCCGGGAACCGGATTCGTCCATTCACGATGAACGGGTTGTGGTACGCCATGCCGCCCTCTCCTGTCACAACACTGCTTGGTCGGCTACGCCGACAGGGTTTACATCGTGGTCGGCTCCGCCGACGAGTTACATCCGTGCGCGATCCAGCCCCTGAGCGGCGCGAACACTCGCGGGCGCGCCGATCGTTGCCAGCTACGACCCCACAGGGTCATCCACATGCTCTTAAATTTCTCTTAATGTTAAGGGCCATGAAGCGTCAGACCAAATCACAAGGTACCGCTGATCCCATTACGATCAGGGCACTCGCGGCTGTGTCCCGGTGCCCCAATCCGCAAGCACCCGGGTGCTGCGGTGCCTGGCGCGTCCCCGCCCGCCGTGTTCGGGCCACCCGTCCCATCTCAGCCGTGTTTGGGATGCGGCGCCTTGTCGACGAGGTCACGCGCCCAGTTCAACGTCCATTGCGTAGCCGGCTGCCCGTCGGAGTTCCAGAATTCGGGGGTGGCGTACATCGCGTGGACCGGTTGGCCGGCCCCGCCGGCCAACGTGTTGAGGGTGGTCGGCAGGTTGGCGGGACTGAACGCCTCCTGCGGGGCGGCGCAAATCAGATCGCCCTGGGCACAGATCTCGTTGGTGCGACTGTCGAGCGCGCCGAAACCGCCCGGGCGTGCCCCCGTCATCGTCAAGCCGAGCCCGGACAGCACCGGCACCTCATGCAGGGTGACCTCGGCGCCCTCACCCGGCGGGCTGGGCGGGATGTCGTTGCCCACCCCCGGCTGGCGACGGCCATCGGCGATCAGCGTCACGCCCAGCACCAGGTCGTCATCGACCGACCCGCGGCCGTTGCCGATATCGCTGGCGACATCGCCGGCAATCACCGCCCCCTGCGAGAAACCGACGACCACATAGCTGGTCAACGGACACTTGTTATTCATGTCCGTCATGGCCTGCACCATCGCGCGGGTGCCCTCCGCCCGGCTTTCGTTGTAGGACATTTGACCGTCGGAAGTGAGCGGATTGTGGAACTGTGCGGTGTAGGGAACCGTGTACGTCTGCACCCGCGATCCGGGGAACTGCTGGGAGATCGGCCCGGTCACACTGAGTAGCAACGCCTTCGGGAACTGCATCGGGTCGAGCGGGTTGTCCTGCGGTGACGACTCCCAGGTGCCGGGTACGGCGATCAACTGCACGTCCGGGCAAGACGCATCCTGGAAGGCGGGCCGGGGCTTGCGTGGGTGAGAGGTGGTGGGACCCGGGGTCAGCACCCCGGGCGGTACTGCGCTGGGCGGTGCTTCCTGGCGGCGCAGCATGACCACGCCGGCGACGATGACCAGCGCGACGACCGACGCCAGGGCACCGGCCGCAACCCAGGCGAGGATTCGTTGGCGGCGTCTTCTGCGCCGGGAGTTGGTAGCCATGTTCTCCTGCTAGCAGCATCGGTAAGTCTGAGTACAGTGTGCGGTCGGCGGCGGTGTCGCGCATACTCGCCGCCCGAGCCGGCTGAAGTCACCCACACCGCGTCGGAACACGGTGGCGCCGCCCTCTGCTGCACCCCATACACGGTACCGGCTGGTGACGAAGTTCCGTCCCGGACGATGTCTGCGCCGCGCGTCCCCGGTGCGGCTAGGTGGATCCGCCCGTCGGCTCGCTAGCGGATCGCGCCGACGATATCGCCGGACATGGCGCCCAGCTGTGCCGACCACGAGCCCCAGCCGTTGTCGCCGCCGCCCGGGAAGTCGAAGTGACCGTTGTGCCCGCCGACGTTGCGATACTGCTGGTAGAACGACCTACTGTCACCCATCGCCGCGCCGGCCTGACCGATCATGGCGGCAGGATCACTGGCACCCAGGTTGGTCGGGCTCCATACCCACACCCGGGTGTTGTTCTGCGCCAGCAGAGCGACATGCACGCACGGGTCGTGCCACTTCCACCGGCCCAGCTGTGGGGCACCCCACATGCCGTTGCCGTCCACACCGCCGAACTCCTGCAGACCGGCGAGGATCGCGCCGTTGGTGGTGGTGCTCGACGGGTACAGAAACCCGGACAGCGATCCGGCGAAGCCGAATCGGTCCGGGTGGAACGCGGCCAGGGCCATTGCGCCATAGCCGCCCTGAGATGCGCCGACGGCGGCGTGACCACCGGGTGCCAGGCCCTTGTTGGCCGCCAGCCAATCGGGAAGCTCACTGGATAGGAAGGTTTCCCACTGCTTGCTGCCGTCCTGTTCCCAGTTGGTGTACATACTGTAGGCACCGCCGGCCGGGGCAACCACCGAGATTCCCTTGCCGGCCAGGGTGTTCATCGCGTTACCCGCGGTAACCCAGTTGCTGACATCCGGGCCGGCGTTGAAGGCATCCAGCAGGTACACCGCGTGCGGGCCGCTGCCCAGGAACGCGACCGGGATATCGCGGCCCATGGCGCCGGACGGCACCATCAGGGTCTCGTAGGGGGCGGCTTTGGCCGTGCCCGACGATCCTGCAGCCGCGGTGACACCGCCCAACGCGATCGACAGCGCCGCAACGCAGAGCAGCCGTAGCAACACCGACAGACCCCTCATGTCCACCTCCATCGTGTATCGCTGCGTGATGCCCGCAGCGCCCGACCCTGCGGCGGGTTCGAGGCATGCCCCGGCCCGCAAGGTAGCTAACCACACGGCACACAACCGGATAAAGGGGAGATAACGCAGAAATAACCAACGGCGGCGACCCCGAAGGGTCGCCGCCGTTGAATGCGGGTTATCGGACGCCGTTGCGGCGCCCAGGGCGTCTAGGTGCCCTGCGTGGTGCCGTTGCCGCCGCCGCCGGGTGTCGCGCCCAGCGTGTTCTGCAGATCCGGCTTCATGGCGTTGAGCTGCGCGCCCCAGTACTCCCAGCTGTGCGTGCCGTTGTCGTCGAAGTTCCACACGGCATTGTGCCCACCGGCCGCGTTGTAGGCGGTCTGGAACTTCAAGTTGCTGGTCCGCACGAAGCCCTCGAGGAACTTGGCGGGCAGGTTGTCGCCACCCAGGTCGGACGGCTTGCCGTTGCCGCAGTACACCCAGATGCGGGTGTTGTTGGCGACGAGCTTGCCCACCTGCAGCGTCGGGTCGTTGCGCTGCCACGCCGGGTCATCCTTCGGACCCCACATGTCGGAGGACTTGTAGCCGCCCGCGTCGCCCATGGCCAGACCGATCAGCGACGGCCCCATCGCCTGCGAGGGGTCCAGTAGCGCCGACAGCGATCCGGCGTAGATGAACTGCGCCGGGTGGTACGCGGCCAGGATCAACGCCGACGAGCCAGCCATCGACAGACCCACCGCAGCGCTGCCGGTCGGCTTGACCTGGCGGTTGGCCGACAGGTATTGCGGCAATTCGCTGGTCAGGAAGGTCTCCCACTTGTAGGTGGTGCAGCCGGCCTTACCGCAGGCCGGGTTGTACCAGTCCGAGTAGAAGCTGGACTGCCCGCCGACCGGCATGACCACCGAGAGACCCGACTGGTAGTACCACTCGAACGCCGGGGTGTTGATGTCCCAGCCGTTGAAGTCCTCCTGGGCGCGCATACCGTCCAGCAGATACACCGCCGGCGAGTTCGCCCCACCACTCTGGAACTGGACCTTGATGTCGCGGCCCATGGCCGCCGAGGGCACCTGCAGGTATTCCACCGGCAGGCCCGGCCGCGAGAACGCACTCGCGATCGCCGAACCGCCAGTGACGTCAATGACACCGACCAGACCCGACAGCAGGGCCGCACCAACGGCTCCCACCATGAGTCGGCGCGGCATACCCGTCACGGCGCCACGAAACCTGTCAACAAGCTTCATCCTTGCTTCCTCATCCTCAATCTTTTAGGCGCATCCGGTGGATAGGGCGCATCCTCAACTACGTCAGACTGCGCGCGCTCGGCGTCGCAGTGCCCGTGTAGTCAACCACAACCTGGGGTCGGTTCTCTCATCGAGCACCGCGCCGAAAGCGTTACCGGGCCGCAATTCCGGATGATTTTCGCGCCGGATGCAGCGGCCCGAGATCTCGTTTCCGCATGTGCCCGGGGTTTGGTGGTCGCTGGTGGCGGCTCAAATGTGATGTTGCTGTCAGTCTCGCCTCAAACCGCGGGACGCGCGTCGCGGACGCCCGATCGCAATTGGGCCGAAATTCTTCGCGGCACGGCCCGCGCGGCCCGGCATTCGGGCCGGATCGCTCACCCCGAATCACTCCCGAGCCGGGGCCGGCGGCACGTCGGGCACCTCGAGCCCGCACCTGATGAGTTCGTTGAGCGGCACCCGATCAATCCGGTACCGGGTGAATTCGAAGGAGTGCACCACGTTGGACATAAAACGGCGCACGGTCAACGGCGCGCGCACCGAGTTCAGCACCGCCTGAGTCGCAGGGCATCGCAGGGCCGTCTCCGCCTGCGCCACCCAGGCCGGGTCGAGGTAACCCGGAACACCCGGATACCACTTCACCCACGGACCGTCGGCGATCACCCAGTCGGGGAACAGGTTCTTGTCGTGGCCGATCCGGCCGTGCTTCAACCGTTCGGTGTGTTGGGCCAGCGGGTTTGCCAGCCCGATCTGGTCGATGACTCTCACATCGAGGCCCACGTTCATGCCCAGCATCCCCAAATTGGTGAAAAACACCGCGTGTTGCGGCTTTTGGGTGGCCGGGATACCGGGAGCGGTTCCCGGCGGGATCATGGGCACCAGATCCCACTGGTTGTAGTTGCCGGACGGCAGCAGCAGCGCGCCTTCGGGGGTGTTGTCGAGCGCGGTCAGCACTGCTGCCATCCGTGGGTAATCGAGATAGTCGGCGGCGGTCAGCGGATGGGCGCGTCCGGTGGCCTGCGCGTAGAAGCGGCGCTCGTCGACGATGCCCGTATAGGTGACGTGCGTGGCGTCGTCGCCCATCCCTGGCGAGTTCGCTGCCCACAGCGACCAGCCCGCCACACCCAGCCACAGGATGCTGACCACACCGGCCAGCCAGTAACCGGTCTCCTTGGAGAAGTCCTTGCCATCGGGCAGTAACACCGGAATTACCGCCACCGGAGCCAGTAAGCAGAAGAGCGGCGCCAGCAACACGCGGCCGTGCATGAAATCGCCGCCTTGCCGGATCCAGTACAGCGCCTGCAGCAGGCCGCTGCCGGCCATGAAGGCCACCGCCGCCGCCGGGCTCTGCACCGCCCGCGCCACCCGCCCGTAGTCGGGCGCCACCACCGGACGCAGGAACGACGGCCTGCGACGAGCCAGCATCAGAACCAGGCCAAGCGGCACCAAAAGCACGATCGGCACCCACAGGGCGTAGGGCCGGTTGAAATTCGAGAGATAGATCATGCCCTGCGACCACTTGTCGCCGGCGGCGTCCTTGGCCAGCGCGGTACCGGGCACCAACAACGCGTAGTAGCCCATCCGGAAGATCTGGTAGGTGACCGGCAGGAAGCCGCCGGCCACCACGATCAGCACCCGGCGGCGCCAGGTCCGCGCCGCGACCAGCATCATGATCAAGGCCAGGCCGCCCAGCAGCGCCAGCTCCGGCCGGACCAGGACGCTGCATCCCGCGACGAACGCCAGCGCACCGATGAACACCCGGCCGTGGGGACGGACCCGCAGCGGCTGCGCCCAGCACACCATCATCCACCACAGCAGCCCCAGATAGATCAGCACCAGTCCGCTTTCCAGCCCTGAGGTGGCGAAGTCTCGCGCCGGCGGCACCGCGATGTAGACCAGCGCGCCGGCCGGCAACATGATCGCCCGGCGGCCGCGCAGGCTGGGTGCATACAACCGGCCGGTGCCGAGCATCAGCAGCGCCACGCCCAGCAACGACAGCACCAGGGCCACGGCCAGCGCCACGTATTCCAGCCGCATCGGCCCGCCCACCCAGCTGGCCGCGTAGAGCAAATAGGTCCACACCGTCGAGGTGTTGGCCTCCACCCGCTCACCCATGTTGAACACCGGGCCGTTGCCGGCCAGCAGGTTGCGCACCGTGCGCAACACGATCAGCCCGTCGTCGGCGATCCAGCGTCGTTGCCACGCACCCCAGCCGAACAGCACGCAGATCACCACCACGCTGACCCACAGACTGATCCGGACCAGCGGCTCATAGGGAAAAACCGGCCACCTGACCCGCCGCACTGCGGGCCTGCGGGCCAGCGCGCTGGCCCGCAGGGCCTTGAATCTCGAACTAGCCGAAGGCAACAGCGGCCCCAACTGTTCCTATCCACGCCAGCGCCAGCAACTGCAACACCCGGTCGCGCAGTGCGATGTCTTCGGGCTCCCCGGCCAGCCCCCCATCGACGTCCACGGCGTAGCGCAGGATCGCGATGGTGAACGGGACCATCGACACCGCATACCACGACCCCGAGTACCGGTCACGTTCGAACGCCCACAGCCCGTAGGACACCACCACGGCGGTGGCCGAGAGCGTCCAGACGAATCGAAGATAGGTGCTGGTATAGCTCTCCAGCGACTTGCGGATCGCCGCGCCGGTGCGCTCGGCCAGCTGCAGCTCGGCGTAACGCTTGCCGGCCACCATGAACAGCGACCCGAACGCCGCCGTCAGCAAGAACCACTGGGATAGCGGGATGTCGGCGGCCGCGCCGCCGGCGATGGCGCGGATCAGATACGCCGATGACACGATGCAGATGTCGATCACCGCTTGGTGCTTGAGGCCGTAGCAGTACCCCAGTTGCATGGCCAGGTAGACGGCCATCACCACGGCCAGGCTGGGGGTAAGCCACCAGGCGGTGGCCAGCGAGGCCACCCCCAGCACCGCCGCCACCGCGTAGGCCAGCCATTCGGGCACCACACCGGCGGCGATCGGGCGGAACCTCTTGGTGGGGTGCTCGCGATCAGCCTCCACATCGCGCACGTCATTGATCAGGTAGATCGCCGAGGCGGCCAGGCTGAACACCACGAACGCGACCGAAACCTTGGTCAGCACCTCGGCGTAGTCGTATCGGACGCCGCGGCCCGCCGCGGCCAGCGGCGCGGCCAGGACCAGGACGTTTTTCACCCATTGCCGCGGGCGCATCGCCTTGACCACACCGGCAACCAGGTTGGCCGGAGGTCCGGTCACCAGGTCTTCACTCATATCGACACCCCACTCTGCAGGCCGACGTCGAGTCGCACTGCAACGGCCGCGACGGCGGCGCCGAGCGCCACACCGGCGGCGACGTCGCTGGGGTAATGCACCCCCAGCAGTATTCGGGAAAGGGCCATCGGTGGCACCAGCACCGCCGCGCCCAGTCCGATGGGCAGGCCGGCGGCCCTGCTCATCAGGATGGCCGCGGCCGTGGTGGAGGTCGCGTGCGCCGACGGGAAGCTCAGCTGACTGGGCGTGCCGACATTGACCGCGACTGCCGGATGGTGGGGCCGTTTGCGCCGGACCACCCGCTTGACCAATACCGCCACCGCGTGGGCGGCGAAGGCGCCGGCGCCGGCGACCAGCCAATCCCGGCGTCGCTGCGGGGAAACAACCGCCCCGAGCGCCGACACCGCCAGCCAGCCGATGCTGTGTTCGCCGAAGTACGAAAGCCCCTGGGCCACCGTCAGCGATTCCGGGCGGTCGGCCAGCGCCGACTGAACGGCCACGATTGCAGCGGCTTCGCCGTGCGCCGATGCCCCCAACGGACGGGCTTCAGGCATGTCGGTGCTCTTGGTTTTCCGCCGTGAAGAGCACCGTCTCCCACTTCTGCTTGCTGGACAGCACGGGCAACGCGGCGCGGTAGACCCTGCGCATCTCGTCGAAGCGCCGGGTCAGCTGACGCTGGCGGCGAAGCGACTGCCACAGCAGCGCGAACATCTTGGCCCGATCGCGCTGACGGTAGACCACTCCGCACCCGTCGGCCGTCGTGACCGTGACCCCGTCGACCGTGCACAACCGGAACCAGCGGGCGTCCTGGGTGGGCACGTTGTACTCGGGACGCTCATGGTGGGCCGGGTCGGCGGTCGTGAGATTGTGCACGATGCCCCGCGCGAGCCGGTAACCGATGGTGACCGGGTTCACCGGCGGCTTCATCACCTTGTTCCTGTGCAATGGCGGCGGCAGCTCGCTGGCGGCGGGCAGCACGACCGCATCGGGATAGGCCTTGCGGATCCGGTGTATTTCCGGCAGCGCCGATTCCAGGATGGAGAAGATGTGCTCGGGGCCGGCGAGGAAGTCGTCGATGGCCTTGTTCTGGATCGCCACCGTCGAATATTCCAGGCAGGCAAGGTGTTTCAGAGTCGCTTTGAGGTGGCTGCGGACCAGGCCGGTGACCTGCTTACTTGGGCCGTTCCAGTGCATCGCCGCCACCACCAGCCGGTTGCGCAAGTGGAAGTAGGCCTGCCAGTCGATCGCGTCGTCTTTGTCGCTCCAGGCCATGTGCCAGATCGCCGCGCCGGGCAGCGTGACCGTGGGGTAGCCGTGTTCGGCCGCGCGCAGACCGTAGTCGGCGTCGTCCCATTTGATGAACAACGGCAACGGCTGGCCCAGCTCCTCGGCCACCTGCCGCGGGATCATGCACGTCCACCAGCCGTTGTAGTCGACGTCGATGCGCCGGTGCAGCAGCTTGCTCAGTTCCTCGTTGTCGTTGAGGGGATACTCGGCGAAGTCGTGGTCGTATTCGGCGTGCGGCGCGGCGGTCCACATGAAGTTCGAGCGGTTGACCACCTCGCCCATGATGTGCAGGTGCGACGGCTCCTGCAGATTGAGCATCTGCCCGCCGACCAGCATCGGGCTCTTCGCGAAGCGGTGCATGGCCAGCACCCGCAGAATGGAGTCCGGCTCGATGCGGATGTCGTCGTCCATGAACAGGATCTGCTGGCAATCGGTGTTTTTCAGCGCCTCGTACATCACCCGGCTGTAGCCGCCGGAACCGCCCAGGTTGGGCTGGTCGTGAATGGAGAGCCGGTTGCCCAGTCGAGCCGCGGCGGCGGGGAAGTCCGGATGGTCGCGAACTTTGCGGGTGCCCTGGTCGGGCACGATCACCGCACCGATCACCTGGTCCACCAGCGGGTCTGCGGTGAGTTCGGCCAGCGCGTTGGCGCAATCCGCGGGGCGGTTGAAGGTGGGGATGCCGACGGCGATGTTGGCGGTGCCCGGGGCCGGGATGGGCGCGTACCAGCCACCATTGAGCAGGGTGACCGCGGTGTCGGTGGTGATGTCGAACCAGATCCAGCCGCCGTCCTCGAACGGTCGCAGCCCCACCTCGACCTCGACGACCTGCGGCTGGCCCGGCGGGCAGTCCTGAGCACCCGTGAACGCCCGGCCCTCGACGAAGATGCGGGCACCGGTGGCTTTGGTCCGGTAGACGTCGAGGCGGCCCGCTCCGGTCAGCTCGACGCGCAGCACCACGGACGTGCAGATCGACCAGCGTCGCCAATAGCTGGCCGGGAACGCGTTGAAATACGTGGCGAACGACACCTCTGACTCGGGGCCGATCTGCAGCGAGGTGCGGCTGGTCGCATGAGCGCGCCGCGAGTTGGTGGTCGACTCCTCGAGGTAAAGCTTGCGCACGTCGAGCGGTTCGCCCGGTCGCGGCAGGATGATCCGGGACAGCAGGCTCACGGCGGTCATTCGCGCCCGCCTCCGTCCTCGGCCGGTGACGATGCAGGCCGTGCTGGGACCTGAGGTGGGGCCGGCCCGTCCAGCAGATCGGCGCCGTCGCGCAGGTGCGGCGCAAGGACGTTTTCGTACATGCTCAAAGCGCTGGCAATGGCCATATGCATATCCAGATATTGGTAGGTGCCCAAGCGACCGCCGAACAAGACCTTCGCCGCCGCGGTCTCGGACTTCGCCCGGGTACGGTAGGCGGCCAACAGGGCGCGGTCGGCCTCGGTGTTGATCGGATAGTAGGGCTCGTCGTCGGCTTCGGCGAACCGGGAGTATTCGCGCATGATCACCGTCTTGTCCGTCGGGTAATCGCGCTCGGGGTGGAAGTGGCGGAACTCGTGGATACGGGTGTACGGGACGTCGATGTCGTTGTAGTTCATCACCGGCGTGCCCTGAAAATCACCGCAGTCGCCCAACACTTCCACCTCGAAATCCAGGGTGCGCCAGCCCAGCCGGCCGTCGGCGTAATCGAAGTAGCGGTCGATCGGACCGGTGTAAACGACCGGGGCATCCGGACTGGCCGCGCGCAGTGCGTCGCGAACGTCGAACCAGTCGGTGTCCAACCTGAGCTCGATGCGGTCGTCGGCGGCCATGTTCTGTAGCCACGCCGTGTAGCCGTCGACCGGCAGGCCCTCATAGGTGTCGCTGAAGTACCGGTTGTCGAAGGTGTAGCGCACCGGCAGCCGATTAATGACGGCAGCCGGCAACTCAGCGGGGTCGGTCTGCCACTGCTTGGCCGTGTAGCCCTTGACGAACGCCTCGTAGAGCGGCCGGCCGATCAGCGAGATGGCCTTCTCCTCGAGGTTCTGCGCGTCGGCGGTGTGGATTTCGGATGCCTGTTCGGCGATCAGCCGGCGCGCTTCGGCCGGGCTGAAGTATCTGCCGAAGAACTGCGACACCAGGCCCAGACCCATCGGGAACTGGTAGGCCTGCCCGTTGTGCATCGCGAACACCCGATGCCGGTAGTCGGTGAAGTCGGTGAACTGCCGCACGTAGTCCCACACCTTCTTATTGGAGGTGTGAAACAGGTGCGCGCCGTACTTGTGGACTTCGATCCCGGTCTGCGGCTCCGGTTCGGAATAGGCGTTGCCGCCGATATGCGGGCGGCGCTCGACAACGAGGACCCGCTTGCCGAGTTGGGTAGCCACGCGCTCGGCGATCGTCAGGCCGAAGAATCCGGAACCGACGACGAAGAGGTCGAAACGTGCGGTCATCGGTTGCCTAGGTTATCCGACCCCGCTGCCAAAACCCGACTTGGCGGCTCGCCCGAGTGAGGGTTCTCGCAGGTTTTAGGCAAGTGCGCAGGTTCTCATGTCCGTCGCCAGCCCAACATCGCACCTTTGGTGCGATTGCCTCACGATTCGATATAGCCACTCTAGTCACACAAGCCTCACTCGTACCATCGACCTTGTGGGTTTCCTTCCGTCGACGACGGCGAGGGAGCCGACGCGATAAATAGTCCAGATTGAGGAGACTTCCGTGCCGAATCGACGCCGACGCAAGCTCTCGACCACCATGAGCGCAGTCGCGGCCCTGGCAGTTGCGAGTCCTTGTGCATACTTTCTCGTTTACGAATCGACCGCGGGAAGCAAACCGCCCGAGCACCACGAGTTTGTCCGGGCGGCAAGCGTGGCCGACTTGCCCGGCGAGCTGATGTCCGCCCTGTCGCAAGGGCTTTCGCAGTTCGGTATCAACCTGCCGCCGGTGCCAAGCCTGACCGGCAGCGGTGCCGCCGGCACCGGGCTGACCAGTCCGGGCCTCACCAGCCCGGGTCTCACCAGCCCGGGGCTGACCAGTCCGGGTCTCACCAGCCCGGGGCTCACCAGCCCGGGGCTCACCAGCCCGGGCCTGACCAGTCCGACGGGTTTGACGCCGTCGACGCCGGGATCGCTGGCCCTGCCGGGTACCACCTTGACGCCACCGACACCGGGGACAGCCGTGAATCCCGCGCTGACCAGCCCCACCGGAGCCACGCCGGGCCTGACCAGCCCGACGGGGCTGGACCCCGCACTCGGCGGCGGCGCCAACGAGATTCCCATCACGACACCGGCCGGTCTGGACCCGGGCGCCGACGGCACCTACCCGATCCTGGGAGACCCGTCGTTGGGCTACGGGCCAGGCACCGGCTACGGGCCGGCGACCAGCCCGATCGGCACCGGCGGTGGCGCAGCCAGCAGCGGCGGCGGCGGGCTCCTCAACGACGTGATGCAGGCGGCCAATCAGCTGGGCGCCGGGCAGGCCATCGACCTGCTGAAGGGCGTGCTGATGCCGTCCATCATGCAGGCCATCCAGAACGGCGGCGCGGCGGCGCCGGCCGCTGGCGCACCTGCCGTCGGTGCGCCCGCCGTGACCCCGCCCGCGGTGCCGGCGGCCGCCGTACCGGTGGTGGCACCACCGGCAGCGCCGACAACGCCGGTCGCCTGAGACCCTGCAGCCTCAAGAAAAACCTAGGGACCTGTCAC
The DNA here is from genome assembly GCF_900566055.1 of Mycobacterium innocens. GTDB lineage: Bacteria > Actinomycetota > Actinomycetes > Mycobacteriales > Mycobacteriaceae > Mycobacterium > Mycobacterium innocens. The sequence continues at coordinate 59,301 of NZ_UPHQ01000276.1, forward strand.
CTGACGACACCGCAGAGTCGCCCCGGACGGCAGACCGTCCAGCACGTCAACACACTCTGCGGTGTCGTCGACAGGTTTTCCACATAAATACCGTGTCGTCTCATTAGAAACATTAGACACACAAGTAACATCACCTGGTGGCGTCTCGCAGCCGTGCCCCGACGATGCTGGTCACCGCTTTCGCCGCCACGGTGGTCATCGTCGCGTGGGTGCTGAACCGTCCCGCTCACAGCATCCATGAGCGACCACCGGCGCAGGACACCCAACTCGTCGAGAAGCCGCTGATCGGCCTCGGCGGCGGCGTCACGGTACGCGAACTGACTCAGGACACGCCGTTTTCGTTGGTCGCATTGACCGGTGACCTGACCAGTACCTCGACGCGCGTGCGGGCCAAACGCCCCGACGGGTCGTGGGGGCCGTGGTACCAAGCCGAGTATGAAACCGCGGCGCCCGACGCGCCGGGCTCCGAACCCGGTGAGGGGCCGCGCAGCACCGATCCGGTGTTCGTCGGCACCACAACGACCGTCCAGGTCGCGGTCACCCGCCCGGTCGATGCGCCGGTGACCCAGCCGCCGGTCGCTGCCGAAACGAACCCGGCCGGCCTGGGCTATCGTCCGGCCACCAAGGAGCAGCCGTTCGGGCAGAACATCTCGGCGATCCTCATCTCGCCACCGCGGGCGCCGGCCCGAACGCAGTGGACACCACCGACCGGGGTCACGATGCCCGGCCAAGCGCCGCCCATCATCAGCCGTGCGGAATGGGGCGCCGACGAATCGCTGCGCTGCGGTAGCCCGCAATACGACCGGGCGGTTCGCGCCGCGGTGATTCACCACACCGCCGGCAGCAACGATTATTCGCCCCTGGAGTCCGCCGGGATCGTCAAGGCCATCTACACGTATCACAGCAAGACGCTGGGCTGGTGCGACATCGCCTACAACGCGCTGGTCGACAAGTACGGCCAGGTGTTCGAGGGCAGTGCCGGCGGCCTCACCAAACCGGTCGAGGCGTTCCACACCGGCGGATTCAACCGCGACACCTGGGGTGTGGCGATGATCGGCAACTTCGACGACGTCGCGCCGACACCGCTGCAACTCCGCGCCGTCGGGCGACTGCTCGGCTGGCGGCTGGGCATGGACGACGTCGACCCCAAGGGCACCGTGGAACTGGAGTCGGCCGGCAGCTCCTACACCACTTTTCCGGCTGGTGCGATAGCGCGGTTGCCGGCCATCTTCACCCACCGCGACGTCGGCAACACCGACTGCCCGGGCAATGCCGGTTACGCCCTGATGGACGAAATCCGGGACATCGCCGCGCATTTCAACGACCCCCCCGAGGAGTTGCTCAAGGCGCTGGAGGGTGGCGTGATCTACGAAGACTGGCAGGCGCTGGGCGGGATGAACAGCGTGCTGGGCGCACCGACCTCGCCCGAGGCCGAAGCGGCGGGTGCGGCCCGGTACGCGACCTTCGCCAAGGGAGCGATGTACTGGTCGCCCGACACCGGCGCGCAGCCGGTCACCGGTGCGATTTACGATGCCTGGGCTTCGCTGAGCTACGAACGCGGGCCGCTCGGGCTGCCGACCAGCGCCGAAATCCAAGAACCGCTGCGGATCACGCAGAACTTCCAGCATGGGGTGTTGAACTTCGAACGGCTGACCGGCAATGTCACCGAGGTCGTCGACGGAATCACGACACCGCTGTCGACTCAACCCCCGAGCGGCCCCGCAGTCCCTCCCGAACACTTCTCGCTGCCAACGCATCCAGTGAACTGAGATCCGGTTAGTCTTGCGTCTCGTGCCCGAGACGCCGTATCTGACGATCGACCTGGCTCGGGTGCGCGACAATTTCGCGCGGCTGCAAGCCGCGCTGCCCGGCGCTTCGATCCGCTACGCGGTCAAGGCGAACCCGAGCGAACCCATCCTGCGGCTGCTCGCGGCCGAAGGGGCCGCATTCGACGTTGCTTCGGTCGGCGAGATCCACGCGTGCCGTTCCGCCGGGATCGACGGTGGCCGGCTGACATTCGGCAACACCGTCAAGAAGCCCTCGGCGGTGGCGCAGGCGTCGGCAAGCGGAGTGCGGCGGTTCGCGTTCGACACCGTTGCGGGCCTGACGGCAATCGCCGAGCACGCCCCCGGAGCCGGCGTGGAATGCCGTATCGCTCCGGCGTTTCCGTCGTCGGTCACGCCGTTCGGCCACAAGTTCGGCTGTGCTCCCGAGGAGGCCGCCGGGCTGCTCAATCATGCCCGGCAACTGGGCTTGCGCCCCGAGGGAGTCTGCTTTCACGTCGGTTCCCAACAGCTCGACCCGGCCGCGTGGGAGCTCGGGATACGTTGTGCCGCTGGCATATTCGCTGAGTTCGACGGCCTCACGACGGTCAACGCCGGCGGCGGCTTCCCGATCGCCTATGCCACCGATGCGCCAGGATTAAGCGCCGTTGCCGATACCATCAGGTCGGCGCTGGAACGTCATTTCGGCGCCCGTCATCCCAGGCTGGTGATCGAACCCGGCCGCGCGATCGTGGGCTCAGCGGGTGTCATCAGCGCCGAAGTGGTGTCGGTGCGGACCGGTACCGATGGTCACCGCTGGGTGTACCTCGACATCGGTCGCTACCAGGGTCTTGCGGAAACCGAGAACGAGTACATCCGTTATCGCCTGACGACCGACCGGGACGGCGACCCCGTCGCCGATGCGGTGCTCGCGGGACCGACCTGCGACGGCGACGACGTGCTCTACCGCAGCTACCCCCTTCCGGTGACGCTGCGTCCCGGCGACGGCGTGCAGATCGACGATGCCGGGGCCTACACCGCGAGCTACGCATCGGTCGAGTTCAACGGATTTACACCGCTGCCAACCCATTTCGTGGGTGGAGCCGGTGTCGCAGCACCGGGCCGGGAGATCATCGAACCGCTGGCGCCCGGACTCAGCCGACATTGGCAACTGCACGAGGTCATCTGTGAGGCACGTACCCCATTCCAGCAACTGCTGATCGGCAAAACAGCCCAGGGTGTGGCGTTGTTCAGTGACGGCGAACGGCAGAGCACCGAGCTCAGCCAGCTGGTGTATCACGAGGCGTTGCTGGTGCCGGCGCTGCTGTTGGCGGAGCGGATCGACCGAATACTGGTCATCGGTTCCGGCGAAGGTGTGGTATGTCAGCTGGCGGTGGCCGCCGGAGCGACACATGTCGATCACGTCGACATCGATCGAGATGCCGTTCGGCTCTGCGCCGAGCATCTGCCCTACGGCTACCCGACGGACGAACTGCGCAGGGCCGAACAAGGATTCGGCCCGGTCGCCGTACATTACTGCGACGGCAGGGAATTTGTGGAGCAGTCCACCGAGTGCTACGACGTCGTCGTGGTCGATCTGCCCGACGAGCGCACCGGGCTCGCCCAGCACAACCGGTTGTACGACGTCGACTTCCTCAGGCGATGCCGCGTGATCGGCCGTGTGGTCGTTTCCCAGGCCGGTTGCCCGACGCTATGGCGTAACGAGTCACTGCGCCGGGCTTGGCGGCGCTTTCACGAAACCTTCGACACCGTGGTTTATTTCGGTAGCGACGAGCACGAGTGGGCTTTTCTGTCCGGCCTCTCCGGCCCCATTCCCGAAGATCCCATCGCGGCGATGACGGCGCGATTGCCCGGGTTGGCGTACCGGCCCCGCACCATCGACGCCGATTCGCTGGCCGGCTGCACGGTTGCACCCAAATCGCTGCGCGGCTAGGTGGTGAAAGAGACTACCGCGCAACGCTCCAAGTCTAAGGCCCACAGTGGTTGTCGCCGAGATCTACGTCAGCGCGAGGCCCACTCGCACTATTCCGCGGCCGCGTCGAACTCACTGTCGCCTCACAGAATCGCCACCGCCACCACGATGCCCAACGCGAACTGCGCCGCCGCCACGATGAGGCACTCGTAGCTGTATTCGTCGGCCTGGAACAGCGTATCCATGTCGATTCCGATGACCAGCGTCGCGATCCGCATCATCACCACCTGCGCGGCGATGCCCACGACGCCGAAGGTCGCCGACGCCAGCAGCCCCTCGGCCAGCCTGCCCGACGACGAATAGATCGCCAGCACCACGATGAGCGCCATGCTCACCATCCCGGCGGCGGCCACGATGATGGCGTTGGGCTTACCCGCACGGACCATCTTGCGCAACGGTCCCGGGGTGGTGAAGTCGATGGCGTGAAACCCGATGATCATCAGCACCAGACCGAGGATCGAGTACAACACGACGGCGCCGACCCCGCGACCGAGCCGACTCCAGTAGTCCGAATGCAGCGCCACGATGGATGTCGTCATCGAAGATCAGCTCCGTTTCATTTTCGCGGAAGGTTCATTTTGGCGGAGATGTTCACTTGAGCGGAATCCGGTGTGGGACAAAGGCCGCGCCATCGTCGGTGACCAGTCCGGCGGTCTCCCGGATGCCCAGACCCGCCGACGAGTCACCAACGATCCATGCGCCCAACGCCGGACGCATATCGTCGAATTCCGGTAGCGGATCCAGCAATTGGTAGACGAAGCCCTCTTCGCCGTAGACGCCGCCGGTAGCGGTCTCCAGGCCGGCGCCGACGATCGTGATGTTTGCGCCTTCGCGACCCAGCTTGGGCTTGCGAACGTATTCGGTGAGTTCATGCGGGTCGTCGATGTAGGCGGGCAGCAGGTTCGGGTGCCCGGGATACATCTCCCACAACACCGCCAGGATCGTCTTGTTGGATAACAGCGCCTTCCACAGCGGCTCGATCCACATCGTCTGCGGCAGGCTCGATACCACGTGCTTGCCGAACTGGTCATCGAGCACCCATTCCCACGGGTGCAGTTTGAAGATGGCGTCGATCGGCGCCTCTTCCAGATCGACGAATCGCTCCAGCGCGGCATCCCAGCCGACGTCCTCGATCATCAAGCCGACGGTCTGAAAACCGGCTTCAGCCGCGGTCTCCTGCAGGTACGTCGTCGTGATCTGGTCTTCGCCGGTCGCTTCTACGCCCGACCAGGTGAAGTGAAGTTCGTTGCCGGGCAACAGATCAGCGACCGCCTTCCAGCGGTCGACGAGCTGTTCGTGCAACGAGTTCCACTGGTCGTCGGCGGGGAACTTGTCCTTCAGCCAATACCACTGCAGGATTGCGGCCTCCAGCAGTGTGGTCGGGGTGTCGGCATTGTATTCGAGCAATGCAGCCGGCCGGCGACCGTCGTAACGTAAGTCGAAGCGGCCGTACACATGCGGGTCGGAGCGCCGCCACGATTCGGCGATGAACGGCCAACTCCATTCGGGCAGACCGAAATCGGCGTACCGCTCCATCAGGACCACGTGCTCGACGGCATTGAGGCACATCGAGTGCAGCAGTTCGACATCGGCTTCCAGCGCCAAGATCTCATCCATGTCGAACTCGTAGTACACCGACTCGTCCCAGTACGGCCGGTCGGCGCCGGTCGCATCGCGCGCCGGCGTGCCGTACACCAGGCCTTGGGATTCGATGATGGATCGCCAGTTGGGACGCGGCTGTGTCCTGGCGCGTTTCACGAGCCGCTGCTCCCGCCGCCGCCCTTGCCGCCGCTGCCGCCGAGCCCGCCGCGCGAAATGGTGGTACCGGACTTGGTGGTGATCGTGGCGCCCTTCGGCGCAACCGTGGTGCCACCACTGGGTCGTTGACCGACCGTACCGGAGCTGCCGTAGTAGTACCGGTACTGATGTCCGCCGTAGAAAAAGAATCCGTTGAGGCCGGCGGTATGGCCGGTGCAGTAGCTGTCGGGGACGATCACCGGTTGACCATTCGGGTCGTCCCGGACGCATTGGGCGGTGACATGCTCGGGCGTCAACAACCAGTACCCGAGGCCAGCCACCAGACCCACCACCCCGACGCCGGCAGCGGCGCCCATCAGGACACGCTTCTGCTTGGCGCGCTTGGCCTCCGCCTCGAGCCGAGCCTCTTCGATCTCGCGCTGCTTGTCCTCGTACCTCCGTCGTGCCCGCAGTTCGGCCGGCGTCGGAGGCCGTGGCCGCGAGGTTTCCGCGTCCTGATACTGGATGCTGCCGCCGGCCCGGCGCTTGGCCGGTGCGTCCCCTGCTGATTCGACATCCGCAACCGGCTGCGTGTCGTCGGACCGCTCGGCAGCGGCGGCGGGCTCGTCCTCCGACGCCGGCTGCGCATCCTCGCGCCGCCCGGCAGGCCCGCTCTGCTCGTCGTCGGGTCGGCTGCTGACGGGCGGGTCTGGTTCCGACCCCACTAGCTCTCCTCCGGTCCGGGTAACTGGCCCGGCGTGGCGACACACCTCCCGCCCAGGGGGCGAGTATCAGGCTGGTACGCCGGCACGCGGGCAGTCTCCCACATCAGCGGCGCCGTCAGGATCAGGACCACCAGCGCTCCAGCACCCGCGCGACGCCGTCGGCGGTGTTGGGAGCGGTGACCTCGTTTGCGGCGGCGCGCGCGTCGGGATGAGCATTGCCCATCGCCACCCCGAGCCCGGCCCGCAGCAGCATCGGCACGTCATTGGGCATGTCACCGAAAGCCACCACGTCCGCCTCGGCGATCCCCAGGGGCCGGCCGATCTCTGCCACACCGGTGGCCTTGCTGATGCCCAGCGGAACGACCTCGACCAGCCCATTGTTGGTCGAATAGGTGATTTCACCTGCGGTCCCGAGATGTTTGGCCAGCCGGGCCGCCATCTCCGCGCTGGTGGCGCCGGTCTTGCGGATCAGCAGCTTGATCGCGGGCGCGCTGAGCAGATCTTCGATCGACACCTCGGTGTGGTCCGGGTTCAGCCAGGCATGCTCGTAGCCCGGCGAACTGACGAACTGCGGGGTCGCCGTATCGTGCGCACGGTCGCCGATGCGCTCGACGGCCAACCCGGAACCGGGGATGACCCGCCGGGCGATCTCGGCCAGGGCGGCTAGAGCATCCACGGACAGGGTGTGCGCCGATACCACTCGATCGGTGGCGGGGTCATAGATGACCGCGCCATTGGCGCACACCGCCATCGGCGCGAAGCCGAGTGCGTCGACAACCGGGCGCACCCAGCGCGGCGGGCGGCCGGTGGCCAGGATGAACGTCGCGCCGCCGGCGACGGCGGCGCGCACCGCCGCGCGGGTGCGCGCGGTGACGGTTTCGTCATCGTCGAGCAGGGTGCCGTCGACGTCGCACGCGATGAGCGCCGGCGGGCCCGGCGGCGTCGTCAGTGCGGTACGCCTTTGCTGCGGCTGGGCGAGGTCACTCCGTGGTGCCCGCGGCTGCGCGCGCGCTGGGCCAGTTCGGCGATTCTGCTGCGACTCTGCGATGTCATGCGGGCCTGCTCACGTTTTCGCGCTCGCTCAGCCAACTCAGCAATGCGGTAGGCCTTCGACTCCTCCGGGCTGGGCGCACTGCCACCGAGCCGCCTGGGCACCCAGTGCTCCCCCGGCGGATGCGGATACTGTTCCTGCACCCAATACAGCATCGATTCCATCGCCTGGCGCAACGTGGCGTTGAGCGTCACCGCATCGTCCTGGGGCCGCAACGGCGGCCCGACCGCCACGGTGATCGGAATCTTGTTGCGGAATAGGTCCTTTGGTTGGTCTTTGGGCCAGATGCGGTGTGCACCCCAGACGATCATGGGAACGATCGGCACCTGCGCCTCCAGCGCCATCCGGGCCGCCCCGGTCTTGAACTCCCGCAGTTCCAGGCTGCGGCTGATGGTCGCCTCCGGGTGCAATCCGATCAGTTCGCCCTCGCGCAGCCGCTGCACCGCCACCGCATAGGCATTGGCACCCTCGGAGCGGTCCACCGGAATCAGCTGGGCATGCTTGATCACGTAGTTGACCGCCTTCACCTCCTGCATTTCGGCCTTGATCATGAACCGCAACCGTCGCCTGCGCTGCTTGGCGGCGATCGAGGCGGGAATCCAGTCCACGTAGCTGGTGTGGTTGAGGGCGATCAAGGCGCCGCCACGCTCAGGAATATTCTCCAGGCCGTAGTAGGTGATCTTGTTTCCATTGGCCGCGACAATCGATGGGACAAGAAACTCCATCATTCGGAAAAATGGCTCTGCCATTTCTTGTGTTCTCCTTCCACCGCTACCGCGACTGATGCGGTGCACGGCCGGCGGCTTTCGCCGCCGCCTCGTCAGCATCCAACCGAGCCGCCTCGGCCGGCGTCGGCGCACCGCCACCGAGTCGGCGCGGCACCCAGTACGCCCCGGGCGGATGTCGATACCGTTGCTGCACCTGGTGTAGCAGCCCGGTCATCGCCTCCCGCAGAGCAGCATCGGTCTGCGCGATATTGCCGCGGGCCGGAAACGGCGGTCCCACCTGCACAATGACCGGCACTTTGGTGCGTCCAATGCGCCGGGGATGGCCTTTGGTCCAGATCCGCTGGGCACCCCAAACAATAACGGGAACAATCGGGACGTCTGCCTCCAGCGCCATCCGGGCGGCCCCGGACTTGAACTCTTTGAGCTCGAAGCTGCGGCTGATCGTCGCCTCCGGATAGACGCCGACCAGTTCACCTTCCCGAAGCCGCTGCACCGCCACCGCATAGGCGTCGGCGCCGGCACCCCGGTCCACCGGGATGGTCCGGGTGCGTTTGATCAAGAAATTGACCACCTTCACCCGCTGCATCTCGGCCTTGATCATGTATCTCATCCGGCGGCGCCGACGATTCATGGCCAGCGCGGCCGGCAGCCAGTCGACATAGCTGGTGTGGTTGATCGCGACCACGGCGCCGCCCCGCTCGGGCACGTTTTCCACACCGAGATAGGTGATCCGGGTTCCGGTCGCCAGCACCAGCAACTTGGCCAGGATCTCCAGGGTGCGAAAGGTCGGCTCGGCCATCGGTCACTGCTCCGCGGCCCCGGCCGGATCGATACGCTGAGCACGGCGAGCCGCCTTCGCCGCCGCCTCCTGCGCGTCCATCCGGGCCGCCTCGGCCAGCGATGGTGCACCGCCGCCCAGCCGGTGCGGTACCCAGAACTCACCGGCCGGATGTGGTCCGTACAGCTGCTGCGCCCGTTCCAGCAAATGCTGCATCCGCGAGTGCAGCAACTTGTTCAGTTCGGCGGTGCCCAGTGTCGGTTCGATCGGTTCGCCGACGACGACCGCGATCGGCACCTTCGGACGCAACAGCTTTTTGGGGTGGCCCTTCGTCCAGATCCGTTGCGCGCCCCACACGATGTGGGGAACGATCGGCACACCGGCCTCAACCGCCATCCGGGCGGCACCCGACTTGAATTCCTTGATCTCGAAGCTGCGGCTGATCGTGGCCTCTGGATAGACGCCGACCAGCTCACCATCCTTGAGCATCCGGACCGCCGCCTCGTAGGACGCTGCCCCTTCCTGCCGGTCGACCGGGATGTGCCGCAGCCGACGCATGATCGGGCCGGTGACCTTGTGCTCGAAGACTTCGTGTTTGGCCATGAACCGCACCTTGCGCCCGAGGCCCTGCTGGTAAGCGGGCAAACCTGCGAAGGTGAAGTCCAGGTATCCGGTGTGGTTGATCGCGATGACTGCGCCACCGCTGGCCGGTACATTCTCCACACCTGTGACGGTGATCCGGAGACCCTGGATGCGCCAGGTCAAGCGGGCAAGCTGAATGATAGTCCCGTATACCGGCTCCACAGCTGTCCAGCCTAGTGCTCCGGGCCGCCAAGGCTGAAGCCGGAAAAGAGAGGCAAAGAGAGGCGGCCTTCCCTTCCCATGTCTTTCCCGACGTCACCGCCGGCCGTGCCTGCGGTTGTCCGCAGATTTGCTGCCGGCCGGCGCGTGCGCGCCGTCTGGACCAATGAACTCGGCGGCGTCACCTTCCGGATCGGTCCCGGCACCGAATTCGTCAAGGTAGCCGAAGCGGGCACGGTCGATTTTGCCGACGAAGCGCGGCGGTTGCGCTGGGCGGCGCAGTACACGCCGGTGCCGCCGGTATTGGGTTTCGGCCTCGACGGAGACCGGGCATGGCTGCGCACCGGTGGGCTGCCCGGTGTTTCGGCGGTGCACCCTCGCTGGCTGGCGGCACCTGACGTGGCGGTGCGGGCGATTGCTGTGGGGTTGCGCACACTGCACGGCACGCTGCCGGTCTCGTCGTGTCCGTTCGACTGGTCGGCGGCCGGCCGGTTGGCCCGGCTTTCCCCGGCCTGGCGTGCGAAGCTCGGCGACCCCCCGCCGGTCGATCGGGTGGTGGTCTGCCACGGCGACGCGTGTTCGCCCAACACGCTGATCGATGAGCACGGCCGGTGCTGCGGACATGTCGACGTCGACGCCATGGGCGTGGCCGATCGGTGGGCCGACCTCGCGGTAGCAACACTGTCGCTGGGCTGGAACTACCCCGGGCGGGGCTGGGACACGGTGTTCTTCGAAGCCTACGGAGTCGAGCCGGACCCGCCGCGCCTGGATTACTACCGACGGTTGTGGCAGGCCGAAGATATCGACGCAAGCTAAGCTCGATGCTGCATTTCGCGCCCCCAGGCGCGCAGCAGGTAGATCTCTTCTGAACGGCACGGAAAGGTATTTGTGCAGGTCACCAGCGTCGGCCACGCCGGCTTTCTGATCCAGACCCACGCGGGCAGCATTCTGTGCGACCCATGGCTCAACCCGGCCTACTTCACTTCCTGGTTCCCGTTTCCGGACAACAGCGCACTGGACTGGGACGCCGTGGGCGACTGTGACTATCTGTACGTCTCCCACCTGCACAAGGACCACTTCGACGCGGAGAACCTGCGGGCCCACGTCAACAAGGACGCGGTGGTGCTGCTGCCCGACTTTCCGGTGCCCGATCTGCGAAATGAGCTGGAGAAGTTAGGGTTTCACCGTTTCTTCGACACCACCGACTCGGTCAAGCAGCGGCTCAGCGGGCCCAAGGGCGAGCTGGACATCATGATCATCGCGCTGCGAGCCCCGGCCGACGGTCCGATCGGGGACTCGGCACTGGTGGTTTCCGATGGCGAGACGACGGCGTTCAACATGAACGATGCGCGTCCGATCGATTTGGACGTGCTGGCATCGGAGTTCGGCCCTATCGACGTGCACATGCTGCAGTATTCGGGCGCCATCTGGTACCCGATGGTCTACGACATGCCGGCGCGTGCCAAGGAAGCGTTCGGCACCCAGAAGCGGCAGCGCGGAATGGACCGGGCTCGCCAGTACGTCGCGCAGGTCGGGGCTACCTGGGTGATCCCGTCGGCCGGACCACCGTGCTTCTTGGACCCCGAACTGCGCCACCTCAACGACGACGGCAGCGACCCGGCCAACATCTTTCCCGACCAGATGGTGTTCCTGGACCAGATGCGCACCCATGGCCACGATCGCGGCCTGTTGATGATTCCGGGATCGGTCGCGGATTTCACCGGCGCGGAGCTGAATTCGCTGAGCCATCCACTGCCAGTCGAAGATGTCGAAGCCATCTTCACCACCGGCAAGGCCATGTACATCGCAGACTATGCGGAACGGATGGCGCCGGTCGTCGCGGCCGAACGGGCAGGCTGGGCCTCCGCCAGCGGCGAGCCGCTGCTGGAGCCGCTGCGCGCGCTGTTCGAACCGATCATGATGCAGAGCGACCAGATTTGCGACGGCATCGGCTACCCGGTGGAACTGGTCCTGGGCCCCGAGACCGTCGTCTTGGACTTTCCGAAACGGACGGTGCGCGAACGCATTCCCGACGAAAAGATGCGCTACGGGTTCGCGATCGCGCCGGAGCTGGTACGCACCGTACTGCGCGACCGGGAACCGGACTGGGTCAACACCATCTTCTTGTCGACCCGGTTTCGGGCCTGGCGCGTCGGAGGTTACAACGAATACCTCTACACGTTCTTCAAATGTCTGACCAACGAGCGGATCACCTACGCCGACGGCTGGTTCGCCGAGACCCACGACAACAGCGCATCGATCACCCTGGACGGCTGGGAGATTCAGCGGCGCTGTCCCCATCTGAAAGCCGATCTTTCGAAATTCGGTGTGGTGGAAGGCAACACGTTGACCTGCAACCTGCACGGGTGGCAATGGCGGCTGGACGACGGACGCTGCCTGACCACCCGCGGCCACCAGTTGCGGAGTTCGAAAACATGATGCAGTTCTACGACGACGGCGTGGTCCAGCTGGACCGTGCCGCGCTCACGTTGCGCCGGTACCACTTTCCGTCCGGCACGGCCAAGGTCATTGCGTTAGCCGACATCCGCGGCTACCAGGCCGAGCCGCTGGGCCTGCTCACCCACCGGTTCCGTATCTGGGGCAGCTCGGACCTGCAACGCTGGCTACCGCTGGACGTCAACCGGCCCCTCAGGTCGACGTTGATCACCCTGGACATTCCGGGGGCGCGGTGGAAACCCGCCTTCACGCCAGCGCGTCCGGTCGATTTCGTCGCGCTGTTGGATGGGTTGCTCGCCGAACGCGGTTAACCTCTGGCCGAACGTGAATCCACTGCGAAGTCGACGCCGTTTTCTCGCCGCGAGAACACGCTCGGCGAATCGCTAGCAGCTAGCCATCGGCAACGGCGGCCCGGCCGGCGTTGAATCCCGGGATGAACGTGATTCCGGGCCCGCCGTGGCATCCCGCACTGCCTAGGTACAGCCCGTCGATCGGGATAGGCTGCCCGATATAGCCTTTCGGACCCGGCCGGTTCGGGCCGATCTGGTTCGGGTGCAACAGCCCGTGGCAGTAGTCGCCGCCGGGAGCGCCGAACATCACCCCCATGTGCTTGGGCGTAAAGGTGGTGTGCCTGGTGATGCTGCCGGCGAAATTCGGTGCCAGCCTGGTGATCTTGTCGATGACGCGCTGGCCCATGTCGAGCTTGGATCGGCCATAGTCGGCACCGCCTTCGATGGGGAACCACATGGCGAATGCCGACGCGGAGTGCTTGCCTTGCGGGGCCAGCTGCGGATCGTGCAACGACGGGATCTGCAGTACGACGGTCGGGTCGGCCGGCACGATTCCGCGGCGGCACTCCTCCCATTGCTGCTGCACCTGCTCCGGCGTGCAGAAGATGCCGATCGATGCCTGCATGGTCGGATCGTTGAGCGCCTGGTACGGCGCGGTAAAGCTGGGAGTCTCGTCCAGGGCGAAGTGCATTTGCAGGTAGCTGCCGCGGTGATCGATACGCGCATACCGTTCCCGGATGTCGGCGGGCAGCGCCGCGGGATCGATCAGCCCGTTGACCGTGACGTCCGGCGCGACGGCCGAGACCACGATGGGGGCGCTCAGTATGTCGCCGGCCTCGGTGCGCACGCCGCTCACCCGGCCGCCCTCGACGCGGATCTCGGCCACCTTGGATCGCAACCGGACCTCGCCGCCGTGGCTCTGCAGCAGCCGGCACAGATGCGTGGTCAGCGCCCCGATGCCGCCGCGCAGCTTCTTCATCTGCACGAAGTCACCGTCGGGAATGCCCAGTCCGAAGGCCAGTGCGGCGGCGCTGCCCGGCGTGGCCGGCCCGCGGTAGATGGTGTTGACGGCCAGCACCGTCATCGAGCCGCGCAGCGCGGCGTGCTTCTGGCGGTCCGGCAGGTAGCGGTCCAGCACGTCGGTGACCGACCCGAACAGCATGTCGTCGATGGCTGAACGCTCGAATTCATTGGTGGCGCAGGCATACATCTCGTCGAAGGTCTTCGGCAGCGTGCCGGCCTCGAAGCGTCCCAACGCCCGTGTCGGCGCCTGTGCCCACGCCAGCAGCCCCGCCATTCCGGTGACCGCGTCCGCCCCGTGCACCTCGTTGAGGTGGGCGAACATCTTCATCGGGTCGGTGTACTGGACCAGCGGATCGTCGCCGACACCGCGCAGCGCTACCGACATGACTTCCAGATCTACGGTCGGCAAGGTGTCCAATCCGAGTTCGCTGATGACCACCGCCGACGTCGGGAACTGCACCGAGCCGGCGATCTCGAACCGGTACCCGTCGAACAGCTCGACGGTGGCGGCCATCCCGCCGGCGTAGCGCTTGGCGTCCAGGCACACGGTTCGCAGCCCCGCCCGCTGCAGCAGCACCGCCGCGGTCAGCCCGTTGTGCCCGGCGCCGATGACTATGGCGTCGTAATCAGACATGCTCCTGCCCTCCAGCAAGGCACGCTGGCACGGATTGCAATGTTTTGTCAATTATGACGAAACTTGGCCGAGAACCCACGCCTCGGTGATACCGGCCCGCAGCGATTCCAGCGCCGCATGACACATCCGCGCCAACTCACCGAGCGACCGCTCGTCAGCGAGCATCCACACCTCCATCGCGCCGAACACGGCCGCGGCGATACACCTCGCCGTCACCGCCACCCGCAACCGCTGGTCCGGAGTCGGGTCAGCCACGCAGCTACGGCGTTGCAGCTGCCCGGCGATTGCCTCGGCGAAGTCGGCCTGGACGTCACGAATGTGCCGGACGATGCGCCCGGGGTCCAGTTCCTCACCCCGCAACGCGGCGATTTTCGTGACGGCTTCCACGTCATAGGGAAACGCGAAGACGGCCGCCCGCACGGAATCGATGATCGGCTCGTCGGCCGGCCTGGCGTCCAGGGCCGTGCGAAACCAGTGCAGCCCGGTGTAGTCGGCAAACAACAAATCGTGCTTGGAGTGAAAGTGGCGGTAGAACGTCCGCAGCGATACCCCGGCGTCCGCCGCGATCTGTTCGGCCGAGGTGTCCGCCACGCCCTGGGCCAGAAATCGCACCAGCGCGGCTTGACGCAATGCCTCCCGGGTGCGTTCGCTGCGCGCCGTCTGAGCTGGCCGGACCATGGCAGTAAGGTACCAAGGATCGTTATGACAATATTGACAAAACTATCCGACGCGGTGAGACTGCGGCCATGGTGTCGCTTGTTGTCCACGCGCTACTGGGGCTGGCCGTCGTCGCCTGGATCGTGGCGTCGAACCCCAGGGTCTACGCGAAACCGGCGGGCGGGCCCTGGTTCTCGCCGCTGGAATGTGTGTATTACACCGCCGGCATCGCCTCGATCGCGTTGGGCTGGTACTTCAACATCCACTTCATGCTCGACGCGCACGGTCAAGGCAACCTGGTCTCAGGACCGGGCAGCTACCCGAACTTCCTTCGGCTGCAATTCGCAAACCCGGCGGCGGGCTCCGGCAATCAGGACTACCTCATCGCGAATGTCGTTCTGCTACCGGTGTTTACCATCGTCGACGGCTATCGGCGAGGTCTGAAGCGTCCGTGGCTGTTCTTTGTGGCCAGCTTCTTCACCAGCTTTGCCTTCCCGCTCGCCTGCTACTTCGCCACCATCGAACGCCAGCGCCGGCACAAACAATCGCGCCATACCATCAACGTCTAGAGAGGTTCGAGCACCTCGGCACCGACAAACGGGACCAGTGCCGAAGGTACCCGAACACTGCCGTCGGGCTGCTGATGGTTCTCCAGGATGGCGACCAGCCAGCGGGTGGTGGCCAGCGTGCCGTTGAGCGTCGCCGCGATCTGCGGCTTGCCGTTGGCATCGCGGTAGCGGATTGCCAGGCGGCGCGCCTGAAAGGTGGTGCAGTTCGACGTCGAGGTCAGCTCGCGGTAGGCGCCCTGGGTCGGAACCCACGCCTCGCAGTCGAACTTCCGCGCCGCCGATGAGCCGAGATCGCCCGCGGCCACGTCGATGACCCGATACGGCACCTCGATCAGGGCCAGCATCTCGCGCTGCCAGCCCAGCAGCCGCTGATGTTCGGACTCAGCGTCACCGGGTGTGCAGTAGACGAAGCCCTCGACCTTGTCGAATTGGTGCACCCGGATGATGCCGCGGGTGTCCTTGCCGTAGCTGCCGGCCTCGCGCCGGAAGCACGACGACCACCCCGCGTAACGCAGCGGCCCGGCGGACAGGTCCAGAATCTCGCCGGAATGGTAGCCGGCCAGCGGCACCTCCGAGGTGCCCACCAGGTAGAGGTCGTCGGCCTCCAGCCGGTACACCTCCTCGGCATGGGCGCCCAGGAAGCCGGTGCCGGACATCACCTCCGGGCGCACCAGCACCGGCGGAATCATCGGGATGAAGCCGTTGTCGACGGCCAGCCGCAGCGCCAGCTGCAGCAGCCCCAACTGCAGCAGCGCACCCCGCCCGGTCAGGAAGTAGAACCGCGATCCGGACACCTTCGCGCCGCGCTGCATGTCGATGAGACCGAGCGCCTCGCCCAGTTCCAGGTGGTCTTTCGGGTCGTCCAGCCGAGGGGGCTCGCCGACGACGTCGAGCACCGCGTAGTCGTCCTCCCCGCCGGCGGGGACGCCGTCCAGAATCACGTTGGGGATCGCCAGGTGTGCCGCGGTGAAGGCCGCCTCCGTTTCGGTTTGGTTCGCTTCGGCGGTCTTGACCTGCTCGGCGAGGTCTTTCGCGCGCTGCAGCAGCGCGGGCCGCTCCTCCGGCGACGCGCCGCCCACCCTCTTACTGGCGGCCTTCTGTTCGGCACGCAGCGCATCCGCGGCCGCGATCACGCTGCGCCGCGCGGCGTCGGCCGTCAACAGGGCGTCCACCAGCGACGGGTCTTCGCCGCGACTAAGTTGGGAGCGGCGCACGGCGTCGGGGTCTACCCGGAGCAGCTTCAGGTCGATCACGGGCGCAAGACTACTTTTGACCGCACAGCCCGATGGCGTCAGCTGGCCGAGCATCCGGCTCTGGTATCACATCAGCAACATTGGTAACGCCACCGGGCGGCCCCTGTCACAATGGAACGGATGTTGGACGCGCCGCAGAAGCAACTGCCACCTGACACCCAAGCTGACAGAACCGGCACCGCCGCAGCCACCCCGCCGGGGGCGGGCTTCCGCTGGCCCCGTGCTCTGCAGGCGTCGGCGACCCGGCGGGCGCTGCTGCTCACCGCTTTGGGTGCCCTGTTGATTGCCGGACTGGTCACCGCGATTCCCGCGGTGACCACCGGTCCCGGGCGCCTTGCCGGCGACATCGACAACAATCCGGTGCCCAGCACCGGCGCCAAGAGCAACGCCGCCTTCAACCGAGCCACCGGCGGCGACTGCCTGACCTGGCCCGACGCCATGCCGGAGGCCGCGACCATTGTCAGCTGCTCCGACGACCACCGGTTCGAAGTGGCCGAGTCCATCGACATGCGGACCTTCCCCGGTTCGGAGTACGGACCCAACGCCGCTCCCCCGTCGCCGGCACGCATCCAGCAAATCAGCCAGGAGCAGTGCGAGGCCGCGGTACGCCGCTACCTCGGCACCAAGTTCGATCCGAACAGCAAGTTCACCATCAGCATGCTGTGGTCCGGTGACCGGGCGTGGCGACAAGCCGGCGAGCGCCGCATGTTGTGCGGCCTGCAGTTGCCCGGCCCCAACAATCAGCAGGCCCTGTTCAAAGGCAAGGTTGCCGACCTCGACCAGTCCAAGGTCTGGCCGGCCGGCACCTGCCTGGCCATCGACTCGAACACCAACCAACCGGTCGATGTTCCGGTCGATTGCACGGCCCCGCACGCGATGGAGGTGACCGGCACGGTCAACCTCGCCGAGAAGTTCCCGAACGCACTGCCCGCCGAACCCGAGCAGGACGCGTATATCAAGGACAACTGCACCCGGATGACGGACGCCTACCTGGCGCCCGTCAAGCTGCGGACCACCACGTTGACGCTGATCTACCCGACGCTGTCGCTGTCCAGTTGGTCGGCGGGGAGCCGTGAGGTCGCGTGCAGCATCGGTGCGACCCTGGGCAACGGCGGCTGGGCCACGTTGGTGAACAGCGCCAAGGGACCGCTGCTGATCAACGGCCAGCCCCCGATGCCGCCGCCCGACATCCCCGAGGAGCGGCTCACGCTGCCGCCGATCCCGGTTCAGGTGCCGGCCACGCAACCCGCGGCCCCGGTCCAGGAGATTCCGGTCACGCCGCCGGGCAACCAGCACCTGCCCAATCAACAGCCGGTGGTGACACCGTCTCGCGCACCCGCAGCCCCGGCCACCACCCAGGCGCCCGCTGCCCCGGCCACCCAGGCCCCGCCGGCCGATGGCGGGGCGCCGCCGGCGGCCCCGGCACCGGAGGCCCCCGCACCCGCCGAGCCCGCGCCGGAAGGTTAGCCCGTGGCGGTGCGGATGGACCCGCAGCGGTTCGACGAACTGGTTTCCGACGCACTCGATCTCATCCCGCCCGAACTGGCAGCCGCAATGGACAACGTGGTCATCTTGGTCGCCGACCGCCACCCCGACGACCACGACCTGCTGGGCTTGTACGAGGGGATCGCGCTGACCGAGCGCGACTCCGATTACGCCGGAACACTGCCGGACGCGATCACCATCTACCGCGACGCCCTGCTGGATGTCTGCGAATCCGCCGACGAAGTCGTCGACCAGGTGGCGATCACGGTGATCCACGAGATCGCCCACCACTTCGGCATCGACGATGCCCGGCTGGACGAACTGGGGTGGGGCTGACCGAACCCGGCCGGTGACGGGCGCGGCATCCCGGATTTGTCCGGCCCTGGTGCTAAGAACGCTTCATGAGCACAGTCTGTCGCGACTGCCGGACAGGCGTCTATCACTGCCACGGCACCATCATTCGTCATGCTCTGGGCCCGGCCGAATGCACCGAAACCGACTGCGACGGGCCCGAGATATCGGTGCACACGTTTGTCATCGACTGCGACGCGGTCGGCTGCCGATGCGCTGACGCGCCTAACGGACGGGTCGGATCACCCCATCGGGTCAGTGCTTGACGTCACCGCGTCGATGACTGGCGTGGGTGGGCCTTGCGTGAGGTCGGGGTAGAACGGCGGCTTGAGAGTTCCCCACTGCACGCAACTCCACCGCCCGTCGGTGATCGGAGCCAGCACCACGCATTCGGCATTGCCCAAATGGTTGTCGAGCACGAAGCTGCCGTCGACTCCGGCCAGCACCGCCGACGTCAGCCGGATTGCCGCCCCATGGCTGACGACCACGATGTCACCGTCCCAGGCGGCGTCGTCCAGGTAGCGCATCCGTAGTTCGGTGAGCACCGGCACGTAACGATCCAAGACGTCTTCGCCGGACTCACCACCGGGCAGCGGCACATGCAATTCACCGCGATGCCAACGGTCGTAGATGGCGTTGAATTCGGCGACGGCCTGGTCGTCGTTGCGATTTTCCAGCTCCCCCACCTGGACCTCGTGGATACCGTCGAGCCGCAGCGGCGGCAAGTCCAGCTCGGCAGCGATCACCTCGGCCGTTTCCGACGCACGGACCGCGACCGAGTGCGCAAGCAGGACCGGCCGGGCAGGGCCGCCGAGCGCGAACGCGCGGGCTTGTTCGCGTCCCAGGGGCGTCAACGCCGTGCCCGGTGGCCGAGTGTCCAGCCGGCGCTCGACGTTGCCGTGGGACTGGCCATGCCGCAGCAGCACCAGACGACCGCTCATCGCCCCGGCTCCCGGACCGGGTCCGGCTGGCCCTCCCGGAGCCGAGCCAGCCAGATCGACGCATCGTCGGGTGGCGGCGGCTGCATGCCGACGGCCTGTCCCGTCGGCCAGGAACCCAGGTATCGCACATCAGCACAACGACGGTGCAACGCCTTGAGTGCCTCGGCAACGGCGTCGTCGTCGATGTGGCCGACGCAGTCCACGAAGAACATGTAGGTGCCCAATTCGGTGCGGGTGGGCCGGGATTCGATCCGGGTGAGGTCGATGCCGCGCATGCCGAACTCGGTCAGCGCTTCCACCAGTGCGCCGGGCACGTTGTCGATCCGCAACACCGCCGAGGTGCGATCGGCTCCCGTGCGCGCCGGCGGTCGGGCCGGCCGGCCGATCAACACGAAACGGGTCCGGGCGCTGGATTCGTCGACGACACCGTCGGCCAGCGCCGCCAACGCCCAGTGGGCGGCCGCCAGCGGCGACGTGACAGCCGCGTCGACCCGGCCATCGGCCACCTGGCGGGCCGCGTCGGCATTCGAATACGCCGGGCACATCTCGACGCCGGGCAGATGCGCGCTCAGCCATTGCCGTACCTGTGCCGCCGCCACCGGAAAAGCGGCCAGCGTACGTACCTCAGCGGCACTGCGGCCGGGCCGAACGACGATGCTGAAGGCCACGTCGAGGGTGGTCTCGGCGAACACCTGCAGGGGCGAACCGATGGCCAGGCTGTCCAAAGTGGGCGCCAGCGACCCGTCGATCGAGTTCTCCATGGGCACGCAAGCGAAATCCGCCGTGCCGTTCCGGACGGCATCCAGAGCTGCGGGAGTGCTTTCGACCGGCAGCCGCTGTGGCGTCTCCGCTTGCCGGCTAGGTACCAGCCCGGTGGCCGTTATCTGCAGCAGCGCCGCCTCGGTGAACGTCCCTTCCGGACCGAGGTAGGCGATGCAGACCACGCTGACAACACTAGTGGCGCATCAGGTCCTTGCGACGGACGAGCCGAGTGGCTTAAGTTAGGCTTACCTAATTTCGAGGAGCGCTGCGATGTTTCCGATCACCAGCCCGACGCCCACGACCGCCGAGCGCATTCGCACTATTTGCGCGCGGGCCGGCGCGGGCCTGCTGGCGGTAGAGCCCGACCAACCGATAGCCGCGCCGCTGCACCATTTGATGTCCGACGGTTCCTTCGCCGTGGCGGTTCCCGCTGACCGCGCCGCCGCGGGCGGTTACGGGCCCGGCTGCGGATCTCAGGCCCTACTCGAGCTCACCGACTACGCCCCGCTGCCGGTCCGCGAGCCGGTCCGATCGCTGGTGTGGATCCGCGGCCGCCTGCAGCGGGTCCCGTGGGGAGCGGTTACCTCGGTGCTGGACACGATCGCCACCGAGAACCCGGACCCGGCCCTGCTGCAGGTCGAGACTCCCCGATCCGGCCCCGCCCTCCGGCAGCAGAACCAGTACGCATTGCTGCGGCTGGAGACCGAATCGGTGGTCGTGACCGACACCACCGGAGCCTCGCCGGTCAGTGTCGCGGACCTGCTGGCCGCCCGGCCGGACCCGTTCTGCGAGATCGAATCCACGTTGCTGTGGCACCTGGCGACCGTCCATGGCGACGTCGTCGCCCGGTTGGTCTCCCGGCTGCCGGCCCAATGGCGGCGCGGACCGATCCGTCCCCTGGGCCTCGACCGGTACGGTGTGCAATTTCGGGTCGAAGGCGACCACGGCGACCGTGACATCCGGCTGCCGTTCCACCGGCCGGTGGACGACATGAACGGGCTGGGGCAGGCCATCCGGGTGTTGATGGGGTGCCCCTTCGTCAACGGGTTGCGCGCCCGGCGGCGCCGCGCTTCGTAGCACGTCGTCGCGGCCGACTACATTGCCGGGTCCGGCCACGTACGTTGTCCAGGTGAACGGCGATCGATCACCGGAGCCCGGGAGACCCCGAAGACCGGTGCATCACCGGCCGGCGCAACCGGAGCCGTCACAGGTCATCCGTCGCGAAAACCCGCCACCGCGGCCACCGGGCAGACCCCGGCCCGAACCCGAACCCGCACCGGCGACGACTGACCCCCCGCCATCCCCGACAGTCCGGCCAGTCCGGCTCAGACGGCAGCGCGGTCCCGCCGCGTCGACACCGCCCCCGCGGCCGGTAGCGCCGAAAGCGCGCCACAACCGGGTCAGGCGGCGGCGCTGGGGCAGGATCGTGACACTCAGTGTGCTGGTCGTTCTGTTACTGGCCGGGGCGGGCATCCTCGGCGGTGCGCTGTGGCTGGACACGTCGCTGCGCCGCGAGCCGGTGTTCAGCGACTACACCGACCGCCCCGGAGGCGGCCGCGGCACGAACTGGCTGCTTGTCGGTTCCGACACCCGCCAGGACCTCACCGCCGAGCAACAGCAGAACCTCGCCACCGGCGGCGACGTCGGCACCGGACGCACCGACACCATCCTGCTGGTGCACGTGCCGGGGTTCGGGTCGAGCACCCCGACGACGTTGGTGTCGATACCGCGCGACTCCTCGGTGCCGATACCCGGTCACGGTCGCGACAAGATCAACGCCGCGTTCGTGACCGGTGGTGCGCCCTTACTGGTGCAGACCGTCGAGCAGGCCACCGGCTTGCGCGTCGACCATTACGCCGAGGTTGGATTCGGCGGCTTCGCCGAGCTGGTCGACGCGCTGGGCGGGGTCAGCGTCTGCCTGAGCGAGCCGATCAGCGATCCATTGGCCGGTGTCGACCTGCCGGCCGGCTGTCAACAACTGGACGGCCGACGGGCGTTGGGTTACGTCCGGTCTCGCGCGACACCGCGGGCCGATCTGGACCGCATGCTCAACCAACGCCAGTTCATGGCAGCGCTGCTGCACCGCGCGGCCAGCCCCGCGGTATGGCTCAACCCATGGCGTTGGTACGCGGTGCCACACGCAGCCGCCGGGGCGCTGACCGTCGACCGGGACACCCATGTCTTCGACCTGGCCCGCCTGGGATGGGCGCTGCACGGACACACCACCGCGCTGACGGTTCCGATCGGCGAGTTCACCGACAGCGACGTCGGCTCGGTGGTGGTATGGAATCACGACGCGGCCCGGGAATTGTTCGATGCGCTCGCTTCGGACGCTCCGGTGCCGGCTTCCGCGATCGACGGGCAACCATAGTGACTTCACCGGGTGTCGAGAGATGTCACGCATCGTTTGTGCTAGGGCCACCCGCAATAACGCCTACCGGAGTTATTTTAGTTAGGCAAACCTGGCCTGATAAAGAGCGTTATTGACGGTCTCCACAGCACTTAGGAAAAGCTTTCCTCACTAAGTGATGCCTTCGTTGCGGACCAGGTTCTACCTGCGTTAATCTGACCTAATGACTGACTACGACGGCCACAAGACCAAATTCCATGCGTTAATGCAGGAGCAAATCTTCAACGAATTCACCACCGCGCAGCAATATATTGCGATCGCGGTCTATTTCGACAGCGAGGACTTGCCGCAATTGGCGAAGCATTTCTATGGCCAGGCGGTCGAAGAGCGCAATCACGCGATGATGCTGGTGCAACATCTGCTCGAGCGCGGCCTTCGCGTCGAAATCCCGGGCGTCGACACCGTCCGAAACCAGTTCGACAAACCGCGCGACGCGCTGGCGCTGGCACTCGACCAGGAGCGTGCCGTCACCGACCAGGTCAGTCGGCTGGCCGCGGTGGCCCGCGACGAGGGCGACTTCCTCGGCGAGCAGTTCATGCAGTGGTTCCTGCAGGAACAGGTTGAAGAGATGTCGCTGATGTCCACCCTGCTGCGGATTGCCGATCGGGCCGGATCCAACCTGTTCGAGCTCGAGAACTTCGTCGCCCGCGAGGTGGGCCGGGCGCCCTCCGCCTCAGGCGCCCCCCGTGCCGCCGGCGGTAGCCTCTAGCCGCCGGCCCTCTAGCCGCCGGCCCGGCCGGCGCGCCCCTGCTGTAGCCAGGCCTTCGTGCGGGCGGGGTGGTGAGTAGCCATCCACGCCACCCCGACCTCACGGCAGAATTCGACGTCGTCGTATTCATCGACGTTCCAGCAGTAAACCGCCCGTCCCTGGGCGGCCGCACGGTCGACGAGTTGCGGGTAGTCCTTCAACGCCGGCAGCGACGGTCCCACCGCAGTCGCCCCGACGGCGGTGGCCGCGCTGCTGGCGAGGTACCGTCCGGTCTTGCCGAGCAGCACCGTCGGCAACAGCGGCGCGGCCCGCCGGATCCGCCAGACCGCCGCGGCCGAGAACGACATCACGACGGCGCGCGACCGGTCGGCGGAGGCGGGTGCGGCGATGCCGAAGCGGTGCAGAAGTGCCAGCACTTTGTTTTCGACCAGCGAACCGTATCGGACGGGGTGTTTGGTCTCGATGAAGATCTTCACCGGCCGGTTCCAGTCCAGCACCAGCGCGACTAACGCGTCCAGGGTCAGCAGGCTGGTGTCGCCGTGAGTGCCGTCCGGACACCAGCTTTCGTGCCAGGCGCCGTATTCCAGCTCGCGTAGCTCGGCCAACGTCATCGTGCTGACCAGCCCGACTCCAGTCGAGGTCCGGTCCAAGCGCCGGTCGTGCACACAGACGAGGTGGCCGTCACGGGTTAGCCGCACGTCACATTCCACGCCGTCGGCGCCCTCCTTGAGCGCCAAGTCGTACGCGGCCAGCGTGTGTTCCGGTCGAGCAGCGGACGCGCCGCGGTGGGCAACCACAAACGGGTGCCCGGCGATCACCTCGTCGGCCCAGGTCATGCCCATTATGCTGCCGGTTCTTGCCCTTGCAGCTCAACTGCACCGGCAGCTGCCGGGGTTGGTTGCCGGGGCGGGCCATCCGGGCGGACCACGAGCCACCGGTGCGCCGGCCGTTCGACCGGTCTGCGCTCGAACCCTTCGAAGACCCGCCCGGCAGCGGCCACGGCGGCTGCGGCCAACGCGTAGCCAACGACCGCCATAACCGTGTTGTTGGCGATGCCCTGGGCGTCGCTGGAAAAGCTGGTAGCGATGGCGAAGATCGACACCGCGTTGCTGACCACCCAGACGATCCACCACACCACGATGGGACGGCGCAGCCGCTGGTAGTGGTCTTCGACCACCGCCAGTTCGATGACGTACACCGGCGCCCAGAACACGTTGGCCAACGGCAGCAGACAGCCGGCCCACAACTGCCGCGACGAGCGGTGCTCGGGCAGGCCCTGATGCCCGAAGGCGGCGGCCCGACGACCGATCAGCCAGCGAATCAGCACGACGAAACAGCCGATCATCGCAACGAGCGCGGCCACGCTGGCCAGCACCCCCAGCCACAGCGCGGCGCCGGCCACCAGGGAGTTCAGCAATAGGCTGCGGTTCACGATGAGCAGCACGTATCGCACCGCATAGACCAGCGCGGCGATGCCGAGCACCACGATCGTGGCGAACAGCACGGACCGCACCGTCGGTGCGGCCGGCCCGGACCTTTCCGGTATCGCCGCGGGCGAAGGCGCGGTCGAAGGGAGTCGGTCCGCCAGACCCCATCGCGGCATCACGGCATAGCGCGGCGTGGGCCCGCGGAATCGTCGCCAGGTCCGCGGTGGCGGCGGGGCGCCCGGGCGTACCGCGATCCATCGAAACCCGGGTGGGAGCCGCGCCGGAGTGCGCTGCATGAGGTGGGGCGCCGGCTGAGGGCCCACCGGCGAACGCCACCGCGGGTCGCCCGCCGACGGGTCGGCCAGCGGCGCCATCAGGGTCCCCCGGCAACGTGGACACCACACCCGCTGACGATCGCGGACGTTCCACCGAGTGCCGCACTGGGAGCACACCTGGATCACCGGACCAGCCTAATAGCCTGTCGACGCCACGGCACAGCACGGCGTCAAACCGGATCGGGGAAGCCACCTTGCGTGCGCGGGACAGAGCGGGACCGCGGCGGCCCGGGCCCCGACGAGGCAGTCTGCGCGACCCCTGGACGGACCTGGACAGAACCTGGACAGGACCTGGACAGCTACTAAGGCCCACCCGCGACCTATCCACAGTTTCCACAGCTTTATCCACAGCCGGCGGTCCGTCTCGATGCCACCTCTATCGGCCCGGTTCGCGTCGAACTGTGGATAACATGGCGCTCCCGGGACGCGCCGATCGACAGCCCGGCGGCGTCGCGAGCGAAGTGCGGGGCTCAGTCGGGCGAAGCGCCGCCGTCCTCTGGTCACGCGACCTGCCGGCGCTGCGGTGGCGCACCGTCAGAGGTTCGTCCGGCCCGACTCACCCACGGGGCCGGCGGGCAGCGGTTTCGACCGCCCGCAGGAGCGGTCTTGCCATCACATGGCCATTACACCGCGGCACTGCCGGGGTTGTTCGTCGCCGAATTTTTCAACCTGTGCACCAGGCGTTATGATCTCCGACGCGATGTTCATTGTGACTCACCTCACTGAGGCGGGATGACCCTGCAGGTGGAAGGCGTTTGATGGCGACACACTCCTACGGTCCGGGGTCGACGCCACCGTCGAATTCGCGCTCGGGCTCGCCCGCCTGGAACCACGCGTATGTCATCGCCGCCCTTCGTGCCGGACTGATCGCGCTTGCGCTGCTCGCGGTGCTGGTCCTCCTGGTTGTGTATTAAGTCCCCGCCGCCCGGGTATCCCAGGGAACTGTTCAAGCCGTTCCCGATGATGGGGGCTGTTCTTGCGGCGCGCGCGGTCATGCAGCAGGGTTGACTACGTCAGCCCGCCGCGTGGCGGAACCCACGCGAATGACGTGTCAGACGATTGAAGGAGGGAATGCCGTGGCTGAATACGCTTTGCCCGATCTGGATTGGGACTACGGGGCGCTGGAACCACACATCTCGGGTCAGATCAATGAACTTCACCACAGTAAGCACCACGCCACCTACGTCAAGGGCGCCAACGATGCGGTCGCCAAACTCGAAGAGGCGCGCGCCAAGGAAGACCACTCAGCGATCTTGCTGAACGAGAAGAATTTGGCTTTCAACCTCGCCGGCCATGTCAACCACACGATCTGGTGGAAGAACCTTTCTCCCAACGGAGGCGACAAGCCGACCGGCGAACTCGCCGCGGCCATCGACGAGGCGTTCGGATCCTTCGACAAGTTTCGTGCCCAATTCCACGCCGCCGCCACCACGGTGCAGGGGTCGGGCTGGGCGGCGCTGGGCTGGGACACTCTCGGCAACAAGCTGCTGATATTCCAGGTCTACGACCACCAGACGAACTTTCCGCTCGGAATCATTCCGTTACTGCTGCTCGACATGTGGGAACACGCCTTCTACCTCCAGTACAAGAATGTCAAGGTCGACTTCGCCAAAGCATTCTGGAATGTCGTGAACTGGGCCGACGTGCAGACGCGCTACGAGGCCGCCACCTCGAAAACGCAGGGCCTGATCTTCGGCTGACTCCAACATTTTCAGGGCCTGGGCGCCGCGCACTATTGCGCGGCGCCCAGATCTTTGGCCGGTTCGATATCGCGACATCTCGATGACACCGCGAACGTGGCAAGGCGTTAGCCGTGTCGGGTTGCGCAGCGCCAAATCCCCGCGCATGCTTGATTATTGAAACTAGACGGTTGTTCGAGCTACCAGCGTGGTTATTTCGGATGGAGGCATCGGAGGGCGGGATGAATGCTGGGTCAGATAGACCAATAGGGGTTGCTCCCTTTCATTCTCGTGGTGCCCTGAAAGGGTTTGTCATCTCTGGACGCTGGCCTGATTCGACCAAGGAATGGGCGCAGCTGCTGATGGTCGCCGTCCGGGTCGCGTCGTGGCCCGGACTGCTTTCCACGACAACCGTATTCGGTGCCCGCGAAGAATTACCCGACGAACCCGCACCCGGAACCGTCGGCCTAGTGCTGGCCGAGGGCACGGTGTTCGGCGAATCCGCCATCCGACCCGGATATTTCGCCGATCATCAGCCGCCGGCATTGCTGATGTTGCATCCGCCCTCGGAAACGACGCCGTCGCTGCCGGAATGCACCGGCGCAGCGTCGGGCTGTGTCCTGCTGCCCGGGTTGCCGCACCTGGGTCTGGAGCACCGGGCCGCCTGGGTGGAGGCCGAAGCGGACGGCACCATCACGTCAATGGTGAGTCGCGTCGGTGTCGATCCGATCAGCCATCCCGACACGGCGATCCTGGCGATGCTGCTTGCCGCATAAGCCAATTCGAAACCATAGTTTCGGGCCGCGAATCCGAGAATGCGGCTGGCCGAACTCCTTCGTCGCCCTAGCGCGCCCGGAAACCGGCCGCTAACCTGGGGTTCGTTAGCGAAGGGGAGTAGCCCCGAATCGTCGGGTCGACATACTGGTGAAAGCCCGGCCGGCGAACCGTCGAGCAGACGGTGGGCGAGACCTTCGACCGATGTTCGATGACCGCGCGTCATCGACCACGTGTCGAAAGGTCGTCCCAAATGCTCGCAGCCACACTCCTGAGTCTCGGGGTGGTTTTCGTCGCCGAACTCGGCGACAGATCCCAACTCGTGACCATGACCTATGCGCTGCGGTTCCGCTGGTGGGTGGTGATGGCCGGCGTAGCGATCGCGTCTTTCACGGTGCACGGGGTCTCGGTGGCGATCGGCCACTTCCTGGGCGCCACACTCCCTGCGCGGCCGATGGCTTTCGCGGGCGCGATCGCGTTCCTGCTTTTCGCGGTGTGGGCCTGGCGAGAAGGCGCGGCCGGTGACGACAAGCCCGCGACTCCGCCCCGCCCACGGTTCGCGCTGCTCACCGTGGTGTCATCGTTCGTGCTGGCCGAGCTCAGCGACAAGACGACGCTGGCGACGGTGACTCTGGCCAGCGATCACGACTGGGTCGGTGTGTGGATCGGCTCCACGCTGGGCATGATCTTGGCCGACGGCCTGGCAATCGGTGCGGGACTACTGCTGCACCAGCGGCTGCCCGAGCAGCTGCTGCATGTGCTGGCCAGCCTGTTGTTCCTGCTGTTCGGCTTGTGGATGCTGTTCGACGGCGCACTCGGGTGGCGCTCGGTCGCCATCGGCGTGACGGCGGCGGTGGCGATCGTCGCGGCGGCCGGGGTTACGGCGCAAACTCTTCGGCGCCGCCGCAATGCCTCCGCGGTGACCACGAGGTCCGCCCAGCCCGGTTGAGCCTCTGCTGAACGGCACCTACCGGACCCCGTACGGTTCGGCGATGCCGACGACCGCTTGCGGGCAGCGCCGGTGGACCGGCGGCGACGCCGCCGGTCTGCGCCCCGCCCCGCAGTGGAGCTCGACAGCAAAGGAGCGGCCGAGCACTGCGCCGTTAGACGTTGGGTTGCCCGACATTGAATGCATTCACCTGTCGAGGTGCGCGTACACCGGTGCCGGACGCCCTGCCCGACGGCTCGCCGAGCGCCCCCACGCGATGTATTCTGCGGATAGCCTGTGAAATCCGTTCATTCTGTGGACACCTCACCGAATCGGTTGGACGCTCGTCAAGGGCATCCTGATCGCGCCTCCAGCACGCTGGCACCCAATCCGCTCAGGTTTGCACTTGGTTGTGGACATAACTGTCGCTACCATGATCAGCAAATAAAGATAGGTAACCGTTCGATCTTGCAGCCCGGTGGAGGTCATATCGATGAGCACGACGTTCGCTGCCCGCCTGAACCGTCTGTTCGACACGGTGTATCCACCCGGACGCGGGCCGCACACCTCCGCGGAGGTGATCGCCGCGCTCAAGGCGGAGGGCATCACGATGTCGGCTCCCTACCTGTCCCAGCTACGCTCGGGCAACCGCACCAACCCGTCGTCGGCGACCATGGCCGCCCTTGCCAACTTCTTCCGCATCAGGGCGGCCTATTTCACCGACGACGACTACTACGCGAAAATCGACAAGGAATTGCAGTGGCTAGCCGCGATGCGGGACGACGGCGTGCGCCGCATCGCGGAGCGCTCCCATGGGTTGTCGGCGCAGGCGCAGCAAGAAATCGTCGACCGGATCGACGAACTGCGCCGCGCGGAACGGCTCGACGCGTAACAGCCGGCAGCCACCGACCTGACGGGTTGCCCACGCACAACGCGGATTAGGGTTGGCCCAACGATCGCGCACGCACCGCGATAGTCCACGAGAACCGGGAGGCGGCCGGGAATGGGCCTGTTCCGCAAGCGAAAGAGCCGGGCGATTCGTCGCGCCGAAGCCCGTGCGATCAAGGCCCGCGCCAAGCTCGAGGCCAAGCTGTCGGCGAAGAACGCGGCGCGTCGCCTCAAGTACGAGCGCAAAGCGGCGGACAAGGCCCTCAAGGCGCAGCTCAAGGCGCAGCGGGACAGCGATCGTGCGGCACTGAAGGTCGCCGAGACCCAGCTCAAAGCCGAGCGCGAGGGTAAGTTGCTGTCGCCCACCCGAATCCGCCGGGCGCTGACGGTGTCGCGGCTGTTGGCCCCGATATTGGCGCCGGTGATATACCGCGCGGCCATTGCCGCGCGCGGGCTGATCGATCAGCGTCGTGCCGACCAACTCGGGGTTCCACTGGCTCAGGTTGGACAATTCTCCGGGCACGGCGCCCGGCTGTCGGCCAGGATCGCCGGGTCGGAGCAGTCGCTGCGGATGGTCCAGGAGAAGAAGCCGAAGGACGCGGAGACCAAACAATTCGTCGCGGCCATCAGCGAACGGCTCGCCGAGCTGGCAGCGGCCATCACAGCCGCGGAGAACATGCCTGCGCAGCGGCGCCGGGCCGCCCACACCGCGATCTCCTCACAGCTCGACGGCATCGAGGCCGACCTGATGGCCCGGCTGGGGCTGGCCTGAGATGGGCCGGCGATCATGAAGCAGCTGCTCGGTGTCGCGTGGTCAGCCCTGCTGCTGGTCGCCCTGACGATCGCCGCGCCCCTGACGGTGGATGGCGCCTGCGGTGACCCCGTCCGGGCGTCCGCTGGTTCGACCCGGGTAAACCTGACCGGCATCCAGCATCCGGGCACCGGGTGGCCTACCGCCGAGCCGGAGATGACCGGCCCCGCCGTGACCGGGCGGCCACACCTGCGCGACAGCTACCCGGTGACGGTAGCCCGGGCGAGTACCGACGCCGACATTCCTACCTGGCCTTTCGCGGTCGGTGCGATAGCCGCGGTGGCCGCCGGAGCACTGTGGGCGCTGCGGCGCCGCCCCTAGCCCGCCCGCGCGCCCAGGTAGCCGAGATGGCGGCATACCGGGTCCTGGCATGATGGGACCCGAGTGCTTCGCAACCCAGTGAGCGACCCCAGGCAAACAGAGAAGCTGCAAAGGAGCGGCCGCATGGCAGACCCGCAGGATCGACCCGACGGCGAACCCGACGGCACACCGAGACCACCGGCCAAGAAGCAACCCGCCAAGAAGGCCGCGAAAGCCCCCGCCAAAAAAGCGCCCGCCAAGAAAACGCCGGCGCCTTTTTCGCCGGCGTTTTCTTGGCGG